>NZ_JASCOR010000327.1 GCF_029959445.1 Stenotrophomonas sp. PS02298 | reverse complement strand
TGCCGCCGGCCGGGGGGGTCACCCGGCCCGCGCCGGGGGCGCCCCCCACCACGCGGGGGCCGCACCACAGACAGGCAACGGACAGCTACAGCAGCGTGGCCTGGCTGTCATCCCAGCTCTTGATGATCAGCTCGCCGGCGGCAGCATCCCGTCCCTCGCGCCCGATGGTGTAGCGCAGCTGCAGGGGGACCAGGTCGAAGCCCTCGAACAGCCGGCGGATCTCCGGGTGGTCGTTGATCGACAACACCACCTTGCCCTTCGCCGAGCGCATCCAGGCCGCCATGCGCTCGTACTCGGCCCAGGGGAAATCGACTCCATAGCCTTCGGTCTCCCAATACGGCGGGTCCAGGTAGTGCAGCGTCGCCGGCCGGTCGTAGCGCTCGACGACCTCGTGCCACGGACCGTGCTCGACGATGACGCTGGCCAGCCGCAGGTGGACGGCACTCAGCTCCTCCTCGATGCGCAGCAGGTTGAGCCGTGGGCCGCTGCCGCTGGCGACGTAGCCGAAGCTCTGGCCCTGCACCTTGCCACCGAAGGCCAATTTCTGGAGGTAATAGAACCGCGCCGCCCGCTGGATGTCGGTCAGGGTCTCCGGCCGCTCCATCTGCGCCCACTCGAACATCTGGCGGCTGACGAGGGACCAACGGAACTGGCGGATGAACTCGTCGAGGTGATGCCGGATGCAGCGGTACAGCCGCACCAGCTCTCCATTGATGTCGTTGAGCACTTCCACCGGCGCCGGTACCGGTCGCATCAGTAGCGCGGCCGCGCCGCCGGCGAATGCTTCGACGTAGCACTCGTGGGAGGGGAAATGCGGGTACAGGTGCTTGATCAAGCGGCGCTTACCGCCGGGCCAGGGGATGATCGGATTGGGCATGTCTCACCTTTTGCGATGTTGATCGCCGAGACTGCGGCCGCTTCGCGGAGCAGCAGGGCCTCGGCCAATGCCAGGTGGTGAGATCACCTGTGTTGCGGCGACGGCTCGGCACTTGCCGGTGTCGAGC
>NZ_JASCOR010000326.1 GCF_029959445.1 Stenotrophomonas sp. PS02298 | reverse complement strand
TCCCAACCCTCCCCTGCGCTGCGCGCAAGGGAGGGCTCGCCTCCGCCCCCTCCCTTGCGCGTAGCGCAGGGGAGGGTTGGGGAGGGGGTAGGCTTCAAGCGCTACCGCCCCCGCAACGCCTCCGCAAACTGCGGATAGCCAAACACATCATTGTGATCGGCATCAGCGATGGTCACTGCCTGCGCGACGCCGGGCCGGAATTCGCGCAGTAGCCGCAGCGAACTCGCATTCGGAATCACCTCATCCCTGCCGGCGATGATCAGCGTGGTGGGAGCGGTGATCTGTGCCGCGTGACGCCAGGAGTCGTAGTGGTCGCGTAGCAACAGGCGTACCGGGAAGGCCGGGAACATGCGTGCCGCAAGGCCGCCAATGCTGTCGTAAGGCGTGATCAGGACCAGGCGTTGAACCGGCCGCGCAGCCGCGAGTTGCACGGCGACGCCCGAGCCGAGGCTGCGGCCAATCACGACGATGTCCTGGGCTTGGCCGTTGCTGGTGCTGTCGTACAGCGCCAAGGCATCGCCAACAAGCATGGCTTCGGTCGGTGAACCGCTGCTGCCGCCATAGCCGCGGTAGTGCATGGCGTGGATGGCGGCTGCCGGGAAGGCCTGCTGCAGCATCGCCAGTGCCTGCGAGACATCTTCGGCATTGCCGCCGAAATACAGGATGAGCTGCGTGCTGTGCTGCCGGTTGCTGGAGACGATGATGTCGGCATCGCCGCGCGGCATGGTCCAGTGCGGTACATCGGCACTGCGCGGGGCCGGGTGGTAAAGCATGCTGCGGGCATTGAAGGCGAGCAGGGCGCAGGCGATCAGGTACATGCTGGCGAGCACGCTGATGGCGATCAACAGGACTTTCAGGCTGGTGATCATGCTGCTTGGCCTCGCCGGGGGTGGGGAGAAGGCAGGTGATGCAGTAAATCGATGCCAGCGAGCAGGCGGCGGATGCATTTGTAGGAGCGGCGTGAGCCGCGAAGCAAGTACATCACCAGATGGCGCAGGTGCCAAGGGCTTCAGCAGGGTCAGCTTCGCGG
>NZ_JASCOR010000325.1 GCF_029959445.1 Stenotrophomonas sp. PS02298 | reverse complement strand
CTGGCCTTGGACATGCGGGACATGGGGCAACTGCCGAAACCCTGTGCGGGCGATGCTGCGATCAGCAGCACCGCGCCCCGCCGCAATGGGCGGGGCGCGGTGGGCGGCCGTCAGGCCGCCTTGGGCTTGCTGCGCGACCAGATGAGGTCGTGCGTGTCATTCTCGCCTTCGATCAGGCGGGCATAGACCGTCGCCGGGAATGAAGGATCGTCGATGGCCACCGACAGGTAATCCCGCCCGGCCTCGCTGGTTTTCTTCCACGCCGCGCCGAAGTCGTGGCCGGCCGCTTGCAGGCGGAAGTCCGGGGCGCTTTCGTTCTCGCCCTTGTCGTTGGGAACCAGCTTGACCTTGAAGTTGAGGGTCAGGGTGCGGAGCTGGCCGGTGAAGCCGTCTTTCTCTGCGGTGAAGGTGCCGATGTTAGCCATGATGATTTCTCCTTTCGGGTTGAACAAGGTCGCGCCAGTGCGTCCTTGTTGTGATCCGTCCGGCGGGGGATGGGCTGGCCGCACCGCGCAGCGGTCGCAACACCGTGGAGAACCTGGAAGCGAAAAGAATTTGTCCCGCGAGGAATGCGCGCAGCGCAGGGGGAATTGTTTTCGCTGGAAGGTTGCGGCCATGAAGCCCAGCCACCGCCAGGATTCACAACAACACAAGGACGTACTGGCCGCCCGCTCCCGAATGGAGGCATGGCCGACTCGGCATCCCCGCGCGACGGCTTCACCGGCCTGCGCCCTGACACGGGCAAGGACAATGCCCAGCGACAAGGTGAAAGCGTCCCTACTGCTGCTTGCGGCCCTTTGCGTGAGGCGTGGCGTGGAAGCTCCATTGCAAGGCCGGGCGGCGTGTCGGTGAACCGTCCTTCGTGACGTACAGGCGACGAACCGCCAGCGTCGAGGACGGCACGCTTTCGTGCAACCTGCGGCAGCAAGCCGGGGCGTAGCCCCACACGCCCGTCCATTGCGGTGGGGCGCGTTCGGAATGTCGTGGGGGCCGGGGGGCGCCCCCCCCTATGGGGGGGGGGGGTTTACCCCCCCCAC
>NZ_JASCOR010000324.1 GCF_029959445.1 Stenotrophomonas sp. PS02298 | reverse complement strand
CCGGCCTCTGCCTCACGCAGGAAGCCAATGATCTGCTCTTCGGAAAAGCGCTTCTTCATGTCCAATCTCCGTCTCGTTGGGGATTGAACTCCAAATCGCCGCGCTACTCAAAATCGGGGGAACGTCGCTGGAAGTCCAAGTACGGCGGCATGGAAGCTTCGGACGTGCAGCGGTTGCGGGACGTTGAAGCTGAGCACGCAAAGCTGAAGCGGATGTACGCCGAACTGACGATGGAGAATCTTGCGTTGAAGGATCTGATTGCAAAAAGCTGTAGACCCGGCGCATAAGCGCCCGCTCTTGGCCTGGTTGCAGAAGCGCCACGGCTGGAGCGAACGCCGGGCCTGTGCGGCGATTGGAATGCCCCGGTCGACGGCGCGCTACCGTTATCGACCGGATCGGGACGAAGAGGTGATCGCGCTATTGGCCGAGCTCTCTGAGCGTTTTCCGGAGCGCGGCTTCGGCAAGCTGTTTCAACTGATTCGTCGTCGCGGTTTGGTATGGAATCACAAGCGTGTCTGGCGTGTGTACTGCCTTATGAAGCTCAATCAGCGTCGACGAGGGAAGAAGCGTCTTACGAACCGGCACCCGATGCCATTGGTGGCCGGCGAGCAGATCAACGGCAGCTGGTCGATCGACTTCATGTCCGACGCGCTTTGGGATGGGCGAAGGTTCCGGACATTCAACGTGATCGACGATTTCAGCCGCGAGGCTTTGGCCATCGAAGTTGATTTGTATTTACCGGCTACGCGGGTCATCCGCACTTTGGAACGAATTGCAGCGTGGCGCGGCTATCCCGCAAAGCTTCGCCTGGACAACGGCCCCGAGTTCATCGCCCTGGCGTTGGCGGAATCGGCGGAGCGCAAGAACATCGCGCTGGATTTTATCGAGCCAGGACGGCCGATGCAGAAAGGCTTCATCGAACGCTTCAATGGCAGCTTCCGACGCGGCGTGCTGGATATGCACGTCTTCCGCAACCTCGGAGAAGTACGCGAACAGGCGGAGCGGTGGCTGGCCGATTACAACACCGAGATACCTCACGACAGCCTCGGGGGGGGGGCCCCCCCCCCCCCGCACCCCCACACCAGACCCCCCAACACAAAAATAAAAGGAGCGTGAT
>NZ_JASCOR010000323.1 GCF_029959445.1 Stenotrophomonas sp. PS02298 | reverse complement strand
CCCGCAGGCGGGAGAGGGGCTAGTGCACTGCGAGCGCGAGCGGTCCGAGCCCCTCTCCCGCCTGCGGGAGAGGGGGCTAGTGCACTACGAGCCGATGCATTGCTAGCCCCTCTCCCGCCTGCGGGAGAGGGGCTGGGGTGAGGGGAAGCTTCTAGCAAGCGAACCCAAAGCAAACTCAAAGCAAACCCAAAGCAGGCCCAAAGCAGGCCCAAAGCAGGCCACAAGCAAACCCAGGGCAAACGCCAAGCCAAAAAAAGGCCCGCATCGCTGCGGGCCTCAAATAACGCTACCAACAAAACTATCAGTGAATCTTCGCCAGATCATCGATCAGCACGCGCAGGAAGCGCGCTGCTTCGCCGCCGGTGCAGGCGCGGTGATCGAAGGTGACCGACAACGGGATGACCTTGTGGGTTTCAATGCCGCCCATCACCGGAGTGACCTGGAAGCGGGCACGGCCGGCGGCAACGATGGCCACGCACGGCGGTACGACCACCGGGGTGGCGTAGCGACCAGCGAACATGCCGAAGTTGGACAGGCTGATGGTGTAGCCGCTCAGTTCCGACGGTGCGATCGAGCGGTCTTCCACCTGCTGGCGCAGACGGTTGATGCCCTCGCGCACGCCGCGTGCATCGAGCATGTCGGCATTGCGCAGGGCCGGCACGAACAGGCCGTCGTCGGTGTCCACGGCGATGCCGATGTCGACCTGGGCGTGCAGGGTGCGGGTCAGGTTGTCACCGTCGAACCAGGCATTCATTGCCGGCACCGCCTGGCAGGCGCTGACGATGGCACGGACCAGGCGTGAGGTCATGTCGTTGCCCGGCGCCCAGGCATGGATGTCGGCGTCGTCGCTGAGCGTGGTCGGCACGACCTTGCTGTGCGCATCGGCCATCACCCGCGCCATGTTGCGACGCACGCCCTTGAGCGGTTCCGGCTGGCCCTTGGCGACCACACCCGGAGGGGCGGTACGCATCGGCTTGCCGGCGGCGGAGAGCGGGGTGCGTGCACTTGAGCCCCTCTCCCCCTGGGAGAGGGGTTGGGGTGAGGGTGCGGCAGCTGCGATGGAGGTCGGGGGCGCCCCCCCCCCCCCCCCCCCCCCCGGGGGGCGGGGGCGCTGACGAGTGCATTTATAAGAAAAA
>NZ_JASCOR010000322.1 GCF_029959445.1 Stenotrophomonas sp. PS02298 | reverse complement strand
GGGTTCTACCCCGAAATCACGGACGGTTGTAAAAGGGCTGAGAACTTCTGGTCTTGCCTGGCGACCCTTCGTCGCATCCTCGGGTTGTGGAACCGCTCGATGTATTCGAACACATCCGCCCTCGCGGCATCGAGCGTTGGGTAGGTCATGCGGTAGACCCGCTCGCGCTTGAGCAGGCCGAAGAAGCCTTCGCACGCGGCGTTGTCACCGCAGTGGCCCACCGCGCTCATCGAGCACACCAAGCCGTTGGCCGCCAGGTAACGCTGGTAGTCGCCGCTTCGGAACTGGCTGCCACGGTCGGAGTGCAGGATCAGTGGATGGCTGCCTTGGCGCTGCCAGACCGCCATCTGCACGGCCCTGATCACCATCTGACGATCCTGACGATGATGCATTGACCACCCCACCACCCGCTGGTCAAACAGGTCCAGCACGATGCACAGATACAGCTTGCCTTGCCGGGTCTTGAGCTCGGTGATGTCGGTGACCCACCTGGTCTCCGGCTCCAACGCGGTGAAGTCCCGCTCCAGCAGGTTGCGCACACCCGGCGGCGTCAGCGCCGGCTTGCCGCGCTGGCCTCGCCGCTTCGGTCGCGGCCAACCCTGCAGGCCATCGGTCGCCATCAGACGCGCCACCCGGTTCAGGCTCGCCGTCTCGCCTTCCTCGGCAAGGTCTTCATGCATCCGGCCGGCGCCCAATGTGCCCCGGCTGTCCTCATGCAACTCACGGATCCGGCCGAGCAAGCGCTGGTTGTCGCGCTCCCGGGCACTGGGCAAGCGCTTACTCCAGTCGTAGTAACCGCTGGCCGAGACCCGCAGGCAACGACACATCAGTCGCACTGGAAACTCATCGCGGCAACGTTCGATCACCTGATACCTCAGGATGATCCCTTGGCAAAGAACGTCGCCGCTTCTCGCAAAAAATCCCGCTCCTTCTTCACCCGGGCCAGCTCGCGCTTGAGCCGCGCCAGTTCCTCGTCCCGGGGCGTCCCGGTGCCACCGAAGGCCACCTGGCCCCGGCTCTGGGCCTCCCGCTTCCAGCGGGTCAGCAATGCATCCCGGATCCCCAGCTCCCGGGCCACCTGGGCACAGCTGACGCCCGGCTGGCTGGCCTGCTCAACCGCACCGCGCTTGAACTCGGTGCTGAACTTCCTTCGCTTCGACATGAACACTCCTCATGGCCTTGATCGGCCTTCTCGTAAGTGTCCGTGAAAACGGGGGTGAACCCC
>NZ_JASCOR010000321.1 GCF_029959445.1 Stenotrophomonas sp. PS02298 | reverse complement strand
TGAATCGCCCAGGATTTCGTAGACACCTCGCAGCCATAAACTATGGCTTACGCGGAGGTGGTTATGAGTACGAAGCGTTACACGGATGAGTTCAAGATCGAGGCGGTTCGGCAGATTGTCGAGTACGGTCGACCGGTAGCTGAGGTTGCTGAGCGACTAGGTGTGTCGGTCCATAGCTTGTACGGGTGGAGACGTCAGCACGGCCAGGGAGAGGTGGGGCGTCGCGTTGAGCAGGATCAGAACGCCGAGGTTCGCCGGCTTAAGGCTGAGTTGCGTCGCGTCACTGAAGAGCGAGACATCCTAAAAAAAGCCGCCGCGTACTTTGCCAAGGGGTAAGAGCAAAGTACGCCTTCATGAAGCTCCATGCGGATCAGTTCGGATTGGCAGCCATGTGCCGGGTACTGAGTGTCCATCGCAGCGGTTACTACGCTTGGCTACGAGGTCCGATAAGCCACCGCGAGCGGGATGACCAACGACTGCTTGGACTGATCAAACACAGCTGGCTTGAGAGTGGCTCGGTCTACGGACATCGCAAGGTCACTTCGGATCTCCGCGAGCTAGGGGAGACGTGCAGCCGACATCGCGTAGCGCGATTGATGAAGAGCGAAGGACTTCGGGCCATGGTTGGCTATGGCCGTAAGCCACGACCCCTGAGTGGACCAGTGGGGTCAGTAGCAAAGAACGTCTTGGCGCGCGGTTTCAAAGTATGTGAGCCGAATCGCGCATGGGTAACGGACATTACCTACATCCGAACCTACGACGGCTTCATGTACTTAGCCGTTGTGCTGGACCTGTTCTCACGCCAGGTGGTGGGCTGGGCGACGCGCCCCACGCAGCACACCGATTTGGTGCTGCAAGCGCTGCTCGCTGCGGTGTGGAGGCGCAAACCCGATCCAGGTTTGCTTCTGCACTCTGACCAAGGAACGCAGTTCACCAGCGAAGACTGGCAGTGCTTCCTGCGTGAGCACGACATCGTATGCAGCATGAGCCGGCGAGGAAATTGCCACGACAACGCAGCAATGGAGAGCTTCTTCCAGCTATTGAAACGCGAACGCATTAAGCGGCGGATCTACAGCAATCACGACGAGGCACGCGCAGATGTCTTCCAGTACATCGAGATGTTTTACAACCCGACACGGCGACACGGTTCCAATGGCGGCCTGTCCCCGATAGAGTTTGAACGGCAGTACGCACTAAACGGCTGAAGAGTGTCTACAAAAGCCTGGGCGATTCA
>NZ_JASCOR010000320.1 GCF_029959445.1 Stenotrophomonas sp. PS02298 | reverse complement strand
CGCCGGGTCAGCACCGAGCCCCCCCGCTCCCCCGGCCGCGGCTGCTGGCGCAGCAGCAGATACGGCCATGGCCGCACCGGCAGGGCGGCCAGGCCGGCATTGACACCGTCGCGGTAAGCCTCGATGACGCCGCGCTTGTCACCCAGGGCAGCACCCAGGTTCTGCTGGGTGTGGGCGCGTAAGCGGTGCACGCGCATGCGCTTGTCCAGCGGCAAGGCCTTGGCACCGAACAGCTCGGACAGCTCGCCGGCCGCCGAGCGCCGCATCAGGTCCATCTCGAAGAAGCGTTCTTGCGCGTGTACATAGCCCAGCGCACGGGCCATGTCGGTCTCGTTGGCGGCCTCGACCGTGAGCACCCCCAGTGCGTCACGCTGGATGCTGACCGGTGCCGACAGCCCCGGCAGCGCCAGTTCCCCGTCCAACTGCGGCAGGCTGCCACGCAGCAGCCCCCAGATGACCAGTAGCAAGACCAGCAACAGCCCCAATACAACCCAAAGCGAACGCAGCAGCCAACGCAGCACAGGCCTACCCCCGGTAGCGGTTCTGTCGCGATTGTAGACAGCTTGTGAAGCCGAAAGAGAGGGAATCGCAACTGAAAGTGATTCCGATTAGATCATTGGGTTTTCAGATGGGGCACCCTATGCACCATCGAATCATCAGGAGCACCCCCCATGCAGGGCAAAGCCGAAGTCATTGAGTGCCTGAAGGAGCTGCTGCGCGGCGAACTGGCTGCGCGCGACCAGTACTTCATCCATTCCCGTCGCTATGAGGACCAGGGCCTGCTGGCGCTGTTCGAGCGCATCGGCCACGAGATGGAAGAAGAGACACAGCACGCCGATGCGCTGCTGCGCCGCATCCTGTTCCTCGGCGGCAACCCCGACATGCGTCCGCACGCCTTCGAGCCGGGTGTGACCGTGATGGAGATGTTGGAAAAGGACCTGCAGGTCGAGTACCAGGTGCGCGCCAACCTGGCCGCCGGTGTGAAGCTGTGCGAAGCGCAGGGTGACTACGTCAGCCGCGACATCCTGCTGCTGCAGCTGCGCGACACCGAGGAAGACCATGCCTGGTGGCTGGAGAAGCAGCTGGGTCTGATCAAGCGTATTGGCCTTGAGCTGTACCAGCTGAGCAAGATGGACGCCAAGGGCACCCCGGCGCATTGATCTGAGGGCGGCGGACGCTGCCTGGTAGTGCCGACCCATGGTCGGCATCTGTCAGGTCTATCGGTAATGCCCCTGCCGACCATGGGTCGGCAC
>NZ_JASCOR010000031.1 GCF_029959445.1 Stenotrophomonas sp. PS02298 | reverse complement strand
GAGCAAAGCTGTAGAGCCGAGCCATGCTCGGCTGAGGGTTTACTGGTGATGCCTTTGCCGAGCATGGCTCGGCACTACAGGTTCGGCTTTTTTGAGCGGCGTCAGCCGCGAAGCCGGTTACAGCAGGCCGTCGCGCTTTACTGCGAGGTAGCGTTCAACCAGGGCTGCAGGCAGTTCTTCAGCGGTGACGTCCAGCACCATCACCCGGTGGCTGCGCAGTGCTTCATGGGCATCACTGCGTTGCTGCAGGTAGGCGGCAATGGCGCCGGCCTGTATTGCCTCGGGGACGGTTTCCACATCGCGGGCCAAAGCCTGGTCGAGTTCGCGTTCGCGCAGGCTGGCCACGCAGACCAGATGCCGCTTCTGCAGCAGGCGCACGGCGGCCAACAGATCTTCGATGTCTTCATCGCGGACGTTGGTGACCAGCATCACCAGGCTGCGCCGTGATTGCCGCAGCGACAATTCGGTAGCTGCGGCGAGATAGTCGGTAGCTACCGGCTTGGGCTGCAGGTCATAGCTGGCGCGCAACAGGCTGTCGATCGCTCCCATGCCACGCTTCGGTGCGACCCAGCGGCTGTCACCGCCGCTGGCGAACAAGCCGACGCCGTCGCCCTGGCGCAACGCCAGATACGACACCACCAGTGAGGCATTGAGCACGTGGTCGAAATGCGACAACCCGCCCTCGTCGGCCATCATCCGCCGACCGGTGTCGATCAGCATCACCAGCTGCTGGTTCTTTTCGTCCTGGTATTCACGCGAGATCAGTTTGCGTGCACGTGACGTGGCCTTCCAGTCAATCTGGCGCAGGCTGTCGCCGACGCGGTACTCGCGCATCTGGTGAAAGTCGGTGCCTTCGCCACGGCGGCGCTTCAGGTGCGCACCTACCAGTCGTGATGCCATCTCCGCGCTGAGCAGGGCGAAGCGGGTGAGTGGAGCGAAGTTGGGGTAAACACGCACGGTTTGCTCTGTGCCGACGGTGCGTTGTTGCCGCCATAGACGCAGTGGTGAATGCAGGCGCAGGTGCACACCATCAAACACGAAGGTGCCGCGGTTGGCCGGGGTGAAACGGTAGCTGAAACGGGTTTCGCTGGCTTTGCCCAGTTTCAGGCTGCGTGGCAGGCCGTTGCTGCTCCAGCCATCCGGCAGCAGGTCGAATACGTCAACGCGCTGCTTGCCGTAGGAATCCAGCTGCAGCCAGGTTTCCCGTTCGACACCCAGGGCGAGGGAGTCAGGGAGTTCGCGCCGGACCTGCGGGCTGGGCTTGCGCCAGAGCAACGCGAGGTCGATCAGGGCAAGCAGGGCAATTGCCGCAGCGCTGATGGTCCATGCCTGCATGGGCAGGTAGTGCAGGGCGACTGGCAGGCCTAGCAGGCCCCAGAGCACCAGCAGGGTGATCAATAAGGGGGCGGGTCTCACTGCATGGGCCTGGTTGTCTGGAGATCTGGTGTTTGGCGTGGTGGAGCAACAGCAAGAACCGAAGCACCCCTCCCCAACCCTCCCCTCCGCGCTGCGCGCGCAAGGGAGGGGGCAGAAGCGAAAGCACCCCTTCCCAGCCCTTCACTCCATGCTTCGCACGCAAGGGAGGGGGCTGAGGCGGGGGCCTCGTTTGGCATGCTGGCGCTTCTTGCCGCGTTGCTCACTTGCGCGGCGCCTCCACCTTGGCGAGCAGGGCGGTCAGGGCGTCGTCGGCGGATTGGCCTTCGATCTGCAGTTCCGGGGCCAGCGCGATGCGGTGACGCAGTGCCGGCTTGGCGATCTCACGCACGTCGTCAGGGGTGACGAAGTCGCGGCCGGACAGGACGGCCTGTGCGCGGGCGGCGCGCACCAGTGCGATGCTGCCGCGCGGGCCAGCGCCCAGGGCGATACCCGGCCACTTGCGGGTTGCCGCGACGATGCGCACGGCGTAATCGATCACCTGCGGGTCAACGGTGATCGCAGCCACCGCCTTCTGCAGTTCCACCACATCGGCACCGCTGAGTACGCGCGGCACCTGGCTGAGGTTGAAGTCGCTGGCGGTACGGCCGGTGGTGATGGCCTGCACCATCTGCTTCTCGTCTTCCAGCTGTGGGTAGTCGATCAGCACCTTCAGCAGGAAGCGGTCCAGCTGTGCTTCCGGCAGCGGATAGGTGCCTTCCTGCTCAACCGGGTTCTGCGTGGCCATGGTCAGGAACGGCGGAGTCAGCGAGAAGCCCTTGCCTTCGATGGTGACCTGGCCTTCCTGCATCACCTCCAGCAGCGCGGACTGGGTCTTGGCCGGGGCGCGGTTGATTTCGTCGGCCAGCAGCAGGTTGGTGAACACCGGGCCGCGACGGATCTTGAAGCTCTCGGTCTTGGGGTCGTACACCGCGTGGCCGCTGACGTCGCTGGGCATCAGGTCGGGGGTGAACTGCACGCGTGCGTAGTCCAGTTCCAATGCCTGTGCCAGGGCGCGCACCAGCAGCGTTTTGCCCAACCCGGGCACGCCTTCGATCAGCACGTGGCCACCGGCCAGCAAGGCGATCAGGATCTGGTCCAGCACGTCGCTCTGGCCGATGAAGGCATGGCCTACTGCTTCGCGGATGCGCTCGACGCGTTCAATCAGATCCGTGTTGACCGGCGCGGGAGCAGGCGCGGGCGTCGGTGCGGGTGCATCGCCGGGGAGGGCAGGCGGAGTGAACTCGTCGGTCATAGCTGGTTTCTCATCTGGATGAGCAAGCGGATGCGGTCGCGCAGGGCAATGTCGTCCTGCGAAGGGGGAATCTGCAAGGCGGTCTGCACGCGGCTGATGGGCCACTGCAGGTGATCGGCGATGGCCTGCGCCTGGGCGTCGCCGCTCAATGCGGCGGCCACCGGTACGCGGCGACGCAGACGGGTGAGGAAGGCTTGGCGCACGGCGTCGTACAACAGCGGTGACTTGCGGTAGCGGTGCAGGTGCTCGCCGCTGGCGCGCACATGTTCCAACAGCGAGCGGCGGTCTTCGCGCGGCGAGGGCTGCAACGCGCCGAAGCGCTGGCAGCGCATCCACAGCCATGCCAGCAGGGCGAGCAGCAACGGCACCCACACCGGCCAACCACGCTGGAACAGTGACTTCCACAGCGATGGCAGCTCCATCGCATAGATCAGGTGGGTGGTGCCCTTGCCGTAGTTGGGTGCGAGCACCAGGCGGGCCAGGTCGCGGTGCGGGATATCGCGCAGGCCGGTGTCGCGTTCGCCGCTGCCATTGAGCAGGAAATCCATGTCGCCCAGCACATCCACCCGGCCCAGGCCGTAACGCAGGCGCGCATAGGCCAGCGTGCCATCGTCGTCTGCATCGGCCCAGCGGCGCTCGGCGCGGGCCTTCCCGGCGAGGGTGAAGCGGTTGCCGCTACAGAACTCGTTGTGGGATTCCTGGCCGGGGACCTGCCAGATCTGGCAACGCGCCGGGACTTCGCTGGTGACCACTCCAAGGCGTTCCAGCAAGCCTTGGTCATCGCCGTCCAGGTCTTCGTCAGCTTCAGGTGCGCGTAGCAGCAGGTGGCCGCCGAACTGCACCCAGTCCAATAGGCCCTCGACCTGTGCCGGCGTGAGCAGGCGTGGGTCGTCGAGCATCAGCACGGTATCGCCGGGCTGCAGTTGCATGGCGGGCAGGTCGAGCTTGCGCCGGGTTTCGGCCTTGCTGCCGTCGCGGATCAGGGCTTCGCGAAGTGCATACAGCGCGTTGTATGTAGGCTCGCCATAAGCGGGCAGGGTGATTTCTTCGCTGGCCTTCTCAAAGCTGCGCACGAACCAGAGCGCGACCAAAGCAGTCAGCAACAGCAGTACAACGATCAGGGTGTTGCGCAGGGCGGTATTCATGCCGGCCACCCGTACTGCTGATGCAGTTCCTTGATCAGTGCCTCGAACTCTTCATCGCTGGGCAGACGGCCGGCATAAGCGGCGTACTGCCAGAAGCGCACCATGCGTGCGAACAGGTTGCGGTCAGCCTCCTGCGGCATCTTGCGCGATGCGCGCAGGCATTGCGCTTCGGTGGCCCCCGGTGGCAACACGACATTGCTGCGTTCGACCAGCACTTCCACCGAGGCACGGTAAAGCAATGCCAGTGCGTGCCGTGGCTTGCCTTCGCGCCACAGCCGACGCGCACTGCCGAGGATGTCCGGCGGCAGCACTTCCGGCAGCTGCAGCGCTTCCTGCAGCGCTGGTGCCTGCACGTCGCGGCTGCGACGGCCGTCGCCGCGGAACCAAGGCAGCCACCAACGCGCGGTCAGGGCGAGTGCTACCAACAGCGCGCCGAGCAGAATCCACAGGATGCTCTCGCTGATCAGCGCAGCGAACTTGGCGATGGCGCCCAGGATCGGGCCGGGATCAGGTTTGTCGTTGTCGTCGGTATCGGGCCTCTTGTCCGATGCCTTCCTTACCCAGCGGGTGACGCTGCGCTTGGCGCCAAGTTGTGGGTCTTCATAGGCACGTGCCGCGGCCTGCCGGAAGCCGGCGGTATCGGCGGGTGCAGCGCCAAACAGCTGTTGCGGCGTGGTCGCTGCAGCGCCGGCTGATTCCGGCAGCGCCTCGGCAGCGTCCTTGTGGTTGCCGTGGTTCTGCGTATCTGCGCTGTCCTGCGCCCGTGCCTGCAGCGATGGCAATGCGAATACGGCCAGCAGCAACACCAGCATCGGCGCCAGCCCAGCCAGTCGCTCGCGCAGGCGACGGAAGGCGATCTCCACATCCCAGGCTTCCAGCTGGGTGCGACGGTTGAGGTAGAGGCCAAAGCCGGCGCCGCTGTAGAACGGGCTGATCATCGTCATCGCCAACCATGCCAGCAGGTTGAAACCTATCCACGCCCACGCGGGGGTGTCTTGGCCGATCAGTTCCCACGTTGCTCGCAGTGATTCGGACAGCAGCTCCACCGGTACGAACATGAAGATCAAGGCAACACCGGCAAATTGCAGCATGGTCTCGAAATGCCAGCACACCCAGGTGAGCAGGGTGGCGTGACCATAGGCGGCACCGCCGAGTGCATGCCGGCGTCCGCGCCGCTGGTTGGCGTCGCCACCTTCCAGCAGGTCGACCGGCATCAACAGTGAGCGGGCGGGGCTGAGTCGACGCCAGCCGAGATAGGCGCCGACACCGCGCCACCCCCAGTTCCACTGCGCGCGCAGAGTCTGGCCAGTAGTGGGCTCGGCACCAAATGCGCCGCGCGAAATCACGTACAGCGGGATGCGCTCGAACGCGGGCTTGAGCCACCACAGGATGAAACTGGACACCCAGAAGTTGTCCAGCCACCAGCCAAGCAGGTTGAGCAGCGCAAACACCGGCAGTGTCAGCAGTACCCAGGGCTTCCAGATTGCGCCGGCATGGCGGCGGACCAGGGCGGTGCCCAGTTCCATCGCTTCCCACTGCGAACGCGCACGCAGTGCGACATCGAGCTGATCAATCCGCATGATCACCTCCGTGTCCGCCGCGCCACAGCCACAACAGCACGGCCGTCCACAGCACGGCAGACACGCCGAGCTTGCCCCACATCGGCACCCACGCGATCGATGACCAGAACGCCTCGATGAAAGCAGCCACCAGCAGCATGAAGGCCACGCCCAGGCACAGCCGTGCACCAATCACGCCGCCTTCGATCAGTGCATCGATGCGGCGTTTGTGGCCTGGTGCCACCAGACGCAGGCCAAGCTGCAGGCCGGCACCGCCAGCAATCACAATGGCGGTCAGCTCGAACGGCGCGTGGCCGACCACAAAGCGCCAGAACGGATCGCCCGAGCCGATCTGCTGCAGATGCCCGGCCACCGCACCAATGGTGATGCCGTTGAACAGCAATACGAGGATGGTGCCGATGCCGGCCAATAGTCCGCTGGCAAAGGTGCGCAGGCCGATGCTGATGTTGTTCATGATGTAGTGGCCGAACATTGCCCAGTCGGTGCCGCTGTCGCGGCCCAGATTGTCGGCGGCCGGGTCATACATCTTTTCGATGTTCGCCAGCTGGCGTGGATCCATCAGCATGTGGATCAGCTCAGGCTTGTATTGCAGCAGCACGAAGATGCCGACCAGCGGGATCGCGAACAGTGCGCACGCCACCCACATCGCGCCTGCCTGGCTGCGTACGGTGCTTGGGAAATCGGCGAACAGGAATTCAAGCGCACGCTGCCAGCGCGGTGCCGGTGTGCGGTACAGCAGGTTGTGGCCGCGCTGCATCAGTTGCTGCAGTTGTTCCACCAGCTGCGGGCTGTAACCACGGCGGCGCGCCAAGGCCAGCTGCTGGCAGAGGCGGCGGTAGCGCTGTGGGATGGTTTCATCGCCCAGCACGTCGGGGTCGATGCTGGGCCGCTGCTTCCGCGTGCGTTCGCCACGGCGTTGCAGCCAGTCCTCGAATTGCTGCCATTCGTGCTGATAGCGGGTGACAAACTGTTCCTGTTTCATCGCCGCCCCAGCAACCAGTTGGCCATTGCATACAAACGCACGACGCCAGCCTGGCCGCGCTCCTGGCTCAGCTCGCTGGCGATGTCGGCCAGCTCACGCTGACGGCCTGGTGAAAGTGCCGGCGCGCGGTCGGCGAAGGCGATCAAGGCAGCCTGTTCGCTGGGCTGCAAGGGCAGCGGTGGTGGCAGTGCGGTATCGATGCGCGCTGGCGGCGTGGCCGGACGTGGCACGGTATGGATTACCAGCGAGCCGGCGACCAGATCGCCCAGACGACGGCCATGCGCGTCAAACAGGCAGGTGACCAGGCCCAGCGCGTAACCAAACGGCAGCGCGTCGACAGTGCGTAGCAGGTTGCGCACGATCGCCGCCATCCAGCCCAACGGTGCGCCGTCGCGGGCGACCACGCGCAGGCCCAGCACCTTTTTGCCCAAGGTGCGGCCGAACCACACCTCCAGCACGATCGGGTAGGCCCAGAACATCAGGAACATCAGCCCGAGATAAAGACCGCTACCGAATTCGCCCAGCGCGAACAGCAATGGGCTCATCACCGCCAGCACGCCAAAGCGCACGCACAGGTCGATCAGCCAGGCCAGTGCACGCGGTACCGGGCCTGCGGCGGGCAGGTGTAGCGGCACGCCTTCGGGGGTGATGACCTCGCGATAGGTGTCCAGCATCGGCCGCGCTGTGCTCATTGCCTTGGCTCCAGCACCTGCTGGTGGTCCTGCATGCGGCGGATGGAAGCCCGGAGTCCAGCCCGGACGGATGCCTGTGGCATTCGTGTCTCTGCTACGTCCCTATCAGAATGCTGACTTTAGCTGGCGGCAGCAGGAAAACCCAGCCCGCCGTTGGCAGCGGCAGGCCGGGTGGGGCGGGTTTCAGCGCACGGTGCGGTTGTCGTCGCCACGCACGAACAGCTTCCTGATCGCACCGCCGAGGAACAGCATGCCGATCAGCAGCAGTTTCCAGAACTTGGCCAGCAGCAGGCCGAGCTTGGCAAACAGCCCGGCTTTGGCCGCCAAGCCACCGCCGATCAGGGTAGCCACGCCATAGGCGGCGACCTTGTCGGTGCTGGGGTTGTGATCGGCATAACGTGCGCCCTGGTCGAACTCGGCCATTGGCAGCAGCTTGTCCATGCCCTCGCGTACCAGTGCCAGTTCCGACATTCCTGAGACGGCATTCAAGCTCAGGTAGCCGTGCCGGCCGAGCACGCGGATGTCGTAGTTGAGGGTGTGATCGGGCTGGTCGTTGAAGGCCAGCTCGCGTGCCCAGTAGAGCTTCTTGCTGCCTGCCTCATAGCGGGGCGGCACCGCCCAGCCCACCAGGTCGAGCGAGCCATAGCCGGCCTTGATGCGCTCCGGGTTGCTGTCGCGGGTCTCGGCCTGCATGGTCTTGAGCAGGTCGGCGTAGTCGATCTTGCTGGCATCTTCGTCGGACACGTAGCCATCGTCGGACCAGGTCACCACCACCGCCCAGCTGTCCTGCTCGCTCAAGCCTGGACTGCGCGGCACGATCATGCCCAACACACTGTCATCGGGCGGATTGCCCCACATGTCTTCCAGCACCCGGCGCGCGTCAGCCTTGTCCAGATAGCGGAACTCGTCATTCAAATTGAAGTGGGCCCGTGCCTCGGGTACCTCGATCTGCCCGCTGCGGAACTGCAGCGACTGCTCGAACTGCTCCGCGCTCATGCCCTGTTCTTGCTGGGCAGCGTCCTGGGCGGAGGCGGAAAAGCAAACCACGCACAGCAGTGCCGCAGCCGCCAACAGGCGCTGCGCCACGTTTTTCATCGACTTCATGTCAAACCCTCGAAGGCGTCCCCACGCCAAGGCCGGCAGTGTGCACCCGCAGGGTGGTTGCCGACAATGCCTGCTCGCTCAGCCCTGCATGCCGCGGTACTGGTCCTTGACCCTGACGTAGTGATCGGCGGAGTAGCGCAGGCCCTCGATGTCCTTCTCGCTGAGCTGGCGCATCAGCCGTGCCGGGTTGCCAGCCCACAACTCGCCGCTGCGCACCAGCTTGCCCGGCCCGATGACCGCGCCGGCAGCGATGAAGGCATTGGTCTCGATCACCGCACCATCGAGGATGCAGGCACCCATGCCGATCAGGCAGTAATCACCAATGGTGCAGGCGTGGATGATGCAGCCATGGCCGACGGTGACGCCTTCGCCGATCAGCGTCGGGTAGCCGCCCTTGTTGTAGGGACTTTCGTGGCTGACATGGATGATGGTGCCGTCCTGCACATTGGTGCGTGCACCGATGCGGACGTAATTCACATCACCGCGGATCACGGTGCCCGGCCACACCGAGGCATCATCGCCAATCTGCACATCACCGATGATGGTGCAGGCTTCGTCGATATAGACGCGCTCGCCGAGGGTGGGGGTTTTATCCAGGAAGGGGCGCAGTGCGGGCATGGTGATCGCCTTGGGGAACGAATTTGGCAAGCAGCATCATAGTCGCAGTTGCCCTATAGGCGGATTTAGCGCGGTGCGTGGGCAATGAGCATTTGTCTGAAAAGCTCGTCAAGCGCGTTGGCGTCACCTTGGCCTGCGGTCAACAGGGGTGGTGTATTGCCACGCCGCGCAAGCTCGGCATCAATGTAGTCGCTGATGAGGGCTATGCGAGGGCCATCGGCTACCTCCGCGCTGCGTCGCTTTGTCGCCAGCAGTTGATCAATGGCGTTGCGTACAGTGCCCTCGGGGAGCAGGCGATCGAGCAGGTCCTCAAAAGCCATTGGCGGCGGTGTGGGCTCGTTCTCTATCCATTGGCAGGCGAGCAACGGCCGCAACACGTAAAGGTATTTCTTGGTGCGCACCCGCTCGCCTTTCAGATAGCCGCGATGATTGGCGCTGGCCATGTTGAAGTAATGCCACCAGCTGCCCAGAGGCGAGTGAAACTGCTGTACCGCGGCTTGCAGTTCTGAGATGGCTTGAGCGTCACCGCGATAGTGGATGGGTGAGCGCAGCCATTCGGACAGGGTTGGGTTGGACTTGGAGACCAGGCGCAATGCTTTGCGCAGGTCCCAACCGCTGATATCCAGCTCGTCATCGATGGGTAGCTCGATCACATCGCGTTGTGCTTCACCCGGGGCAGTACGTTCGTTGACACTCAGGTACCAAGGGTGGCGATGGACGTAGATGAAGCGGGCATCGTAGTCGCTGTCCGGCGACGAGAATCCCCAGCCGCGGCTGCCGGATTCGCAGGCCATCAAAACGCGTACGTCGTGCTGACGTTCGATCTGTTCCAGCGCGGCGAGTACGGCTTGGCGTTTTTCCGGGTCGATCGGATGAATGTCCATATTCTGCGGCTCCTTTAGCGGGAGACGAAGTCTAGTCAGGGTGCGCGCGAAAGGCACCCCTCCCCAACCCTCCCCTCCGCCTTCGGCGCAAGGGAGGGGGTTGTTTCGCGTGTTCATTCAGTTGGTAGGGCGCCGCCTCTGCTCCCTCCCTTGCGCATAGCGCAGGGGAGGATTGGGGAGGGGTAGAGCTTCTAAGCTCTCACCAACAACCCAAATCAAAAACTCAAGCCACCTTGCCGCGTCGCGCCCGCTCCAGATGCACCAGCAGCAGTGAAATCGCTGCCGGCGTCATGCCTGGAATACGCTGTGCCTGACCGATGGTCTGCGGACGTACGCGCTCCAGTTTCTGCAATGCCTCGGCAGACAAGCCACGTACCGAGGCGAAGTCGAAGCCTTCGACAATCGCAGTGTTCTCGTGCCGCTGCTGGCGTTCGATTTCTTCGCGCTGGCGGTCCAGATAGCCGGCGTACTTGACGCTGATCTCCACCTGCTCGGCCACGCGCGCATCATCGACGCCCGGTCCGAGTGAGGGCACCTGCATCAACTTGGCGTAATCCAGTTCCGGGCGCTTGATCAGGTCCAGCACATTGGTTTCGCGGCTGACTGCCACGCCGGTGGCTTCGGCGACTTCGCGGCCCAGTGCATTGCCTGGCGTCGCCCAGATGCCACGCAGGCGTGCGCTTTCGTTGGCGACGGCGGCCTGCTTGGTTTCAAACGCGGACCAGCGGCGGTCATCGACCAGACCCAGCTCGCGACCGGTCGGGGTCAGGCGGGTATCGGCATTGTCTTCGCGCAGCTGCAGCCGGTACTCGGCGCGGCTGGTGAACATGCGGTAGGGCTCGCTGGTGCCGTGGGTGATCAGGTCGTCGACCAGCACGCCGATATAGGCTTCATCGCGACGTGGGCACCAGCCGTCCTTGCCCTGTACGAACAGCGCGGCATTGATGCCGGCCAGCAGGCCCTGCGCGCCGGCTTCTTCATAACCGGTGGTGCCGTTGATCTGGCCGGCGAAGAACAGGCCGTTGACCTGACGGGTTTCCAGCGTGTTCTTCAGGCCGCGCGGATCGAAGAAGTCGTATTCGATGGCGTAGCCGGGGCGGGTGATGTGCGCCTGCTCGAAGCCACGGATGCTGCGCACCAGTTCCAGCTGCACGTCGAACGGCAGCGAGGTGGAAATGCCGTTCGGATAGATCTCCACCACGTCCAGGCCTTCGGGCTCGACGAAGATCTGGTGGCTGTCCTTCTCGGCGAAACGCACTACCTTGTCTTCGATCGACGGGCAGTAACGTGGGCCGATGCCTTCGATCTGGCCGCTGTACAGCGGCGAACGGTGCAGTGCGCCACGGATGATGTCGTGGGTGCGCTCACTGGTATGGGTGATCCAGCAGCTGACCTGCTGCGGATGCTCGCTGACGTCGCCAAGGTAGGACATCACAGGCAGCGGATCGTCGCCGGGCTGCTCGTCCATCACGCTGTAATCCAGCGAACGGCCGTCGATGCGCGGCGGAGTGCCGGTCTTCAGGCGATCAATGACGAACGGGCGCTCGCGCAGGCGCGCGGCCAGCGTGGTCGCTGGCGGGTCGCCCATGCGGCCCGCGGTGTATTGGGTTTCGCCGATATGGATCTTGCCGGCGAGGAAGGTGCCGGCGGTGAGCACGACTGCAGCAGCGTGGAAGGTCAGTCCGGTCTGGGTGATGGCGCCACGCACGGCGTCGCCTTCAATCACCAGATCATCGACGGCTGCCTGGAATACGGTCAGGTTCGGCTGCGACTCGACGATGCCGCGGATCGCCATCCGGTACAGGTTGCGGTCGGCCTGGCAGCGGGTGGCGCGTACGGCCGGGCCCTTGGAGGCATTGAGTGTGCGCCACTGGATGCCGGCGCGATCGGCGGCATGCGCCATCGCCCCGCCGAGCGCATCGATCTCCTTGACCAGGTGACCCTTGCCAATGCCGCCGATGGCGGGGTTGCAGCTCATCGCGCCGACGGTTTCGACGTTGTGGGTCAGCAGCAGGGTGCGGGCGCCGCCGCGCGCTGCAGCCAGCGCCGCTTCGGTGCCAGCGTGGCCGCCGCCAATGACGATGACGTCGTAACGGTAGAAGGAGTCGCTCATGGACGTGAGATCGGTCAGAAAGTGTGAAGTCCGTCAGATGGGTATTTCCCACGATGTGACGGCGTATGTGGTGATTTTACTGCCAAGCGCAATCCGGTACGCATCAACCCTAAAGTTGGCACGCAACCTGCAGTTAATACATTGCACCCAGCGTGGCATGCGACATAGGCGCAACAAGGTCGGAATTGGAACAGGGGCCGACCGAAGCGTACGTTGGGGTAGCAGGGGGCCGGTAGTCGGGGGACTACCGGCCTTGCAGTCCAGCAAGGCCCGCCTTGGCGGGAAAGCGTTGAAAGACAAAGCCCCGGCCTAGGCCGGGGCTTTGTCTTTATTAGGCGCCGATGTCCGACAGGGCCGGAACAGGGGGGATCCAGATTTCCTGGCGGACATCGACATTGAACTGTCTGGGCGAGACCGGTTTGGGTCACTATGCGACGCAAGCGGTCACCCGTAGGGCCAAGAATGCCTGCATTTGCGCCAATTGCAACCTTTTTATCGTTCCTGGATACGGGCGCCGTTCGGTTGCCGGGTTTGTGACGGCTGTCGGGCCGGCATCGGCCGTGCCTGAATAGCCGGACGCGCTGCAGGCTGAGGCCGCTGCATCGCCTGCTGCATGGGCTGGGCGCGCTGCATCGGCTGGTTGTTGGCACGCGGCGGCGGCCGGTTCAGGTTGTCCAGGTTGCGCCACGGCGACTTGTTGCCGCCGCCGTTCACCGGTGGCGGGCGGGTCGGCCGGCCGTCGTTGCCACCATTGCCGTTGCCCGGCGGGCGTGGACCGTTGCCGCCATGGTTGTGGTCGCCGCCACCGCCCGGGCGCGGGCCATGGCCGTTGCCATTGCCCGGCGGACGCGAACCATTGCCGTGATACGGCGGGCGCGGCCGGTTGTAGTTGGGGCGGTAGACCGGGTAGCCGTAGTTGCCGTAGCCGTAATAGCCACTGCCATAGCCGTAACCGCCGTAGCCGTAGCCACTGTTCGGATAGCCATAGGGATAGCTGTACTGTACCGAGGGAGAGCCGTGGTAATAGCCGCCCGAACCGCCGCCTACGTAGTCGTACGTGGCACAGCCAGACAGGCCCAACAGCAGGCCGGTGGAAACAATCAGGCGCTTGATCATGAGAAATCCCCCCCTCGTGGGTATGGCAGCCAGCTTCGGGCCATGGCGTTGAATCGGCCCTTAATTCGCATCTACATGGCTGAACATACAACGTGTGCGCAGATGAGATGGTCGCAGGCCCGGGGCCTGGGCTAACCTTTCACCATGAATGAACTTCCTTTGCCCGGATTTGCCGAGGTTCTGGCAGCAGCGGCGCGGATTGCCGCCCATGCGACGGTCACCCCGGTGCTGCGCTCACGCACGCTGGATGCACTGGCCGGCGCCAGCCTGCACTTCAAGGCTGAACACCTGCAGCGCAGCGGCGCGTTCAAGTTCCGCGGGGCCTGCAACGCGGTGTGGTCGCTGGATGTGGAGCACGCGAGTCACGGTGTGGTGACACATTCTTCGGGCAACCACGGTGCCGCACTGGCCTTGGCGGCGCGCTCGCGCGGAGTTCCCTGCCATGTGGTGGTGCCCGAGGGTGCGGTGGCGGCCAAGCTGGCCAATATCGAGCGCAACCAGGCCACCCTCTGGCGCTGTGCACCCACCCAGGCCGCGCGCGAAGCCGAGTGCCTGCGCGTGCAGCGCGAAACCGGGGCGACGCTGGTTCACCCCTATACCGACCCGCGGGTCATCGCCGGGCAGGGCACTGCCGTGCTCGAACTGATTCGCCAGGCCGGAACGCAACTGGATGTACTGGTGGTGCCGGTAGGCGGTGGAGGATTGGCCGCAGGCACCCTGCTGGCGATGCAGCAGCTGCTGCCGAACTGCGAGCTGGTACTGGCCGAGCCGGCCGGGGCTGCAGACACCGCGCGTTCGCTGGCGGCGGGTGAGCGATTGATCGATTTCGTGCCCGACACACTGTGCGATGGCCTGCGCGGTGCGCTGGGTGCGCCCAATTTCGCGTTGCTGCACGGCGCGGCACAGGTGATCAGCGTGGACGATGCCGATACCGTGGCTGCGATGCGCTTGATCTGGCAGGTGATGAAGCAGACCGTCGAGCCGTCCTCGGCGATCACCCTGGCGGCCGTGCTGTCCCAGCCGCAGCGTTTTGCCGGGCGCACGGTGGGGCTGGTGTTGTCCGGTGGCAATGTGGATCTGGATGCCTTGCCCTGGGTGCAGGCATGAAGGCAGCGGTTCGGCGCACAGGGTTGATGGGCTGGGTGTGGCGCTTGTGTGTGTTGCTGCTGTTGTGGCTGCTGGGCGTGGCGGCGTGGATCATCTGGGTAGGTGACCGTGACCAGGCCGCACCTGCCGATGCCATCATCGTGCTCGGTGCTGCGGCCTATGACGCCAAGCCTTCGCCGGTATTTGAAGAGCGCATCCGCCATGGCCTGGACCTGTACCGGCAGGGCTATGCACCGAAGTTGATTTTCACCGGTGGCTTTGGCGGCACGGGCGCGCGTTTTTCCGAATCACAGGTGGCGCGGCGTTATGCACTGAAGCAGAAGGTTCCGGGCAAGGACATCCTGATCGAAACCCGCTCGCGCACCACCCGGCAGAATCTGGTTGAAGCCAAGCAGGTCATGGCCAAGCACGACATGCACAAGGTGATCGTGGTCAGCGACCCGCTGCACATGGCGCGCGCGCTGCGTCTATCGAAGGAGTTGGGGATTGATGCGCTGGCGTCATCCACACCGAGCACGCGCTTCCGCAGTTTCCACACCAGCTGGCGTTTCCTGCTGCAGGAAGTCTATTTCTTCCACCGCGACCTGTTTGTAAAAGGGGCTTGAGCGGTGAAGAAACTGCATTTGTAGGAGCGGCGTAAGCCGCGAAGCTGACGCGCTGTCCGATGGGTTGTCTGTAGTGCCCCTGCCGAGCATGGCTCGGCACTACGGCTTTAGCCCCTCTCCCGCCTGCGGGAGAGGGGTTGGGGTGAGGGCAGTCTTTCGCTGGTAAAGCCCCTGCCGAGCATGGCTCGGCACTACGGAGCAGCACCTGCCCTTGTCCCGAATCCTTATTCCTGCGTCTTCCGCCGAATCGGAATGGCCGACAGCGGCACGCTCGCCACGTCCTGCCCCTGCTCACGGATCGGTGCGCCCGGTGCCGGTGCCCAGGCATGCGCATACACCACTTCCCAGCTGCTCGGCAGCTTGCCGTCAGCGCGACGCATCGGCTCGTAAGCATCGCGTGCAGCAGCAAAGCGGCTGCGCCCGGTCAGCGTGTGGCGACGGCTGTGCATGGCGTTGGTGGCGCCAATGGCTTTGAGCTCGCGCATCAGCGTTGGCAGGTCGTCGTAGGTCAGGGTGAACATGTCGCGGTCCAGTACCGGATCGCGGAAGCCAGCCATCATCAAGGCATCGCCGAACTGGGCGATCTGCACGAAGTGGCTTACATGCGAAGTGTCATCGGCCTGCGCAAATGCCTGGCGCAGTTCCACCAGCGTGTCGTGGGCAAACGTTGAACAGACCAGCAGGCCATTGGGCTTGAGCACGCGGCGGAAGCCGGCAAATACCGCCGGCAGGTCTTCCACCCACTGCAGGCACAGGTTGCTGTAGATCACGTCGACGCTGTTGTCGGCCAGCGGCAGGGCGCGGGCATCGGCGCAGACGCGCGAGAACGGGCGCCACCAGCCAGCCTGCTTCTTGGCTTCGGCCAGCATCGGCAGGGCCAGGTCCAGCGCGATCACCTGCGCCTTGGGCCAGCGCTTCTTCATCGCCGCGGTGGCATGGGCCGGGCCGCTGCCCACGTCCAACACCACCTGCGGTTGCCGGTCTTCCAGGTAGTCCAGCGACTCCAGCAGGCGCTTGGCCACTTCCTGCTGCAGCACGGCGGCGGCGTGGTAGCTGCTGGCGGCGCGCGAGAAGGCGCGGCGGACGTGTTTGGGGTCGAACAGAGAAGACATGGCGGTGATTCGGTTTCGTAATTCGGGATGGGAAGCGCTGCGGTGCTCAGGCAGCCGACGACATCATCGGCCAGCCAGCGCGAATGGCTGCGTAACCGCTCACGCGCAGCCAGCAACAAACTGTTGCAGCAGCCCGGCAACGTGATCGGCATGGCCGAGGAATGGCGCGTGGCCGCCACCGTCGATGGTGTGGGCGTTGTGCAGGCCTGCCGGCGCCAGTGCGGCGGCCTGGTGCATGGCCTTGGACGGCACCAGCCGGTCGCGCTGGCCGCCTATCCACAGGCCGGGTTTGTGCAGGCTGGGCAGACTGCCGCGCAGGTCGCTGCGCTCCAGCAGGGCCAGGCCTTCGTGCAGGGCGCGCGGGGCCGGTTCGCCACGTTCGACTAGGGCATCGCGCAGGGTGCGCAGCTCGCTGCGGGCGTGCTGCGAGCCCATCACGTCCAAGGCGAGGAAGCGCTCCAGGGTGCCGCGGTAGTCCTGTTCCAGATCGCGGCCGAACTGCTCGAACACCACCGGCTCCACCGCATCTGGCCAATCGGCGTCGCGGACGAAGCGTGGCGTCGCTGCCAGCATTGCCAGCCCGCGCACCTGCGGCAACGTGGCCGCGCCATGCAGGGCGACCAGCCCGCCCAGCGACCAGCCGCACCACACCGCTGCCGGGGTGGCGCTGGCGATGGCATTGACCAGGTAGGGCAAGCGCAAGGGCGTGGCGTCGTCGCGGCTGTGGCCATGCCCGGGCAGGTCGACCACGTGCAGCTCGAAGTGCGGCGCTAGCCGTTCCACCAGCGGCGCGAAGATGCCGCCATGCAGTGCCCAGCCGTGGATCAGGACCAATGCCGGGCCGCTGCCGGTGACGTGGATATGCATGGCGTTACAACCGGTTCTCAGGCAACAGTGTTCAGGGACTTCTGGTACAGCACCACATCGCGGGCCTTGGCGATGGCGTCTACCAGCGCCTTGACCTGCTCGAGGGTATGCAGCGCGGACAAGGTCACGCGCAGGCGCGCCTTGCCTTCGGGCACGGTCGGCGGACGGATCGCGCTGACCAGGAAACCGGACTGCTCCAGCGTCGCCGACAAGGCCATCACCGTGGCTTCGTCGCCGCACAGCAGCGGTTGGATCGGGGTTTCCGAGGCCATCAGCTCCAGCCCGTTGCGGCGCGCGCCCTCGCGGAAACTGGCGATCAGTTCGGTGAGTTTGTCGCGGCGCCAATGGTCGCGACGCGCCAGCTTCACCGCTGCCAGCGAGGCGGCAGCCTGCGCCGCCGGCAGGGCGGTGGTGTAAATGTAAGGGCGTGCGGTTTCGGCCAGGTGCTGGATCAGCGCGTCTTCGCCCACAACCACCGCGCCGTGGCTACCCAGCGCCTTGCCCAGGGTGGCCAGCTGCAGCGGAACTTCCTTCACGCCCAGGCCGGCATCGGCGACGCAGCCGCGGCCGTGTTCGCCGATCACACCAATGCCGTGGGCGTCGTCCACATAGAACAGCGCCTCCTGCATGCGTGCCACCAGCGACAGCGAGCGCAGCGGGGCGATGTCGCCATCCATGCTGAAGACACCGTCGGTGACCAGCATGGCGGCGCCATCGGCGGTGTTCTTGAGTTGGCGCATGGCGCCTTCGCTGTCCAGGTGTGGATAGCGGCGCAGGCGGCAGCCGGCCAGGCGGCTGGCATCGAGCAGGCTGGCGTGGTTGAGCCGGTCCTGCACGCAGATATCGGTTTCTTCGCTCAGCAGCGCCTGCTGCACGGCCAGGTTGGCCATGAAGCCGCTGTCGAACAGCAGGGCGCGCGGATAGCCGAGCCAGTCGGCCATCTCGCGTTCCAGCTGCTCATGCACGCTGTGGTGGCCACAGACCAGGTGCGAGGCGGTGCTGCCGGCGCCTTCGCGGCCGGCGGCGTCCTGCAGCGCGGCGATCACCTCGAACTGTTGCGACAGGCCGAGGTAGTCATTGCTGCAGAAGCCGGTCAACCAGCGCCCGTCCAGTTCCAAACGCACTCCGTCGCGGCGGCTGATGCTGCGCCGGGTGCGGATGCGGCCCTGGGCAAGCCGCAGCTTGCGCTGGGCGTGGATGCGGTCGTGGATGTCAGGACGGGCCATGGCAAGGTTCATGGTCAAGCGGGCGGCTAGCGTACCCGGTTGCCTGTAAGAATGCCCCAAGCGGCGCCCCGGTGCGGGGCGCCGGTGGGCTCAGGCGCTGCGGGCGCAGAGCGGGGCGATATCCAGGTGCACGGTACCGGGGTGGTCGTGCTCGTCGGCGTCCACATGTACCTGCATCGGGCTGATGCCGAGGCGGGCGAACAGGGCCTGGTCGCGCTCGGTGTCCGGGTTGCCGGTGGTCAGCAGCTTTTCGCCGTAGAAGATGGAGTTGGCGCCAGCCAGGAAGCACAGCGCCTGCAGCTCATCGCTCATGCTCTCGCGGCCGGCCGACAGCCGCACCATCGAGCGCGGCATCACGATGCGGGCCACGGCGATCATGCGCACGAACTCGAACGGGTCCAGCTCGGCGCTGCCGTGCAACGGGGTACCGGCGACCTGCACCAGGCGGTTGATCGGCACCGAGTCCGGGTGCGCCGGCAGGTTGGCCAGCGCCTGCAGCAGGCCGGCGCGGTGCTCGCGGGTTTCACCCATGCCGACGATGCCGCCGCAGCAGGTCTTCATGCCGGCGTTGCGCACGTGTTCCAGCGTGTCCAGGCGATCCTGGTACTGGCGGGTATGGATGATGGAATCGTAGTAATCCGGCGCGGTGTCCAGATTGTGGTTGTAGTAGTCCAGCCCGGCGTCCTTCAGCGCCTGCGCCTGGTGGCCCTCGAGCATGCCCAGGGTGGCGCAGGTCTCCAGGCCCAGCGACTTCACCTCGCGGATCATCGCCGCGACCTTGGGGATGTCGCGGTCCTTGGGCGAGCGCCAGGCCGCACCCATGCAGAAGCGCGAGGCACCGGCCTGCTTGGCGGCGCGGGCACGGGCCACCACGCTGTCGGTGTCCATCAGCTTCTGCGCGTCCACGCCGGTGTCATAGCGCTGGGCCTGCGGGCAGTAGGCGCAGTCTTCCGGGCAACCGCCGGTCTTGACCGAGAGCAGGGTGGAGACCTGTACCTGCGCCGGATCGAAGTGTTGGCGATGCACGCTGGCTGCGCGGTGCAGCAGCTCGGGGAAGGGCAGATCGAGCAGGGACAGCAGCTCTTCGCGCTTCCAGTCGTGGCGGATGACGGTGGACATCGGTGTTACCTGACAGATGGGGCGATGGAAGCGGCGCAGTCTGGTCAGCATACACATTGCTGTCAACCATCAAATGAAGAGTCTGGTTTACAGGGTCGGGGGTCGGCTATCGGCCTTGCTGTTCCCGCCGCGCTGCCTGGTCTGCGGGGAGGACGGTATGCCGGGGCGGGACCTGTGCCTGGCCTGCGGCGCCGGATTGCCTTGGCAACACGCCGCTTGCCGGCGTTGTGCGCTGCCGTTGCCAGCCAGCGACGCTGATGGGCTGTGCGGTGCCTGCCAGCGCTCACGCTCGCCCTTGCAGGCAGTGCAGGCGGCATTTACCTACAACGCGCCGATCGATGGCCTGCTACGGCGCTTCAAGTTTCACCATGATCTCAGCGCTGGGCGCCTGCTGTCAGCGCTGATGCTGGATGCATTGGGCGCTGCCGAGCGCCCGCAGGCGATCGTGCCGGTGCCGCTGCATCTGTCGCGGCTGCGTCAGCGCGGCTATGACCAGACCTGGGAGCTGGCCAAGCCGCTGGCGCGCGCGCTGCAGCTACCGCTGTGCCGGGGCCTGCATCGGCGCCGTTCCACCCAGCCACAATCGGAGCTGGATGCGGTGGAGCGCAAACGCAATCTGCGTGGTGCCTTCATTGCAGTGGGGCAGTTGCCGGCACATGTGGTGCTGCTGGATGACGTGATGACCACCGGTGCCACCTTGCATGCGGCAGCGCTCACACTGCATCGCGCCGGTGTGCAGCGGGTGGATGCCTGGGTCTGTGCGCGGGTGCCGTGAGCGCTGGTGTGCCTGCAAAGCCGCGCCTGCGTTGCAACTGGCTTGAAATACCGGATGTCATCTCTACATGCCATGACTACGGCTATGGGCCTAGACTGGGATTGAAAGGCCTTTACACCTGTTCAACATGAGGAGACAGACATGGGTGCTTCCCCGGGTTTTCCTGCTGGATCGCTGTTTGGCACATTGACGCGCAACTGGTGGGTGCTGCTGCTGTTCGGACTGTTTGCGGTGATATTCGGCGTGCTGGCGGTGATGGCGCCGGTGCGCACCGCAGCTGTCCTGGCGTGGTGGCTGGGCATCATGGCCATTGTTGAAGGCGTGGTGGTGCTGGTCTCGGCCTTCAGCGGCTCGGCACCGGTCTCGCGCGGTTGGGCGCTGTTCTATGCGCTGGCTTCCATCGCCTTTGGCGTGCTGGCGGTGATCAATCCGCTGGCAACGGCGAGCGTACTGCTGCTGTTCCTGGCCGCCTGGCTGGTGGTTGGCGGCATCTACCGCATCGTGTTTGCCATCCGCGTGCGCAAGCAGATCAGTGGCGAGTGGATGCTAATTGTCAGCGGCCTGCTGGCGGTGGCATTGGGCGTGATGTTCGCACTCAACCCGATTGCCGGCCTGGCGGTGACCTCGCTGTGGATTGGTGTGCTGGCCTTGATCTACGGCGTGCTGCAGATAATTGCAGCGTTCCGCCTGCGTTCGATGGGCAAGTCCATCGGCGCGATGTAACGCTTACCCCTCCCCAACCCTCCCCTTCGCTCCGCGAAAGGGAGGGGGCAGAAGCGTAGTGCCGAGCCATGCTCGGCAGAGGCTTCACCGGCAATGCCCCAACGGTAGTGCCGAGCCATGCTCGGCAGGGCTTTCCCGGCAATGCTTCAGCCGAGCATGGCTCGGCTCTACCTAAAGCGAAACGGCCCGCACTGCGGGCCGTTTCTTCAATCCAGATACTGGCTGGCGACGATGCCGGCAAACAACACCGCGCCGACCCAGTTGTTGTGCAGGAAGGCCTTGAAGCAAGGCTCGCGCTCGCGGTCGCGGCATAGCCAGAACTCATACACCACCAGCGCCATCGCCACGCCGATGCCGGCCCAGTACGCCCAGCCCAGACCCGCGCGGTGTCCGACCAGCGCCATCGCAGCGAAGAACAGTGCGTACAGGATGCCCTGGATGACCAGGTCCAGATCGCCGAACAGGATGGCGGTGGAATGCGAACCGACCTTCAGGTCATCGTCGCGGTCGACCATGGCGTACCAGGTGTCATAGGCGGTGGACCAGAGGATATTGGCGGCGTACAGCACCCAGCCCAGCGGCGGGACCTCGCCCTGGATGGCGGCGAAGGCCATCGGGATGCCCCAGCCGAAGGCCATGCCCAGGTATACCTGCGGTAGATGCGTGTAGCGCTTCAGGTAGGGATAGCTGGCGGCCAGGAACACGCCGATGAAGCTCAGCGCTATGGTCAAGGCGTTCAGGGTCAGGACCAGCGCGAATGCGACCAGCATCAAGCCGGCGAACAGCACCAGCGCCGCGCGGCCGGAGATTGCGCCGGTGGCCAGTGGCCGGTCCTTGGTGCGTTTGACGTGCGGGTCCAGCCAGCGGTCGGCGTAGTCATTGATCACGCAGCCGGCCGAGCGGGTCAGCCAGACGCCGGCGCTGAACACGAACAGTATCCACAGCGGCGGCAGGCCATCAGCGGCCAGCCACAGCGCCCACCAGGTGGGCCACAGCAGCAGCAAGGTGCCGATCGGGCGGTCGGCGCGCATCAATTTCCAGTAGTGCCCGAACCGCGAAGTGCCAGCTGCGGTGGACGGTGTAGTTGGGAGACGGCTCATGTGCAAAGGTTACCAGCTGGGCAGGTTTTTCCCGCCCAACTACAGCAATCCAAAGGTGGGGGCAGACCTGCGGCCGCTTTTGCCGTTAGAATGCGCGTCCGCCCGGCTCAGCCGGCCGGAGCACAATGCGCCCGTAGCTCAGCCGGATAGAGTAGTGGCTTCCGAAGCCATTGGTCGGGGGTTCGAATCCCTCCGGGCGCGCCAGATTGAAGTCCAGGTTTGGCCTTGGCCCCACAACGGCTTGCTGAGAGGATTCTCAGGATCCTCTGGTTTTTTGGGGGCTGTCCTCAACAAGTGCTGGTATTTTTGGAGCCAAGATCGCTAGTTGTTTGATACTCCACAATATTCTCGGCTGCTTTTTCTGAGAATTCGCAGGTGCCAAGCGCGTCTTGTGACAGATCTTCGGATCCGACACCACAGAGACTACGCCGTGAGCCGCCGCTGTTGCGGCCGACTGCTGCCAGCCCAGCATGGTCGATGGACTTCGTTCTCGGCCGGCCCGCCGAGGGTCGGGTAATCAATCGTCTGACGATCGTCAATGACGTGACCCACGAAGCCGTGGCTATCGAGGTCGAAGGAGCTACCTTGGGAGTCGGTGTGCCAGGTGCTCTGGAGCGACTGGCCCTGAGTCGCAGCTTGTCCCAAAAGAGTCCCAGCGGTGGCGGGCCGGGTTGGAATTGGCACGGTACATGGCCGCCGCGGCAGCTCCAAGTGTGCCTGCCGGTAAGCTTGGTCCTGGCATTCTTGGAGGTCTCCGGGCAAACCAGCCCCACGGATGCCACGGATGCCCAAGAGAAAATTCACCTGAAATCAGATCGTTACGACCTTGAAACAGGTTGAGGCTGGAAAGCAGGTCAAGGATGTCTGCCGTGAGCTTGTTATTTCCGATGCGACTTACCACGTCTGGAAGTCCAGGTATGGCGACATGGAAGCTTCGGGTGTGCAGCGGGCCTTCCCGGCAGTTCGGTGGTTGAGCGTCCAAGAGCTGAACAAGCGCTGCACGCAGGTGGCAACGCCTGCATAGCGAGCTCTCTGTCTAAGAACCGTTGGAGCCACGCCAGTTCTTCGAACAACTGTTCCTACCGGGCTTGGCCCGGCTCGATTACTGGGAGACCACGCGCTACTTGGCCACTGGGGCCCAACGGCGCAGCGTTGGCAATGGCAAAAAACAGTTCGTCATAGCATCCTTGGAGCCCGCGCTTGTGACGGTGACGGCCTGACATTCCCGCACTGCATCAGATTGGCCCGCCCCTACAAGGCGGGCTTTGCTATTCCAGCCTTGACTAACCATGCCCATAAAAAAATCCAACCTTTATTCCACCCTCTGGGCTTCCTGCGATGAACTGCGCGGCGGCATGGAACCGTCCGAGTACAAGGACTACGTGCTGTTCATGCTGTTCATCAAGTACGTCAGCGACAAGTACGCTGGCGACGATCTGGCGCCCCTGATCATTCCGGCCGGGGCCAGCTTTGCCGACATGGTGGCCTTCAAGGGCAAGCCTGATATCGGGGAGCGAATCAACACCCGGATCATTCAGCCGTTGATCGAGGCAAATAGCAACAGTCTTTCGTACAGTGACTTCCCCGACTTCGACGACCCCAAAAAACTGGGCGAAGGCAAGGAGCGCCAGGACAAGTTGACCAACCTGGTTGCCATCTTCGAAAACCCGGCACTGAACTTCTCTGACAACCGCGCCGAGCACGACGACATCCTTGGTGATGCCTACGAATACCTGATGCGCCACTTCGCCCAGGATTCGGGAAAGAGCAAAGGCCAGTTCTACACCCCGGCTGAAGTCAGCAGCACCATCGCCAAGTTGATTGGCATAGGTCCACATAACACCAAACGCCAGACCACCGCCTATGACCCCACCTGCGGCTCCGGCTCGTTGTTGCTGAAGGTGGCCGCTTCAGCGGGCAAGCAGATCACCCTCTACGGGCAGGAAGTCTCGGCCACCACCGCCGGTCTGGCCCGCATGAACATGATCCTTCACGACTTCCCGGATGGATCCGTGCAGTCGGGCAATACCTTGGCCGATCCGAAGTTCAAGGATGGCGAGCGGCTCAAGACCTTCGACTATGTGGTCGCCAATCCGCCGTTTTCGGACAAGGCCTGGAGCACGGGGCTGACACCAGACGCTGACCCCTTCCAGCGCTTTGCTTGGGGCGTGCCGCCGGCAAAGCAGGGTGATTACGCCTATCTGCTGCACATCATTCGCAGCCTCAAGGCCAACGGCAAGGGCGCCTGCATTCTGCCGCACGGTGTGCTGTTCCGGCGACGTCCCCCCAAGATTGAGTAGCACAACGGTTTGGAGTCCAATCCTCAATGACAAGGAGATTGGACGTGAAGAAGCGCTTTACCGAAGAACAGATCATTGGCTTCCTGCGTGAGGCTGAAGCAGGCATGCCCATCAAGGATCTTTGCCGCCGGCACGGCTTCAGCGAGGCCTCGTACTACCTGTGGCGCAGCAAGTTCGGCGGTATGAGCGTGCCAGATGCCAAGCGACTGAAGGACCTGGAAGCGGAGAACACGCGCCTGAAGAAGCTACTGGCTGAGCAGGTATTCGAGAACGACGTTATCAAGGATGCCTTGCGAAAAAAGTGGTGACCGCACCAGTGCGCAGGCTGCTGGTGCGGAGCATGGTTGAGAAGGGGTTGAGCGAACGACGAGCGCTGGCGGTAGCGCGCATGAGCGCCAGCGCGTTGCGATATGTGCCCAGACCCGACAACAACGCCGAGCTTCGTGAGCAGATCGCCGCTTTGGCGCAACGGCACAAACGCTACGGTGTGGGCATGATCCATCTGAAGCTGCGGCAGCAAGGGCTTGTTGTGAACTACAAGCGGGTGGAGCGCCTGTACAAGGAAGCCGGCCTGCAGGTGCGTCGTATGAAGCGCAAGAAGGTGCCAGTAGGTGAGCGCCAGCCGCTGATACGGCCGTCCGCTGCAAATGAAGTGTGGTCGATGGACTTCGTATTTGATCGAACTGCTGAGGGTCGGGTGATCAAGTGTCTGACCATCGTCGACGATGCGACCCATGAGGCAGTTGCCATCGAAGTGGAGCGAGCCATATCTGGCCAAGGAGTATCCAGAGTGCTGGACAGGCTGGCAGTTCAGCGCGGCCTACCTCGGGTTATCAGGACGGACAATGGAAAGGAATTTTGCGGAAAAGCCATGGTTGCCTGGGCTCACGACAAGGAAATCGCCCTGCGCTTGATCGAGCCAGGGAAACCGAATCAGAACGCCTATGTTGAGTCGTTCAACGGCCGGCTACGCGATGAATGCCTCAACGAGCACTGGTTCCCAACATTGCTCCATGCCCGTACCAGCATCGAAAGCTGGCGACGTGACTACAACGAAGAAAGGCCAAAAAGAGCACTCGGCGGGATGACACCTGCCCAGTACGCCGCGCAGCTGGTGGCGAAGACAGATAAGATCAAAACCGGACTCTAAACCCGACCTCTACTCAGGCCGGGGGGACGTCGGCGGGGCAATGCCGAGGCCGCTATCCGCAAGCAGTTGGTGGACAGCGGCTACCTGGCCGGCATCATCGGCCTGCCGGCCAATTTGTTCTACGGTACCGGCATCCCGGCCTGCATCCTGGTGCTGGACAAGAACAATGCCACCGCCCGCCGCGGCATCTTCATGATGGATGCCAGCAAGGGCTTCTTGAAGGACGGCAACAAGAACCGCCTGCGCGAGCAGGATATCCACCGCATTGTCGATACCTTCGGCAAAACGCAGGACATTCCAGGCTACGCGCGTATGGTCGGTTTCGACGAAATCCGCAGCGCCAAGAACGACTACAACCTTAATCTGCCGCGCTATATAGACACCAGTGAGGCCGAGGATCTGCAAGACATCCAAGGCCACCTGCTCGGCGGCATTCCGCAGCGCGATGTGGACGCACTGGATGCGTACTGGGCCAAGATGCCTGCGCTACGCGCAGCCCTGTTCGAGGGCGCGGGTCGCCCCGGCTATCTGCAATTGAAGCTGCCCCAGGCCGAACTGAAGCCGGCAATCCTCGGCCACGCCGAGTTCAAGGCCGTCCAGGCCACGGTGACCGGTCTGCATGCCAGATGGGAGAAAGCAATCCGGCCGAAGCTCATTGGTTTTGGCCAGGGCGGTCATCCCAAGCAGTTCATCCATGAGGTTTCCGAAAGCCTGCTGGCCGCCTATGCGAAGGCACCACTGATCGATGCCTACACGATCTACCAGCACCTGATGGACTACTGGGCGCAGACCCTGCAGGACGATGCCTACCTGCTGTCTGTCGATGGCTGGAAGGCGGAGCCCGCGCGCATCATCGAGACTAACAAGAAAGGCCAGCGCAAAGACAAGGGCTGGGTCTGTGACCTGGTTCCCAAACCTCTGGTCGTGGCGCGTTACTTCGCTGCCGAACAGAAAGTGCTTGATGACGCCAGCGCCGCGTTGGACAACGCCAGTAGCGCGCTGGAAGCGCTGGAAGAAGAGCACGGCGGCGAGGACATGGCCTTCGCCGGGTTCGACCGGATCACCGCAGCGCAGGTGAAGGATCGCGTGCGCGAGATCGGCAAAGACACCCAGGCCGTCGAGGAGCTTGCGGTACTGAAGCAGTGGCTGGCGCTGACGGACGATATGGCGCGACTGAAAAAGCAGCTCAAAGCCCTGGATGACGAGCTGGATGCCAAGGCCCTGGCCAAGTACCCAAAGCTATCGGTACAGGAAATCCAGCTGTTGGTGGTGGGCGACAAGTGGTTCACAGCATTGTCCAGCGCTGTGCAGGGAGACGTGGAGCGTGTATCGCAGGCCCTGACCCGGCGGGTGAAGGAGCTGGCCGAGCGTTATGACTCGCCACTGCCGCAATTGGCGGTGGAGGTTAAAGAGCTGGGAGCCAAGGTGGCCGGGCATTTGGTGAAGATGGGGTTTGCGTGGAATTGATGCCGGGATACAAGCAGATCCAAGTTGGGATGGTGACCCGATGGCTCTCCGGTGGAACTCCATCGCGTCAAATTTCTAGTTACTGGGAGGGAAATGTTCCTTGGATTAGTGCATCCACACTCAAGACGATCGAGATCTCTGAATCAGATCAGTGTTTAACATATGAAGCTGTTGCGGCCGGTAGCAAAATGGCTCCACTTGGCTCGACGCTTCTGCTGGTTCGCGGGAGCGCGCTTCACTCAGAAATTCGCGCCGGTCTTGTTGTTGCGCCGGTTTGCTTCAATCAAGATGTGAAGGCTTTAGTGCCGAATGCACAGGTATTCCCAAAATTTCTTACTTATTCACTACTCGGTAGGGCCGACGAGTTATTGAGGATCGTCAGTTCTGCGGGCAATACGGCAGGCGTTCTAGATACGAAGCTTGTTCAAAATTTCGAGATATGGTTGCCAAGTATCGCCGAGCAATCCGCCATCGCTACTGCCCTCGGTGACGTAGATGCGCTGCTGGCTGCGCAAGATGCGCTGATCGCCAAGAAGCGCGCCATCAAGCTAGGTGCGATGCATGAATTGCTCACCGGCAAGCGCCGCCTCCCGGGCTTCCGTGGGAAGTGGGAGATGATGCAATTGGGCGAGCTTGGTCTGGTCTATGGCGGACTTGTCGGAAAGAGTAAAAAGGACTTCGGGAAAGGTGATGCGCTCTATGTGCCATTCGTCAATGTCATGGCTAACGTGATCCTTGATGTGAATTTCCTCGAAAAAGTCGATGTCCTGCAGAGCGAGTCCCAGAATCGCGTGATGAAAGGCGATTTACTGTTCAATGGGTCATCAGAGACGCCAGAAGAAGTCGCCATGTGCGCGCTAGTTTCCGACGATGTTGAAAACCTTTACTTGAACAGTTTTTGCTTTGGTTTTCGTCTGAGGGAAGGTGTACGAGTAAATGGCCTCTTTATTTCCTATTATATGCGCGCACAGATTGGGCGCGAACTCGTCAAGTCTCTGGCTCAAGGATCTACTCGCTACAACCTTTCCAAAACGGCGTTTCTTGAGGGTCAGTTAAAGCTTCCATGTTCGGAAGAGCAAGCTGCCATCGTGGAGGTGCTGGGCGATATGGACTCCGAACTCGCCGCACTCGGAGTTCAACGCGCCAAAATCGTGCAGCTCAAGCAAGGCATGATGCAGGTACTGCTGACCGGCCAAACCCGGTTAATCTGAAGCAAGAAAGGAAACAGGGGGAAAGCCATGTCAGCCGTTACACCGTACTACCGGACCATTCAGCAGTTGCTGCAAGGCCGTTCGTTTGCCATTGACGAGTACCAGCGCGAGTACAAGTGGGAGAAGAAGAACATCGAGGACCTGCTGAACGACCTGCAGGCCAAATTCTTCGCCCATTATCTGCCCGGTCATGAGACCAGTGCAGTCAACGGCTATGGCGAATACTTCCTCGGCTCGATCATTGTCAGCCAGCGCAATGGTAAGAGCTACCTGGTGGATGGCCAGCAACGCACGACCTCGCTGACTCTGCTGTTGATCCATCTGTATCGTGCCGCCAGCGAGAAGCAGCTGGGGGTGGCAGCCACCATGGCGCCGCTGATCCACAGCGATGACATGGGCGTGGCCAAGTTCAACCTGGACATTCCCGAGCGCCTGGACATCATTCGTGCGCTGTACGAGGGCAAGCCTTTCGTTCCGGACGACAAGGATGAATCCATCCAGACCATGCATGCCCGCTACCAGGAAATCGAGGCCAGTGGGCTGGTGGAAGAGCTGGGTGAGGGGCTGTCGCACTTCATCTACTGGTTGATGCGCAAGGTTGGCTTGATTGAGATCGCCACCGACAACGACGCCTACGCCAACGTCATCTTCGAATCGATGAATGACCGAGGCAAGCCGCTGGGCCCGATGGACATGCTCAAGGCCTACCTGCTGGCCCCGATCACCGATGCCACCACGCGCTCGGAGGTGAACGTGGCCTGGCGCAACCAAGTGCTGGAGCTGATCACGGTGGACCAGGAGCACCAGCACGACCGTGATGGCGAATTCATGCGTGATTGGCTGCGTGCCCAATACGCTGAAAGCATCCGCGAGCGCGTTGCCAACGCCACTGAGCGGGACTGGGAGCTGGTGGGCAGCATGTTCCATCGCTGGGTACGGGACAATCACACCCGGCTGGGGCTGGGAACGGCCGAGACCAATGCCGCCTTCGTCAAGGACAGCTTCCGCTTCTTCGCCAAGGCTTGGCTGCTGGTCCAGCAGGCCAGTGCGGTTCATATGCCCGGTCTGGAGGCCATCTACTACAACGCACGCAATGGGCTGACGCTGCAGAATACCGTGCTGCTGGCGTCACTGGTCGAGTCGGACGATACGGTCACCGTTCGCCGCAAGCTGGCAGTGACAGCAACGTACCTGGATATCTGGATGATGCGGCGCAAGGTCAACAACATCCGCACCGGCTATTCGTCGATCTACTACGCGATGCACCTGCTGAACCGGAAGATCCGCCGCAGGGGCCTGGACGAGCTTGTGCAACTGCTCGGCAATGAGCTGGCCAATGACGAGGTCACCGTGCGGGGTAGCGCCACCCAGAAATGGCGCAAGGGGCTGGCTGGCTTCGAGCTGAACCAACACAGCAGGTCGTACATCTACCACCTGCTGGCACGGGTCACCGCTTTCACCGAACTGCATTCCGGGCGCGGCGACATTTTTCCTTTCCTGGTGGACCGCGCAGCAAATAATCCGTACGACATCGAGCACATCTTTGCCGACGATTTCGCCAAGTACGCTGACATGTTCGCCAGCGAGCAGGAGTTCGAGGACATCCGCAACAATGTCGCTTCGCTGCTGCTGCTGCCGCAGGACGTCAACCGCAGCCTGAAAGCCAAGTCATTCGGCGACAAGCGCAAGAGCTACGCGCAGCAGAACTTCTACGCAGCCAGCCTGAGCGATGCGATCTATCAGCACCAGCCGCAGTTCCGGCAATTCAAGGACAAACATCAGCTGCCATTTGAAGCACATGCCGATTTCACCAAGGAGGAACAGGGCAAACGTGCCACGCTGCTGATGGCTCTGGCCGAAGTCATCTGGTCGCCGGTCAGGCTGGAGACCGCCGCTCATGCATAACAGCCCCCGTGCCGAGCGCGTCACCCAGGACCGTGTGGTCAAGTTGTTTACTGACAGGTCGGGGGCGGACTGCCTGGGTTACGACTACCTCGGCGACTGGGGCAAGCGGAAGCACAACCGCAATATCGAGCCCGAGCTTCTTTCCGCGAACCTCAAGCGGCGCGGCTATACCGACGTACAGATCTCGGCGGCATTGCGTCAGCTGCAGATCGCTGCAGAGATAAGCGGCAACACGCTTTACGACGCGAACCTCAAGACTTACGGCCTACTCCGTTATGGTGCCGACGTACAAGCTGCGCTGGGCGAGCCGATCCGAAAAGTCCACTTCATCGAATGGGATCCGGAAAAGTTCAACGACAATGACTTCGCTTTGGCCGAAGAGGTCACCCTGCGCGGTGGCTTCGATCGTCGCCCCGACATCGTGCTGTACATCAACGGCATCGCCATTGCCGTGTTGGAGCTAAAGCGCGGTAGCAGGGACAGGGCTGAAGGCATCCGGCAGCTCATCAGCAACCAGGAGCCGGCCTTCAACCAGGCTTTCTTCAGCACGGTGCAGCTGCTGTTGGCGGGCAATGACGCGCAAGGGTTGTATTACGGTACGGTGGGCAGCCCGGAAGAGTTCTATGTGCAGTGGAAAGACGGGGCCGGCTTGGCCGCTGGCGAGGCCGGTGTGTTGCTGGACCGCCCGCTGGCACAGATGTTCGACAAGGCACGATTGCTGGATTTCCTCTACCACTTCGTGATCTTTGATGCTGGCATCAAGAAGGTCCCGAGGCAGCACCAGTACGCTGGCATCAAGGCCGCACAGGAACGCACCCGAAAACGAGAAGGCGGGGTGATCTGGCATACCCAGGGTAGTGGCAAAAGCATCCTGATGGTGCTGCTGGCCAAATGGTTGTTGGAGGACGACCCGAGTGCGCGCATCCTGGTGATCACCGACCGCGACGAGCTGGATGATCAGATCACCAAGGTATTGAAGAATTCCGGGCTGGATTCCACCCGGGTGACCTCGCGCGCCGATCTGGTGGCCAAGCTGGGTGCGACCACTCCACGGCTGTTGTGCGCGCTGATCCACAAGTTCGATATCACCGACCTGAGTGGTCTGTCGCCGCCGGCACATGGCCGCTTTTATGTGTTCGTGGACGAAGCCCATCGCACGCAGGGTGGGGACATGAACAAGCAGATGAAGCGCTGGCTGGGCGATGCTGTCTTCATCGGCTTCACTGGCACGCCTCTGCTGCGCAAGGACAAGCAGGCCACCCATGATGTATTCGGTACTTACATCCACACTTACAAGTTTCCCGAAGCCGTGGCTGACAAGGTGGTGCTGGACCTGAAGTACGAGGCGCGCGAAGTGCCGCAGGAACTCGGCAACAAGAAGAAGATCGAGGAGTACTTCGCCAACAAGACGAAGCGCCTCAACAATTTTCAGAAGGCGGCACTGCGCAAGCGTTGGGCCACGATGGAAGAATTACTTAGTTCGGGCGAGCGCAAGAGCCGAATCATCCGGAGCATTTTGGAAGACTTCGACACGCGCCGTCGTCTGAGCGACGGCCGTGGCACCGCGATCCTGGTGGCCGACGAAATCTACGATGCGTGCCACTACTTCCGTCTGTTCCAGAACATCAGTTTCGGCCGGAACGTTGGCATCATCACCTCCTTCGAACCTGATAAGACCCAGTACTCGAAGGAGCCCGCGAACAGCGACTATCGCTACAAGTACGAAACCTATGTGAATTGGGTGCTCAAGGATTTCGAAAGCACCGACAAGTACGAGGCCGAGATGAAACGGCGCTTCAAGGATGAGCCCGCCAACTGCAGGCTGCTGATCGTGGTCAGCAAGCTGCTGACCGGCTTCGACGCGCCTAGTTGCTCCTACATCTACCTGGACCGCAACCTGCGCGACCACGATCTGTTCCAGGCGATCTGCCGCACCAATCGTCTTGATGGTGATGACAAGGATTACGGCTACATCGTCGATTTCAAGGAACTGTTCGGCAAGGTGCAGGACGCTATTTCGGTTTACAGCTCCGACCAGCTGGTGATGGACGCAAAGGATGGGCAAGACGGCAATGTCACTCTGAAGAATTGGATCACCGAAGGCGCAAGGAAACTGGAAGAAAGCCGTGAGGCGCTGCTGCACCTGTGCGAGCCGGTGCTGGCGCCACGTGATCTTGAGCAGTTCATCGCCTACTTCTGCGGTCAGGCACAGGAAGCCGAAGCACTTGAGCAGGCCGAGCCGCTGCGAATTTCGTTCTACAAGCTGGTGACAGCGTTCGTTCGGGCCTGGGCGGACATTGGCGGCGAGCTGTCCAACGCCGGCTACGACGAAGCCACGATCATCCGGCTGGAACGCGAGGTGACCTTCTATGCCGAGATGCGCGCGGCAATCAAGAACCATTCCGGCGAGGAGTTCGACATCAAGCCCTTCGAGGGCGACATGCGCGACCTGCTCAACCGCTACGTGCGTGCTGATGAAGCCCGAGAACTGGGGGACATGGGTGATCTTTCGCTGGTGGATTTGATTGTCAACAGTGGCATCCATGACGCCATCGCGCAGAAGCTTAACGCCAAGGGCACCAGCACCAAGGCGGTGGCTGAGGGCGTCATCAACAATGTGCGCAAGGCCATCATCCAAGAGCGCCTGACTGATCCTCGCTTCTTCAAGGAGATGTCGAGCCTGCTGAATGAGCTGATCAAGCAGTCACGCGCCGATGCAAAGAGCTACGAGGAATTCCTGAGGCAGGCCGAAGCACTGGCGAAAAGGCTGGGGTCGCGCGGACAGGTGCCCGAGGCCTTGCAGGGCAAGCCGGAGGCCTCCCTTATCTACCGCAACCTTCCGGACATCCTGGCCAAGCCCGCCGACGCAGCGCACATTGCCGATCAGGGGCCTAGGCACGGCAGCGAGTTGATCAGTATGGCCGTGAAGATCGACACCGCCATGCGGGAGTCCGTACCGGCTGACTGGAAGGGCAACGAGATCAAAGAGCGGGCCGTGCGCAGCACGTTGCTCAAATTCGTCGATGGTGACCGTGAGGCGATGTCCAGGCTGTTCGAGTTGGTCAAGAATCAGGCCGGCTATCGCTGATGGACACCTTCCTGTTGGGCAACATCGAAATCGCGGTAACGCGCAAGGACGTCAAGAACGTGCACCTGACCGTGCATCCCCCGGAAGGAAGGGTCACGCTGGTCGCGCCTACACGGTCGCGCATGGACGTGCTTCGGGCCTATGCCATCACCCGACTCGGCTGGATCCGGAAACAGCAGGCCGAGTTCCGCGCGCAGGCCCGCGAGACTCCGCGGCGCCATACCACCCGCGAAAGCCACATCCTTTGGGGGCGCCGCTACCTGCTCGACGTGCAGTATGTGGAAGCTAGGCCCGGTGTCCGCCTCGATCATAAACGCGTCACACTCATGGTGCGCCCCGGCACCGGTGAGATGAAGCGCGCGGAAGTGATGCACGCGTGGCACAAAGCGCAGTTGCATGCAGTGCTACCCGACTTGATCGGGGCCTGGGAACGCCGGCTTGGCGTCAAGTTGAACGGGTACTACTTGCAACGCATGAAGACCCGATGGGGTAGCTGCAATCATGCCCGTGGGCATATTCGCTTGAACACGGAATTGGTCAAAAAGCCCCGGCACCTGCTCGAGTACGTGGTGGTGCACGAGCTGGCCCACCTGATCGCACCCACCCACGACGAACGATTTATCGCATTGCTGGATGAACACTTCCCGCGATGGCGGGAGGCACGGGCAGAGCTCAACAGTCTTCCGCTTGCTGCGCAATGATGGGGCGGGTGGTATACGGTGGGTGCATGCATCCGCCGTTACTGTTGCTCGGGAACAAGTATCACATTCGCATTTTGAGTAGACGTTAGGCCATTTTTCGGCAATTTCAGCCCCCGCCACCCCTGATCACCGCCGCTTTCTAGTGGACTTCAATGCGAAAAGGCCACGCGTTTGGCAGCGCGACAAACGTAGCGAGAAACCGACGACATTCTTTATGAGAATGCATGCCCAGGCTGTCAGAAACCCGAAAGAAATCTGGGTTTTCTGCTTTTGGTGTATTCAATGCCGTCAGCTAGATCGGTTGCCAGCCAGCTCTTTGGTGGCACTGTTTAGGGCGTCTCGCCCAGCCGGAACCCCGGATGCCAATGACTTTGAAGCGGGATCTGCAGTCACAAAGCCAATCGTCATGATACGCGTCAGTACTGGTTTGACGCATGAGTTCATTTCGTTGGATGAGGGTGTGGGTTGTGGCATTGGAAATGCCGCTTCGCTGGAAAGAAGGGGCTGCTGACAGTTGGTGCCAATCTCTAAATGCGCTTGGCAGAAGTTCGTGAGCGGAAAAATGCGAGGCGGAAGATCTATCAGTTTGACGGACGGTGGTAAGAGTACTGAAGACATTAAAAACCTTGGTCAATTCAGAAGATCTCCCAATGCTTCCATACACATGGCCCGCATTCGTTCTGGGTTTAGCTGGCGATCCTGCGGGATATGTGCGGCATCGCGCATCCGATCATTCAATACGCCAAACTGAATCGCCCAGGATTTCGTAGACACCTCGCAGCCATAAACTATGGCTTACGCGGAGGTGGTTATGAGTACGAAGCGTTACACGGATGAGTTCAAGATCGAGGCGGTTCGGCAGATTGTCGAGTA
>NZ_JASCOR010000319.1 GCF_029959445.1 Stenotrophomonas sp. PS02298 | reverse complement strand
GAGTGGGGTTTCGTTCCGAAACCCCACTCTGACCCCGGTTTTGACCCGCAACAGGAGACACTCATGCGTAGCGCCATCCACACCACCTTCGGTGAACCGGCCGACGTACTGGCCTTGGGCGACAGCCCCATCCCGCAGCCCGGCCCCGGCGAAGTACGGATCAAGACCCTGCTCGCATCCATCCACAACCACGATCTGTGGACCGTACGCGGCAAGTACGGCTACAAGCCCACGCTGCCGGCGATCGGTGGCAGCGAAGCAGTAGGCATCATCGAGGCGCTTGGCGAAGGCGTCGAAGGCATCACCATCGGCCAGCGCGTCATGGCCGCTTCGGTACACGGCACCTGGGCCGAATACTTCATCGCCCCCGCGCGCATGGTCATTCCGGTGCCGGACGGCATCGCCGATGAAGCCGCAGCACAGCTGATCGCCATGCCGTTGAGCGCGTTGATGCTGCTGGAATTCCTGCAGGCCGAACCCGGCCAATGGATCGTGCAGAACACCGCCAACGGCGCGGTCGGCAAGACCCTGGCCATGCTCGCCGCCGCACGCGGCGTGCACGTGCTCGGGCTCGTACGTCGTGATGCCGGCGTCGATGAACTGAAGGCATTGGGCATCAACAATGTGCTGTCCACCACACAGCCGGATTGGAAGTCTCGCGCGCAGGCGTTGCTGGGCGACACGCTCGCACACGCCGCAGTCGATTCCATCGGCGGTCAGGCCAGCGCGGATCTGGTGTCGCTGCTAGGCGAAAACGGCACGCTGGTTTCGTTCGGCACCATGGCCGGCGAAGCCATGCAGATTCCCTCCGGCGACCTGATCTTCAAACAGGCCACGGTGAAGGGCTTCTGGGGCAGCAAGGTCAGCCAGCAGATGTCGGTGGAGAACAAGCGTCGACTGGTAGGCGAGCTGCTGCAGCGTGTGTTGAGTGGCGAACTGGAATTGCCGGTGCAGGCGATCTACGGGCTGGCTGATGTTGCAGAAGCGGTGACGGCGAGCTTGTTGCCCGGACGCAAGGGCAAGGTGTTGCTGAAACCCTGATGGCGGCAAGTGCGACCGCCGGTTTCCATCAGCCAAAGCGAAGCAAGCCTTGAACCCCCTCCCTTGCGCGCAGCGCAGGGGAGGGTTGGGGAGGGGTGCTCTTGGCAGCAAACCATCAGTTCATGCCATGCCAGCTTTGCGGCTGGCGCAGCTCTTACAAAAAGCGCGTGGTCAGCAAAGGTCAAAACCGGGGTCAGAGTGGGGTTTCGTTTCGAAACCCCACTCT
>NZ_JASCOR010000318.1 GCF_029959445.1 Stenotrophomonas sp. PS02298 | reverse complement strand
GGGCCTGTCCTAGATTTTGTGTAAACGGGTCACCGGCAGGAAACTGCCATCTGACCTGGAGACACCATGAGTTCACGCAAACATGAAGTACCCAACGAGTTGCTGAGCAGCTTGTTGGCTAACTACAAGAGACCTGAGGACCTGATCGGCGAGAACGGCTTGCTAAAGCAGTTGACCAAGCTGCTGGTTGAGAAGGCGCTCGATGCAGAGATGACCGAGCACTTGGGGCATGAGAAGCACGAGCCGGTGGCCAACGGTGCTGGCAACACCCGCAACGGCCGCAGTCGCAAGACGCTCAAGGGTGAGTTTGGTGAGCTGCCTATCGAGGTACCACGCGATCGCCAAGGCACCTTCGAGCCCAAGCTAATTCCGAAGCACCAGACCCGTTGGAGTGGGTTCGACGACAAGATCCTGTCACTGTACGCACGAGGGATGACCGTGCGCGAGATCCAGGCACACCTGGAGGAGATGTACGGGGCCGAGGTGTCGCCGAGCTTAATTTCATCGGTCACAGACGCAGTGGTGGATGAGGTCAAGGCGTGGCAGGCGCGCCCGCTCGATCCGGTCTATCCGATCGTGTACTTGGACTGCATCCACGTCAAAGTTCGAGACGGTGCAGTTCGAGTCAAGGCGGTCTACCTGGCCATCGGTATAACGATGAGCGGTGAGAAGGAAGTTCTGGGCCTGTGGCTGGCCCAAACCGAGGGTGCGAAGTTCTGGTTGCAAGTGGTGACGGAGCTACGTAATCGTGGCGTGCGAGACATCTTCATCGCCTGTGTCGACGGCCTGAAGGGCTTCCCTGAGGCTATCGAGGCAGTGTTTCCGTACACCACGGTGCAACTATGCATCGTGCATATGGTCAGGCACAGCTTGAACTATGTGTCGTGGAAGCGGCGACTAGAAGTGGCGGCCGACCTCAAGCGCATCTACACCTGCGCCACCGCCGAGGAAGCTGAGCAACGGCTCACCGAGTTCGAGGCACGCTGGGACAAGGAGTACCTGCCGATTGGCCAGTCTTGGCGGCGTAACTGGACACGGTTAACCCCATTTTTCGACTATCCACCCGAGATCCGTAAGGTCATCTATACAACCAACGCAATCGAGTCGGTGAACATGGGGCTACGAAAATTAACCAAGCACCGCGGCGCGTTTCCGAGCGACGAAGCTCTCGTCAAACTGCTCTACCTCGCGTTGCGCAACATCAGCAAACGATGGACCTTACCCATCCGTGATTGGAAGGCAGCCCTGAACCGATTTACCATCCAGTTTGAGGGGCGGCTCCCTCAGCTGTAACCCGAATCCCGTTTACACAAAAATCTGCACACGCTC
>NZ_JASCOR010000317.1 GCF_029959445.1 Stenotrophomonas sp. PS02298 | reverse complement strand
CCGCTCCCACAACTGGTTTTCCGGTAATACCTCTGCCGAGCATGGCTCGGCACTACAGCGCGGCTGCGCTGCGCACCTCCACCGTCACGTGCACGATCTCCTCGTGGATCGCCAAGGCACGATGGAACACTTCCGGCGCCACCACGGTTTCAGTCACCACTTCCATCGCGCAGGCATAGCGGCCACGGCCAACCTGCCAGACATGCAGGTCACTGATCCGGGCAGGCACCTCGCCCTGCTCCACCGCTTCGCGGATTTCAGCCACGACCGGTGCGTCCATCTCCGCATCCAGCAGCACGCCGCCGGTCTGCCTGATCAGACCCCAGGCCCAGACCGACACCAGTACCGCGCCAACGATGCCCATCAGCGGGTCCAGCCAGGAGGCGCCGAAGTACAGGCCACCGAGCAGGGCGATGATCGCCAGCACCGAGGTCGCCGCATCGGCCAGTACATGCAGGTAGGCCGAGCGCTGGTTCAGATCATGGTGATGATGGTGGCCGCCATGCGCGTGGTGGTCATGGTCATGCCCATGATGATGGTGTTGATCGCGCAGCCACCATGCGCACAGCAGGTTCACCGCCAAGCCGACCACCGCGATCGCAATGGCCTGCTGGTAATGGATGGGACTGGGTTTGAACACGCGCAGGATGGACTCGAACGCCATGATCGCGGCAACCCCCAGCAACAGGATCGCGCTGGTGAACCCAGCCAGGATCTCGATCTTCCAGGTCCCGAAGGCAAAGCGTGGATCATCGCGGTAGCGCCGTGCGCAGGCATAGGCAAACGCCGCCAAACCGAGCGCCAGCGCATGCGAGCTCATATGCCAGCCATCGGCCAGCACCGCCATCGAGTTGAACCACCAGCCGCCGACGATCTCGATCACCATCATCACGATGGTCAGCACCATCGCGCGCCGGGTATTCTTCTCCGCCATCGGATTGCCATCGCTGAAGGCATGGCTGTGGCGGCGGGATTGAGCGAGCGCATCGAGTTGCATGACGATGGGTTGGGAGAAGGACGGCGTGATCATATACCCCCAAGGGGTATATGATGCCAGCCATGGCTCATATCCAACGCGACAAGAAGAAGCTGCTGACCCGGGTGCGGCGCATCGCCGGCCAGGTAGCGGCCCTGGAACAGGCACTGGAGAACGGCGACGACTGCGACGGCATGCTGGTGCAGATTGCCGCCGCCAAGGGCGCCATGCACGGGCTGATGCTGGAAGTGATGGCCGGGCACCTGAGCGACCATGTCGTCGCGGAAAAGGACCCGGCCAAGCGCGCGCAGGAAGCCGAGGTAGTGCTGGAACTGATGAAGCGCCACGCGAAGTGAGGGTAGTGCCGAGCCATGCTCGGCAAGGGCGTCACCCGTAGCCCATCAGCCCCTGTGGGAGCGGCGTCAGCCGCGAAGCTGACAATCCGTCAGCTCGCAGATACACCGGTGATTGCAGCATTGCCAGCTTCGCGGCTGACGCC
>NZ_JASCOR010000316.1 GCF_029959445.1 Stenotrophomonas sp. PS02298 | reverse complement strand
GGGCTCGGCAGGGGCTCTACCGGTGATGCCCCATTGCCGAGCATGGCTCGGCACTACGCCTCCTCCCTTTGGCCGCAGGCCAAGGGGGTGAAGAGGGCCTGCTTGCACGCCACCGGCGTGCGGCCTGATGAACGACCGAAGGCCATGCCTTCGGGCCGGGCGGGTTGGGGAGGGGTCGCTTCTGGCGTTGGCTTGGAATGCCTCCTGCCGAGCATGGCTCGGCACTACACGGACGCTCTATCGGTAAAGCCCCTGCCGAGCACGGCTCGGCACTACGCCCCCTCCCTTTGGCCGCAGGCCAAGGGGAGGGCTGGGGAGGGGTCGCTTCTGGCGTTGGCTTGGAATGCCTCCTGCCGAGCAGGGCTCGGCACTACACGGACGCTCTATCGGTAAAGCCTCTGCCGAGCATGGCTCGGCACTACAGGGTCAGCGCGCGCCGGCCGGCGGCGGCACTACCTGTTGCCCAACACCACTGGGCACGGTGTCGTAGTAGCGATTGGTGCGGGTATCCAACACCCGGCCGGGGCTGGTCTGCCGCATATGCGGTGTCGGCTGTCCCTTGCTGTCGTAGATCGGACGCACGGGCTGTGCCGGCTGGGTGATCGGCTTTGCCTTCGGCGCTGGCTTGGGCTGGGCGGCTGGCCGTGGCGGCAGCGGCCGCACTTCTTCCTGTCGTTGATCCGATGGCGCCGTTGCCGGCGGCCGCGACGGCGGTGGCAGTGTCACCGGGCGGGTTGCAGTCGGCGACGGTGGCTGCTGCAGCTGCGCCTGCGCAGAGAGCGGTGCGATCGCCAGCACTGCCAGCGTCAGATATGTCATCCGTTTCATCGGCATCTCCTGTTCGTCCACTGACCGAGCATGCGCCGGCCCAGCTTGCGCCACCATGAATGCGCCCTTGGACTGACCACTGCCCGCCCCTACCATTGATATCTGCCCCACGGATGCCGCGCCATGACCGCCTTCGACCTGACCCCTCCCAGCACCACCCAACGTGATGCCCTGATCGCCGGGCTCAGCAGCGAAGAACAGCGCGTGCTGCTGCATCACGGCACCGAGGCGCCGTTCTGCGGCGTGTTCCTGGATAACAAGCGCGACGGCGTGTACTGCTGCCGCCTGTGCGCGCTGCCGCTGTTCCGTTCCAGCACCAAGTTCGATTCGGGCACCGGTTGGCCAAGCTTCTTCGCGCCGTTCGATCCGGCCCATGTGCGCGAGATCCGCGACATCAGCCACGGCATGATCCGCACCGAGATCGTCTGCGCACGCTGTGGCAGCCATCTCGGTCATGTATTCCCGGACGGCCCGCCGCCGACTTTTGAACGGCATTGCTTGAATTCGGTGTCGCTGGGCTTTGTCGAGAACGGCCAGCCGTATGCGGACCCGCTGCAGCGCGGCGGTGCCGAGGCACAGCCCGCAGCGTAAGCAAGCGCACCTCCTGTAGTGCCGAGCCATGCTCGGTAGGGGCCTTCCCGTGTAGTGCCGAGCCATGCTCGGCAGAGGCATCACCAGTAGAGCCTCAGCCGAGCATGGCTCGGC
>NZ_JASCOR010000315.1 GCF_029959445.1 Stenotrophomonas sp. PS02298 | reverse complement strand
GTGCTACAGGACGAGTAGGGCCCCATTGTCGCGCCAACCCGTGCACAAGGCACGGGTATGGCGCACGGAACCGGCGGCTTAGTGCGGCCAGAAGTTCAGGAAGCCGGTGATGATCAGCGCATTGATGAAGTCGATGAAGAATGCACCCACCAGCGGCGCCACCAGGAAGGCGCGCGGCGCCGGCCCGTAGCGCTGCGCCAGCCGGCGCATCACGGCCATCGCGTTGGCGGTGGTGCCGAGCATGAAGCCGATGAAGCCACCGCCCATTACCGCAGCGTCGTAGTCACGGCCCATCAACCAGTAGATCGGCACCGCGAACAGCGCGACCACCGAGACCTGGATGATCAGGTTGACCAGCAGCGGCAGGCCCATTCCAGCCAATTCCCAAAGCTTCAGATCCATCAGCGCGATGGCCAGGAACAAGGCCAGGCTGATGTTGCCGATCAGGTCGGTGGTCGGTACCGACAGCTTGATCCAGCCGGTGTAATCGTCGATGTTGCGGATCACCGCGCCGACCAGCATCGCGCCGATATAGGTCGGCAGGGTCAGGCCGATGCCTTCGAAGCCCTTGCCCACCCATACGCCCAGCCACATCGCCATCAGCAGCACGACAATGCTCTTGAGCGCGTCGAACTCGCGGGCCGACTCGCTGGGGTAGCGCACGGTGACCGCTTCGTCTTCACCAAGCTGCGCGCCGGTGGCCTTCTGGCTGGGATGCTTCACCTTGAAGCGCTGCATCAGCACGGTGATCACCGGGCCGCCAACCAGTCCGCCGCAGATGATGCCGGCCATGGCCGCTGTCACCGCCAGGCTCTCCGCGCCAACCAGGCCCGCCTGTTCGAAATGCCCGGCAAAGGCCAGGCCGGTGGCTGGGCCGCCGGTCAGCGTTGCCGAACCGGCCAATACGCCGAACATCGGATTCAGGCCGAACAGCTTGGCGACACTGATGCCGATCAGGTTCTGCAGCACCGCGAAGATGCTGCCGATCAGCAGGAACAACATCACCTGTTTGCCGCTGACCCGTAGCAGCCGCAGGCTGGCGTTGATGCCCAGGGTGGTGAAGAACGCCACCATCAGCGGTGTCTTGAGCGTGGTGTCGAGTGTGAACAGGGTGGTCTGCTGACCATGTGCCCACCACACGGCCAATGCCACCAGCAGGCCGCCGACCACCGGTTCAGGCAGGTTGTAGCGGCGGAAGAACGGAATGGCACGGCACAATGCGTAGCCGGCGAACAGGGTCAAGCCCGCGAAGGCGACCGTCTGTACGGCGTCAAGTTGAATCATAGGGGTGGGGACCTTACACCAGCGAAGGGCGAACTTTGTCGTTCCTTACGCACAATAGCAACCGGGCCTAAAGGCACTGGACCTGTTTTTGGGTGCTTTCTGGTTGCGGTAATCGTGTGGTGCAGGGCCATGCCCGGTAGATGCATGGCCAGAAATCCACCGTAGTGCCGAGCCATGCTCGGCATGGGCTTTACCAGAAAACCTAGAGGTAGTGCCGAGCCATGCTCGGCAGGGGCATTACCGGTACAGCCTCTGCCGAGCATGGC
>NZ_JASCOR010000314.1 GCF_029959445.1 Stenotrophomonas sp. PS02298 | reverse complement strand
ATTACCGCGCCGCGGCCCCCCCCCCGGGGGGGGGGGGGGGGGCCCGCCCCCCCGCCCCCCCCCCCCCCCCCCCCCCCCCCGCTTCACTACGTCACTTGAACTCGGCAGCCCAGTACGCTTCGATCTGGCTGACCAGCTCGGCCGGCAGCGGCACGTAGTGCAGCTCGTTGGCCTGGGCCTGGCCATTCTCGAAGGCCCACTTGAAGAACGCGCGGGTATCGGCGCTGCGCTTGGCATCCTTCGGCTGCTTGTGCATCAGCATGAAGTTGGTGGCAGTGATCGGCCATGCATTGGCGCCCGGTGCGTTGGTGATCACCAGGTTGAAGTCCTTGGCGTTGGCCCAGTCGGCGCTGGCAGCAGCGGCGGCGAAGGTCTCGGCGGTCGGCTGCACCCAGCTGCCAGCGGCGTTCTGCATCGAGGCATATGGCATGTTGTTCTGCAGGGCGTAGGCCAGCTCGACGTAGCCGACCGAACCCTTGATCTGCTGCACGTAGGAGGCAACGCCTTCGTTGCCCTTGCCACCGACGCCGTCCGGCCACTGCACCGAGGTGCCTTCGCCAACCTTTTCCTTCCACTCGCCGCTGACCTTGGACAGGTAGTTGGAGAAGTTGAAGGTGGTGCCCGAACCGTCCGAGCGGTGCACCAGGGTGATCTTGGTGTCGGGCAGGGTCACGCCCGGGTTGGCATCGGCGATGGCCTTGTCGTTCCAGGTCTTGATCTTGCCGAGGAAGATGTCAGCCAGCAGGGTGCCGCTCAGGCGCAGCTGGCCCGGCTGCAGGCCTTCCAGGTTGACCACCGGCACCACGCCGCCGATTGCCGACGGGAACTGGCCCAGGCCTGCCTGCGCGAGTTCTTCGGTGGAAAGCGGCTTGTCGGAGGAGCCGAAATCGACGGTGCCGGCCTTGATCTGGGCGATACCGCCACCCGAGCCGATCGACTGGTAGTTGATCTTGGCGCCGGTCGCGGTGTTGTAGTCGGCCGACCACTTGGACACCAGTGGGAAGATGAACGATGCGCCGGCACCGGAGATCTCAACAGCAACCTTGTCACCAGCGGCCGCTGCGGAGGCGCCCGCGGCGTCTGGGCCGGAAGCGGCCTGGTTACCCTTGTCACCACAGGCCGACAGGCCCAGGGCGATGGCCAGCGAAAGGGCGGCAAGACCGGTCGTGTGCAGCTTCATGCGTCACTCCATAGCGGGGTAAATGCCGGCATCGCCGGCGGATGCGGCTATGAAATGATGTTTTTGTTACAGCCTAATTACATCGTGAAAAAAATCTGAAAAAGCTCACAGAATCAATGGCTGTCGGGTGGTTGGTTGGCGGGCCTGAAGACCGGAATGCCGCCCGCAGGCCGGAGCTTTCCCGGGAATGCCCGTAGTGCCGAGCCATGCTCGGCAGGGGGCTTCACCGGTAGAGCCTCAGCCGAACATGGCTCGGCTCTACAAAGGGGGCGGTCCCGGCACTGCCCGACTGTAGTGCCGAGCCATGCTCGGCAAGGGGCTTCACCGGTAGAGCCTCAGCCGAGCATGGCTCGGCTCTACAGGGAGTGGTCCCGGCAATGCCGCAGGGGCTGGACTTCCGGC
>NZ_JASCOR010000313.1 GCF_029959445.1 Stenotrophomonas sp. PS02298 | reverse complement strand
GGCCGAGGCTGTGTGAAAACCCCGCCTCCGCTGGCATGATCTGAGCACCGGTCGATGGGTGCTCTGCATGAAGCGATTCGTGGATGGCGTTGATCGTTCCCAAGGACTTCTTCTCCCTGATCGGCTTGAAGACTACGTCCACGAAGACAACCCCGTTCGGGTGGTCGATGCCTTCGTCGAAGCACTCGACCTGAGTGCACTTGGCTTTGATGCCGCCAATCGCGCGGCCGGCGGTCGGCCCGCGTATCACCCCGCTGCGCTGCTCAAGATCTACATCTACGGTTACCTCAACCGCATCCAGTCGAGCCGTCGCCTGGAGCGGGAAGCGCAACGGAACCTAGAGCTGATCTGGCTGACCGGTCGACTGGCGCCGGACTTCAAGACCATTGCCGACTTCCGCAAGGACAACGGCAGCGCGATCACGGCCGTGTGCAGTCGGTTCGTCGCGCTGTGCCGGAACATGAAGGTCTTCTCGCACGCGATCGTGGCCATTGACGGCAGCAAGCTCAAGGCCGTGAACAGTCGGGATCGCAACTTCACCGTCGGCAAGATCAAGGGGCGCCGGAAGCAACTGGAGGACAGCGTTGCCCGCTATCTAGCCGAACTGGACCGTGCAGATCGCGACCCGGCCTTGCTGCCGGAGGGCCGCGTGCCGCACCTGAAGGACAAGCTGGCCAAGCTGCATGCTCAGATGGAGAAGTTGGACAGCATCGAAAAAGAGCTTGAGGCCTCTCCAGACCGCCAGATCTCGATGACGGATCCGGACGCGAGGTCAATGACCTCAAGCGGGCGCGCAACCGGCACCGTGGGCTACAACGTGCAAGCGGCCGTCGACGCCAAGCACCACCTGATCGTTGCATACGACGTGACGAATGACGGTCACGACCGTTCTCAGCTCTCACGCATGGCGATCAAAGCCAAGGATGCCCTTGGCGCCGAACACATGACGGCGCTTGCGGATCGCGGTTACTTCAGCGCCCCGGAGATCCTGGCGTGCGAGGAGGCAGGCGTCATCCCGCTGGTCCCCAAGCCGCTTACATCCAACGCCAAGGCCGAAGGTCGGTTCGACAAACGCGACTTCGTCTACGACGCAGCCGCCGATGAGTACGAATGCCCGGCGGGCGAACGGGCGATCCACCGCTTCACAACAGAGGAGAAGGGGCTGATCTTGCATAAGTACTGGTCATCCGCCTGCCCCCGTTGCCCGATCCGGAAGAAGTGCACGACTGCCAGCTACAGGCGTATCGGACGATGGGAGCACGAGCATGTGCTCGAGCGAATGCAGATGCTGCTGGATGCCAGGCCAGAAGCTGCCGTGGCACGAAGGCAGACGGTGGAGCATGTCTTCGGTACGCTCAAATCGTGGCTTGGCACGACGCCATTGCTGACCAAGACGCTACCGAAGGTCAAAACGGAGATCAGTTTGGCTGTTCTGGCCTACAACATGAAGCGGATGATCAAGATCATGGGCACCGAGGGCATGGTGCGGGCCATCGCAGCCTGAGCATCACGTTCTTTTGCTGCAGTGCTGGTTGCTCAAACTGGCTGCATCGTCGTCGGCAGTACCGCGCCCGGGAGTTTTTACACAGCCTCGGCC
>NZ_JASCOR010000312.1 GCF_029959445.1 Stenotrophomonas sp. PS02298 | reverse complement strand
GCTCACGCCGCTCCTACGCGTTACCGGAACGCCCGTTGCCGAGCATGGCTCGGCACCGCGCTGTTGCTCCCTCCCTTTGGCAAAGCCAAGGGGAGGGTTGGGGAGGGGTTGGCTTTTCGCCGCCTGATGCAGCTGGGGCTTCGCGGCTCACGCCGCTCCCACACCCGCCGGGAACACCCCTTTGCCGAGCATGGCTCGGCACTACATTTCGTTGCACCGGTGAAGCCCCTCGCCGTGCATGGCCCTGCACCACAATCGTGCGGGTTCTTGATATTAGTCATCGAGAAAGCAGGCCTGCTGCGCGGAACATGGAACTACCCCCGAAGCCGGATAGTTCGCACCATGCTCAGCCCCACCCAACGCGACCTGATCAAAGCCACCGTCCCCCTGCTGGAGACCGGCGGCGAAGCGCTGACCAAGCATTTCTACAACCGGATGCTGAGCCAGAGCGATGTCGCGCGCCCGCTGTTCAATCCCAAGCACCAGAGCAGTGGCGACCAGCCGCGTGCGCTGGCCAACTCGGTGCTGATGTATGCCAAGCACATCGATCGCCTGGAAGCGCTGGGTCCGCTGGTGGGTCAGATCGTCAACAAGCACGTTGCCCTGCAGATCCTGCCAGAGCACTACCCCATCGTCGGCCACCACCTGCTGGCCTCGATCCGCGAAGTGCTGGGCCCGGACATTGCCACCGACGAGATCATCGACGCCTGGGGCGCGGCCTACCAGATGCTGGCCGACCTGCTGATCGGCGCCGAGGAAGAAGTCTACGCAGCCAATGAGAAGGCCCCGGGCGGCTGGCGCGGCGCGCGCACGTTCCGCGTTGCCGAGAAGGTGCCCGAAAGTGCGGAGATCACCTCCTTCCACCTGGTCCCGGTCGATGGTGGCGCGGTGGTGAACTTCAAACCCGGCCAGTACATCGGCATGAAGCTGGAACTCGACGGCGAAGAAACCCGCCGCAACTATTCCTTGTCGCGCGCAGCCAATGGCGTCGGTTATCGCATCAGCGTCAAGCGCGAAGGCAACGGCAAGGTATCCAACCATCTGCACGACAAGGTGCAGGTAGGCGACACGCTGGAGCTGTTCGCCCCGGCCGGTGATTTCACCCTGGTTGCCAGCGAGCGCCCGGTCGCCTTCATCAGCGGTGGCGTCGGCATCACCCCGACCCTGCCGATGCTGGAACAGGCGCTGGCCAGCGGCCGTCAGGTGCATTTCATTCATTGCGCGCGCAATGGCCAGGTGCATGCCTTCCGCGAGTTCATCGCCGACAAGCAGAAGCAGCACCCGCAGCTGCATAGCTACACCTGCTACAGCGAGGCGCTGCCGGGCGATGCCGCCGACGCCGAAGGCTTCCTCAGCCGCGAACTGCTGGAGCAGTGGTTGCCCGCCGAGCGCGACGTCGACGCCTACTTCCTCGGCCCGAAGCCATTCATGGCGCAGGTGAAGAAGCTGCTGCGTGATGTCGGCGTGCCGGAAGCGCAGAGCCGCTACGAATTCTTTGGCCCGGCTGCGGCGTTGGAATCCTGAGCTGCGTCATCGCAATGTGTGAGAGGTAGAAGGCCGGCGGGGAAACCCGCCGGCCTTCTTTTTTGATGGCAGCTTCGCAAGCGCCAGCGGCAGCGCTAGGATTCGGC
>NZ_JASCOR010000311.1 GCF_029959445.1 Stenotrophomonas sp. PS02298 | reverse complement strand
CGGATTCGTACTCAACGTGTGCGGTCGAGATCGTGATGCCACGTGCCTTTTCTTCCGGCGCGGCGTCGATCGAGGAGTAATCCTTGAACTCGCCACCGAAGCGCTCTGCACCGATCTTGGTCAGTGCGGCAGTCAGCGTGGTCTTGCCATGATCGACGTGGCCGATAGTACCGACGTTAACGTGCGGCTTGGTACGCTCGAACTTGCTCTTGGACATGGCTGCTTCTTCTCGGTAACAGGGTTAGTTGTGCACTATCTGCGAAAGATGGTGCTCACGAAAGGAATCGAACCTTCGACCTCCTCCTTACCAAGGAGGTGCTCTACCGACTGAGCTACGTGAGCGAGTTGTCTATTATGCCGTGTTTTTTCGTTTCGTTCAATGGAGCGGGAGACGGGAATCGAACCCGCACCATTAGCTTGGAAGGCTAAGGTTCTACCGTTGAACTACTCCCGCACCGGGAAAACACGTCACAACATAAAACTGGTGGAGGGAGGTGGATTCGAACCACCGAAGGCGTAAGCCAGCAGATTTACAGTCTGCCCCCGTTGGCCGCTTGGGTATCCCTCCATTCCACTCCCTTGTCGAGGACCGCGGCCTTGCCGGTCAGGGGTGGGTGAGCTCGCTATTTTGGTGATCAGCGCCGATGCTGTCAACAGAAATCTTCACATTCGGTGAAATTTCTTTTTCGGCATCGGCGGTGCCGATCACTCGCCGGGCATCTTAATCTTTTCGTCGGCAAAAATCGCCACGTGCGGCACGCCATCGGCACCAATCCAACCGCGATACATGCCTTCGGTATTGAACGGCATCGACGCCTTGCCATCCGCAGACAGAACGATACCGCCGCCATCGCCGCCGAGCTCTGGCACGCGCTTGACGATCACTTCATCGCCGGCCTGTGCAGGTGTTTCCTTCAGGTACTTCATGCGCGCACAGATCTCATGCGCGACGGACAGGCGGATGTAGTACTCACCCCAGCCCGTGCCTGAAACCGCGCATTGATCATTGGCATAGGTACCAGCGCCGATGATCGGCGAATCACCAACACGTCCATAGCGCTTGTTGGTCATGCCGCCAGTGGACGTGCCCGCGGCGAGCTTGCCCTGGTTGTCCAGCGCGACCGCACCGACGGTGCCGAAATGCTTGGCGGTCTCCAGATCGGCATGTGCCTGCCCCGTCGCCTCTTCCTTCAATGCACGCTGCAACTGCTCCCAGCGCTTCTCGGTACGGAAGTAGGACGGATCCACCAGTTCGATCTTCTGCTCGGCGGCAAACATCTCCGCGCCCTGCCCCACCATCATCACGTGCGGCGAATGCTCCATCACCGCGCGCGACAGCAGGATCGGGTTCTTGACCGTATGCACGCCAGCGACGGCACCAGCACGCAGCGTGGCGCCATCCATCAGCGAGGCGTCCAGCTCATTCTTGCCGTCATGGGTGAACACCGCACCGCGACCTGCATTGAAGGTCGGATCGTTCTCCAACACGGTGATCGCGGCTGTCACCGCATCCAGTGCCGGTTTGCCAGCAACCAACGCCTGATGACCTTGACGCAATGCCTCGGTCAGCGCCGCACGTGCGGCGCGCTCTTCTGCAGCGCGGAAATCCTTGCGCTCCCCCCCCCCCCCGCCATGGATGACCAC
>NZ_JASCOR010000310.1 GCF_029959445.1 Stenotrophomonas sp. PS02298 | reverse complement strand
AGCCGGCGCAGCTGTGGTTGCGGGGATGTCCGCAATCCGAAGGATGGCCTGCTTCGCGGCTGACGCCGCTCCTACAACCGCCTGGCCCAGGGACTTTGCCGTCCCCCGGTCTTTGCAAACCTTGAACAGGCAACGTGGCATGCTCGGCACTCCAGCCATCCAGGGCCCGACCCATGCGCCAGTACCTTCGCCTGATGTTGCTTGTCATCGCGGTGATTTCCGTTTCCGGCTGTGGCTACAACGCCATCCAGCAGAAGGATGAGGCGGTCAAGGCCGGCTGGTCCGAGGTGGTCAACCAGTACAAGCGCCGCGCCGACCTGATCCCCAACCTGGTCAATACCGTGCAGGGCTATGCCCAGCAGGAGCGGCAGGTGCTGACCGAGGTCACCAATGCCCGTTCCAGGGTCGGGCAGATCCAGGTCAATGCCGACGATGCCGATTCGCTCAAGCAGTTCCAGCAGGCGCAGGGCGAGCTGGGCAGCGCGCTGTCGCGGCTGCTGGTGGTCAGCGAGAACTACCCGACGCTGAAGTCTGACCAGAACTTCCGCGACCTGCAGGCGCAGCTGGAAGGCACCGAGAACCGCATCACCGTGGCCCGCGGCCGCTACATCCAGCTGGTGCAGGACTACAACACCTACATCCGCTCGTTCCCGCAGGTGATCACCGCCAAGATGTTCGGCTATGCGGCCAAGCCCAACTTCACCGTCGACAACGAGGCGCAGATCGCCCAGCCGCCGACCGTGAGCTTCGGCAACCAGCCGGCAGCACCGCAGCAGACGCCGCCGCCGCCCGCGCCGGCGCAGTGAGTCGCGCGCGATGAGCGCGTTGTTGCAGCGCTTGGGCTTGCTGCTGTGCCTGCTTGGCCTCGGCTGGGCAGGCCCGGCGCTGGCCCAGCAGCTGGCACCGATTCCGCCGCTGGATTCGCCGGTGGTCGATACCACCGGCACCCTTGATGCGGCGCAGAAGCAGGCGTTGGAGCAGCAGGCTGTTGCCCTGCAGCAGCGCAAGGGCGCGCAGCTGCAGATACTGATCGTGCCGAGCACACAGCCTGAGGACATCGCCCAGTACAGCACCCGCGTGTTCGACCAGTGGGCGATCGGGCGCAAGGGCGTGGATGACGGCGTGCTGCTGTTGGTGGCCAAGGATGACCGCAGGGTGCGGATCGAGCCGGGCTACGGTCTGGAAGGTGCCATCCCCGATGCAATCGCCAACCGGGTGATCCAGGAATACCTGGTGCCGCACTTCCGCCAGAACGACTACGCCGGTGGCATCACGGCCGCCAGCGGCGTGCTGGTCAAGATCATCGACGGCGAGGAGCTGCCGGCTCCGGTCAGCAGCAACCGTGATGGTGGCGGTAGCGGCGGTGATTCGATCTTTTTGTTCGCGATCATGATCGGTGTGTTTGCCTCCACCTTCATGCGCATGCTGCTGGCCAAGCTGCCGCGGCCGATCCGTGGCGTAGTCTCGGGCCTGATTGCCGGTGCGGCCGGTTGGCTGCTGCTGTCGGTGCTTGGCGGCGGTATTGCCGCGCTGGTGGCCTTCCTGTTGTCGCTGGGGAAGGGTTCCAGCGGTGGCTTTGCCAGCGGCGGTGGCTGGGGCGGCGGAGGTGGCTTCGGTGGCGGTGGTTTTGGCGGAGGCGGTGGGGGCTTCGGT
>NZ_JASCOR010000030.1 GCF_029959445.1 Stenotrophomonas sp. PS02298 | reverse complement strand
CCCGCCCCGGGCGCGGCGGCGCCCCCCCCCCCCGCTTCGCCCCCCCGGGCCCGGGGGAGGGTTGGGGAGGGGGGGGCTTTTGTGGCTTTTCAGGCAGTGTCAGCTTCGCGGCTTACGCCGCTCCTGCAAGCTGATTGGCATTGCGGAATAGCCTGACTGTAGAGCCGAGCCATGCTCGGCTGGCGCATTACCGGTAGAGCCTCTGCCGAGCATGGCTCGGCACTACTGTTGTTACGGCTTTCCTGCCTGGCGCTTGCGCTGCTGGCGGATGTAGGTGAGTTCGTTCTCTGCGACTTTACTCCCCGGCTCCAGCACCAATGAGTCTTCGTAGGCTGTCTGGGCTGCGTCCAGGTCGCCCAGTTCGATCAGGGCATAACCGGTTCCGCGCAGTGCCAGCGCCTCGGCGTACGCTGCTTCAGGGTGGTTGCGGGTCAGTGCCAGTGCCTGTTGGTAGCTGCTCAGTGCAGCGGTCCAATCCTTGCTGATGTTCAGCGCCGCGCCACGCTCGGTCAGTGCTTCGGGTTCGTAAGGCGCGGTGGCATGGGCCTTGTCCAGCCACTGTATTGCCTGTGCTACATCGCGCAGTTCCACCGCGATGTAGCCCAGTTGGATGTAGACGTTGGCACAGGCGCTGTCCAGCCAGTCGATGGGCTCGCCGTCGCCATGCTCGCGCAGGTAAAGCTCGTACTGGCGCTGTGTGCGGAAGCTCAGCGAACGTCGTCCTGGCGCCGCACGGTAAGCGTCACATTGTCGTGCGGCATCAAGCAGCAGGGCTTTGGCCTGGGCATGCTCGCCCTTCAGATTCAGAGCGCCGGCCTCCTGCACGGAAGCGCGCAACTCCTTGCCCAGCGCTGGCTCACCGGGCCGTGAGTAGATCTGTGAGGTGCTGAGCCTGACTGGATCGTCGGGTCCGTCAGCAAGTGCGTTGGCGCAGGCCAACGCCAGGGCAATACAAAGCAGATAACGCATACGTCCCCCCGCAGCGATGTGGAGGCCAGCGTAGCCGGGGCCGCGGCGAATCGGTAGGGGGCTCCGGTGCAGGCGCTTAGCCGCGCGGTGCCATCGCCAGGATTGCCAGCTGCTGCTGGGCTTCTTCATTGCCGGCTGCGGCGGCGGCCTGCACCTGGGTCAGGTCCGGGTGTTGTACTACCAACAGTGGGTACTCGCATTCGGGGCAGGCGTATTCGGTCTGCTCGTCGTGCAGTTCCATTTCCATCTGCCGCGAGTTGCCTTTCCATTCGCAGGCGGGGCAGCTGTGCAGCTCTTCGCGCCAGCCGGTCTGGTAGTAGTCGTTGACGGTGATGGTCATGGGTAAGGCCAGAAAAAAGAGCGGTGAAGTGTAGCCCGGGTAAGCGTGAGCGCACCCGGGGCTTTCCGCGAAGAGCTCCCGGGTGCGCTGCGCTTACCCGGGCTACGGCTCTGTGACTAGTGCAGCAGCACCAGCGTGGCGAGGCCGAGGAAGGTGAAGAAGCCCATCGAGTCGGTGACCGCAGTGAGGAAGATGCCACTGGCCAGGGCCGGGTCGAATCCCAGCCGCTTCAACGTCAACGGCACCAGTACACCGGCGGATGCGGCGAACAGCAGGTTGAAGGTCAGCGCGATCGCAATCACCAGCGACAGCCCCGGCATGTGGAACCACGCCAGCACGATCAGGCCAAGCACGGTGCCCAGTACCACGCCGTTGAGCAGGGCCACGCGCAGTTCTTTCCACAGCAGGGTGCGGGCATTGGAGGCGCCGACCTGGCCCAGTGCCAGACCGCGGATCATCAGCGCCAGCACCTGGGTGCCAGCATTGCCGCCCAAGCCGGCGACAATCGGCATCAGCACCGCCAGCGCCACCAGTTTGTCGATGGTGCCCTCGAAATGGCCGACCACGCTGGAAGCAAGGAAGGCCGTGCAGAGGTTGACCGACAGCCACATCAGGCGACGGCGCATGGCGCGCCAGACCGGGCTGAACAGATCTTCGTCTTCGTCCAGACCGGCCGCGCCAAGGGCCTGGTGATCAGCCTGGCCGCGGATGATGTCGACCACGTCATCGATGGTGATGCGACCGATCAGGATGTTGTTGTCATCCACCACCGGTGCCGAGACCCAGTCATGATCGGAGAACTGGCGGGCCACTTCGTCGGCGCTTTCGCCCACGTCGATGGCCGGCTGTTCGTCGTCGATCAGGCGGTTGATCGGGGTGGTGTCTTCATGGGTGACCAGCGAGGCCAGCGACAACCGGCCCAGGTACTGGTGGCGACGGCTGACCACGAACAGATGATCGGTGTGGTCGGGCAGCTCGCCGCGCAGGCGCAGGTAGCGCAGCACCACGTCGACATTGACGTCGGCGCGCACGGTGACCACGTCCGGGTTCATCAGGCGGCCGGCGGTGTCTTCCGGGTAGGACAGCACCTGCTCAAGCCGCTCGCGGTTCTCGCGATCCATCGACTTGAGCACTTCGTCGATGACTGTGTCAGGCAGGTCCTCGACCAGATCGGCAAGGTCATCGATGTCCAGGTCTTCGACCGCGGCGATGATCTCGTCCGCGTCCATGTCCGCCAGCAGGCTTTCGCGCACGTCTTCACCGACATGCACCAAGACCTCGCCGTCGTCCTCTGGGTCGACCAAGCCCCACACCACCTCACGCTTGCCCGGTGGCAGCGATTCCAGCAGGTTGCCGATCTCGGCTGGCGACAAGGTGTTGACCAGGCGACGCACCGGCCCCAGGCGGCCGCTGTCCAATGCATCGGAAAGCAGGCGCAGCTGGCGTGCGGTCTTGTCGTGGCGTACGGCTTCAGCCATGCGCAGCTCCCGGTGTGGTGATGGCCGCTGTCCGTGGCGACTGGGCGCCAACGGCGGTGTTTAGCCCGCCATTATCACGTGCGACGCGCGGGCTTGCATACAACCGTTGCGCCCGGAATCAGTTTCCGACGCTGCCGGTGATCCAGCGTTCAATGCCGCGGCGGTCGCGTGCAGCCAGCAATTGCGGGGCCTGCAGGCGCAGCTCGGCCAGGTTCACTTCACGGATGGCGCGCCGCACTTCCAGCAGCGTGGCCGGGTGCAGACTGAATTCAGTCAGTCCCAAGGCCAGCAGCAGGGCTGTCATGCGCGCGTCACCTGCCATTTCACCGCAGACCGCTACCGGGGTTTCATGCCGCTGCGCGGTTTCGATCACCTGGTACAGCAGCCGCAGCACGGCCGGATGCAGGGGCGAATACAGCTCGGCCACGGCGTCATTGTTGCGGTCGGCGGCCAGCAGGTACTGGACCAGATCGTTGGTGCCGATCGACAGGAAGTCGACCTGGTCGATGAAGGTTTCCAGTGCGATTGCGGCTGCCGGCACTTCGATCATCGCCCCGACCGGAATGTTCTCCGCCACCTCATGGCCGTCATTGCGCAGGATTGCGGCCAGCCGCGACAGCCGTCGCCGTACCGCCATGATTTCCTCACGGGTGGTCAGCATCGGCACCAGGATGCGCAGCGGGCCGTAGCCGGAGGCACGCAGGATTGCCCGCAGCTGGGTGTCGGAGACTTTCGGACGGGCCAGCGACAGGCGCACGCCACGCAGGCCCAGTGCAGGGTTTTCTTCGCTGCTGAGTACCAGGCCGGTGCGGTCGGCCTTGTCCGCACCCAGGTCCAGGGTGCGGATGGTGACCGGACGCCCGCTCATGCCCAGCACGGTGTCGCGGTAGGCGCGGAACTGCTCTTCTTCGTCAGGCAGCTGGTTGCGCTGCATGAACAGGAATTCGGTGCGGTACAGGCCCAGTCCGCGGGCACCCAGCGCATGCGCCTGGGCGACGTCGTCATGCGATTCGGCGTTGGCGAGCAGGGTGATCTCCGCGCCATCCAGGGTGCGGGTGGGCTTGGCCCGCAAGCGGCCAAGTTCGCGTTGCTCGCGGGCCAGCTCGCGTTGTCGGCTGCGGTACTGGCGCAGGTCGTCCGGGGCTGGATCGACCACGATCTCGCCGCTGACGCCGTCCAGGATCAGTACGTCGCCATCGCTGACCTTCTGCAGCACCGCACTGGCGGCCACCACCAGCGGCATATGCAGGCTGCGGGCGAGGATGGCGCTGTGCGAAAGCACGCTGCCGGCACTGCTGACGATGCCGACCACGCCCTGCGCCTGCAGCTGCGCCAGTTCCGATGGAGCGACGTTCTCGCAGACCAGGATCTCGCCGGCCAGCCCCTTCATGGTGGTGGTGCGTTTGTGCAGGAAGGACTGGATGCGACCGATCACATGGTCCAGATCGTCCATCCGGCTTTTCAGGTAGGCATCTTCCATGCCTTCAAACACCTGCGCCAGGCGGTCGCGTTGCACGCGCAGGGCGTGGCTGGCGCTGTAGCGCTTGCTGCGTACCAGCTCGTCGAGCCCTGTCAGCAGTTCAGGGTCGTCCAGCAGCATGGCGTGCAGTTCGAGGAACTCACCGACCTCGGACGGCAATGCACCTTGCAGGCGGGTGCGCAGCTCGCGCATTTCCTGGCGGGCCGCGTCGGTGGCGCGGTGGAGGCGTTCGAGCTCGTGTTCCACTGCAGCGGCAGCGACGCGCTTTTCGCCAATGTCCTGGACATGCGGCAGACGCACGCGGGCGCGGCCCAAGGCAGAGCCACGGGAAGCCGGCAAGCCCGTTAGACGAGTCACCACTGCAAGCTCCTGGGCATGCCTGCAGCTGCGTGCGCGGCTTGCGCCATCAGCTGTCCTCGTCGAAACGGCGCTCGAACAGTGCGGCAACTGCCTCCAGTGCGGCAGCTTCATCTTCGCCGTCCACGCGCACCGTCACCGGCGTGCCTTGGGCGGCGGCCAGCAGCATCACGCCCATGATGCTCTTGGCGTTGACCTCGCGGCCCTTGGCCACAAGCGTGGCGTTGGAGCGGAAGGCGGACAGCACCTGCACCAGTTTGGCGGTGGCCCGGGCGTGCAGCCCCAGCCGGTTGGAAACCATGAGTTCTTGTTCAAGCATCGTCGGTGATGACTCCATTGCGAGCGCCCGCCGCCGCAGTGGCGGGCAGTTGGTCCAATCCCTGTTCCGGATAGTTCATTACCCGCAGCAACATCGCCAGACTCAATCCCGATACGCGCTTGGTAGGCGTGCCCAGGCGCGCCAGTTTGCCGGCAAGGTTGCTCGGGCTGGCGCCATACAGATCGGTCAGTATCAACACGCCGCCTTCACCTTCCACCCGCCGCATCGCCGCAGAGGCGGCAGGCAGCAGGGCATCCAGGTCGGCGTCGAACGGCACTTCGAACGCTTCTGTTTTCAGCGGCAGTTGCCGCAACAAGGCGGTCGTCACTTCCAGCAGGGAAGTGCCGACACCGGTATGAGTAACTAGAAGAATGCCGCAGGTCATCCTTGAACGTTAACAGGTCAGGGTGAGTCCGCGATAGCGCTTAAAACTGTCTTCTGTGTGCCATTCAGGGCTTGCGCGCCTGGCGCGCAAGCGCCCGCTCAGTCCTGTTCGCGATGGAAGGTGGCCACGTCCTGCCAGCCCTGCTCACGTGCGTGTCGGGCGAGGCGTTCGGCCAAGTAGACCGAGCGGTGTTTGCCGCCGGTGCAGCCAAAGGCCACGGTGACATAGCTGCGGGTCTCGCCGCTCAGCTTGGGCAGCCAGGTGTCGAGCAGATCCTGCAGCTGGGTGACGTAGCGCACCACCTCGGGCTGGGCGTCCAGATACTCGCGAACCTCGCGGTCGCGCCCTGTCAGCGAGCGCAGTTCCGGGTCCCAGTGCGGATTGGGCAGTACCCGCGCGTCGAAGACGAAGTCGGCTTCGGCCGGCACGCCACGCTTGTAGGCGAAGGACTCGAACAGCAGTGACAGCTTGCTTTCATGGCTGAGCGCAAACTCGGTGATTACCCGGCGCCGCAGCTGGTGCACGTTGAGGCGGGTGGTATCGATGATGGCATCGGCTTCGCGCCGCAGTGGGGCGGTCAGCTCGCGCTCGCGGGTGATGGCCTCCGGCAACGACAGGCCCAGGTGACTCAGCGGGTGCCGGCGACGGGTGTCGGCGTAGCGGGCCAGCAAGGTGTCGTCGTCCGCTTCGAAGAACAGCAGGCGTGCGTCGATACCGTAATTGAGTGCGGTTTTGCGCCATGTGGACAGCTGGCTCAGGTCGCTGCGGCCGCGTACGTCGATGCCGACCACCACCCGCTCCGGCCGGTTCTCATCGCGTTCGCCGAGCACGCCACGCACGAACTCCGGCAGCAGGTTTACCGGGATGTTGTCCGAGCAGTAGTAGTCGAGGTCTTCAAAGGTCTTCAAGGCCACCGATTTGCCCGAGCCGGACAAGCCGCTGACGATGATCAGTACCGATGCAGGGTGCGCACTCATGAACTACGTTGCTCCAGCAGGTTGCTATGGCGGGCGATGAACATCGCCGCCGGGTCGATGCCCTTGGTGCGCAGGATGTGCAGGCGGGTGGCGGCCTCGGTCAGCACTGCCAGGTTGCGACCGGGCATCACCGGCAGGGTGATCAGCGGCACGTCCAGGTCCAGCACATGGCGTTTGCCCGAATCGCCAGTGAGGCGTTCATAGCCGTAGCTGCTGGGCTCGGTCATCGGCTTGGTCAGGTGGACGATGAGGCGAAGATACTTGTTCTTCTTTACAGAAGTGTCACCAAACATCTGGCGCACGTTCAGCACGCCCAGCCCGCGCACCTCCAGCAGGTCCTGCAGCAGCTCCGGGCAGGTGCCGTCGAGCACGTCCGGGGCAATTTGGGTGAATTCGGGGGCATCGTCGGCGACCAGGCGGTGGCCGCGGGACAGCAGTTCCAGTGCCAGCTCGCTCTTGCCTGAGCCTGCCTCACCCGTGATCAGCACGCCGATGGAGTAGATCTCCATGAATACGCCATGCAGGATTACCCGCGGCGCCAGCGTGCGGGCCAGGTGGTAGCTGATGTGGTTGAGCAGCTCATGGCCGCGGCGTGGCGACACCCACAACGGGGTCTGCGATTCGTCGGCGGCCGAGCGCAGGTCTTCCGGGCAGCCATGGCTTTTGGTGATCACCAGCGCCAATGGCCGCGCCTGGATGATGCGCTCGATCACTTCCCAGCGCTGGCGGGCATCCAGGGAGTCCAGCCAGGTCAGTTCCTCGGTGCCGAGGATCTGCACCTTGTTCGGGTAGATGGTGTTGAGATAGCCGGCCAGCGAGGGCCGCCGCGAGACGGTATTGCCAGCCTCCAGCTCACGTTGCGCACCGGCATGGCCGGCGACCCAGCGCAGGTCGAGCTTCTCGCGCTGCTGGTCGAAGAGTTCCTGGGCGGTGATGCTGGTATTCATCCGCTACGCGCCTGCTGCGGGTTGATGATGATGTTCTTGAGGGTCTGCGCATCGGGGGCAATGCGCAGTGCCTGGCGGATGTCGGGGTCGGAGAAAATTTCCGCCAGCTCCGACAACAGCATCAGGTGTTGGTGGGTGTAATGCGCGGGTACGGCCATGGCGAACACCAGATCCACCGGTTCGTCGCCGCCGAAATCAACGGGTTGTTGCAGCCGTAGCAGGGCGCCGCGAGGTTCCTGCAGGGTTTCCGAGCGCCCGTGGGGAATGGCGATGCCGTGGCCAATGGCGGTGCTGCCGACGTTTTCACGTTCGCGCAGGCTTAAAAACAGGCTGTCCGCGCCGGCTTCACGACAGGCGAGAAGGCGGGAGGCGGCTATCAGGGTGCTGTCTCGATCAGCGACCGCGAGTACCTGGGTACTCACGGCCGCCATCAGGTCGGTCAACGGCATGTTGGGCTTACGGCTGGGTGTAAAGATCAGCCATTGTCGCGCAGAGCATGCGATGCGTGGGGAAGATGCTTTTCCTTGTGCTTTATGACCAGTCGGTCGAGCTTGTCGGCCAAGACGTCGATGGCTGCGTACATGGTGGGTTCGGCAGCATCGGCGTGCAAGGTGCGCCCGGGTAAATTCACCGTGGCGACGACGAGGTAGTCAGGCTTGCGGGTGGACAACTGGACTCGTACTTCGCAGTGCTGGTCGAAGTGTCGACCCAGCCGCTCCAGCTTTGTTTCCACGTACTCCTTCAGGGCAGGCGTGACTTCAACTTGCTGGCCATACGTCTCGATACGCATCGGATTCCTCCTGTGGTTCGGGGTTGCCTAATGAACCCTGCGCTGCTCAACGAATGCTTCAGGCGATGCGGACGCGTTCGTGAGAGGCACAGATGTTCATGGCCTCACGATACTTCGCAACGGTGCGGCGCGCTACCGGTATGCCACTGGTTTTGAGCATTTCAGCCAGCTTGGCGTCAGAAAGCGGTTTGCGCGGGTTTTCCGCATCGATCAGGTTACGGATCATCGACTGGATGGCGGTGCTGGAAGCCTCGCCACCGCCTTCGGTATCGATGCCGGAGGCAAAGAAGGCGCGCAGCGGCAGGGTGCCGCGCGGGGTGCGCACGTACTTGCGGGCGATGGCGCGCGAAATGGTGGATTCGTGCAGTTCCAGCTCACCGGCGATTTCACGCAGCGTTAGCGGACGCAGTGCCTGTTCGCCGAATTCCAGGAAGCCGGCCTGGTGATGCAGCAGGCTGTTGACCACCCGCAGCAGGGTTTCGCCACGGGCCTGCAGGCTCTTCAACAGCCATCGTGCCTCCTGCAGCTGTGCGCGCAGATAGCTGGCGTCGGCATCGCCGCAGCGGCGGATCAGTTGTTCGTAGCTTTGATTGATGACCACCCTGGGGCCAGCGTGCCCGGCCAGCGCACAGCGCCAGATGCCGCGCTGGCGCCAGACCACGCAATCGGGCACGACGTAGGTGTCAGACGTCATCTGCCCCAGTTGCTTGCCCGGGCGCGGATCGAGTGAGCGCAGCAGCTGCACGGCTTCTTCGACGTCGGCAACAGGCTGTTTCAGTTCCTGCGCGATGCCGCTGATGCCGGCGCGCGGCAAGCGCTCCAGTGGGCCATCGGCGATACGCCGGGCCAGGGCAAGGGCAGGGGTTTGGCAGGGCAGTACGTCCAGCTGCAGGCTCAGGCACTCGCCCAGGCTGCGTGCGCCAACCCCGGCCGGGTCAAAGCGCTGGATCTGGCGCAATACCGCCAGGATCTCATCTTCGTCGGCATGGGTTTCAGGCAGCAGTGTCTGCGCGATTGCCGACAAGGGCTCGCGCAGATAACCGTCTTCATCCAATGCATCGATCAAGGCCACGCCGATGGCGCGATCACACGGCCCCAGATGGGTCAGGTGCAGCTGCCACAGCAGGTGATCGGCGAGGGTATCGCCGTCCTCGGCCTGTTCGCGTTCGTTGTCTTCGTCGCCATCGAAGGAGCCGGAGCGACCACTGCTCCAGTCTTCGTCGCCGCCATCCCAATCTTCGCCATCGGCGTTGATGTCGCCTTGTGCGGGATCGATCGGGGCATCATCGTTGGCGCTGCCTGCGGGAGCCTCGTCGCCGTCGGCGCCTTCGGAGTTCTCGGCCCATTCCAGCAGTGGATTGGTTTCCACCGCCTCGGTCAGTTCCAGTTCGAGCTCGGTGCTGGACATCTGCAGAAGACGGATGGCCTGACGCAACTGCGGCGTCATGACCAGGTTCTGTCCCATCGATGTCTGCAGCCGAGCTTTCATGCCTGATCCGTTGGGGTAGGGCCCGGCGTGGCGCTGCGACTCAGAGGGTGAAAGCGTCCCCGAGGTAAACACGGCGCACGTCGGTATTGGCAAGCAGATCTTCCGGTGCCCCCTGCGCCAGTACGCTGCCTTCTGCGAGGATATACGCCCGGTCGCAGATTCCCAAGGTTTCGCGCACATTGTGGTCGGTGATCAACACACCGATGCCGCGTTGCTTGAGGTGGGTCACGATGCGCTGGATCTCGCCGACCGAGATCGGGTCGACGCCGGCAAACGGTTCGTCGAGCAGGATCAGGCGCGGCTTTGCAGCCAGTGCGCGGGCGATTTCGCAGCGACGACGTTCACCGCCGGACAGGCTGGCGCCGGTCTGGTCGGCGACGTGGCTGATCTGCAGTTCCTCCAGCAGCGAAGACAGTTCGTGCTCACGGCCGGCGCTGTCCAGGTCGGTGCGTAGTTCCAGCACCAGGCGGATGTTGTCGGCCACACTGAGCTTGCGGAACACCGAGGGCTCCTGCGGCAGATAACCCACGCCCAGCTTCGCGCGTTCGTACATCGGCTCGGAGGTGATGTCCTTGCCATCAAGCACGATGCTGCCGGCATCGGCGGCGACCAGGCCGACGATCATGTAGAAACAGGTGGTCTTGCCGGCACCGTTCGGGCCGAGCACGCCGACCACTTCGCCGGCATCCAGGGTCAGCCCGAAGTCCTTGACGACTTCGCGGTTCTTGTAGCGCTTGCGCAGGCCTTGGGCAACGAGCATTACTTGGCCTCTCCCGCCGCTGCCGGCGCCTTGTTCTTGGGCTGGATCACGGTGCGCACGCGGGTGCCGTCGCCGCCGCTCTGCATCGCGCCGCTGCGGGTGTTGTAGACCATGCGCTGGCCGGCGTTGGTGCCGCGCTCGGATTCAACCTTGTAGTTGCCGGTCAGGATGATGATTTCGCTGTTGATGTTGTAGTCCATGTTGTCGGCACGGGCATTCATCCAGGTGTTGTCATCCATCTGCTGCTTCAGCGTGGCTTGCTTGCCGGTGAGGATCACGCGTTCGGTTTCGCCGTTCTTGCGGATCACATCGGCAGTATCAGCGTGGATCTCCATCGAGCCCTGGGTGATGATCACGTTGCCGCTGAACTGGCACTTGCCGTTGTCGCTGAAGTTGCAGTCGTTGTTGTTGGAATCGATGGTCATCGGCTGGTTGCGATCCGATGCCTTGGACCACGCCAGGCCAGGTGCGAGCAGGACGGCGAGCAGGGTGATCGACGCGAGCTTAGCGGGCAGCTTTGGGTTCATAGCGGGTCTTGACCTGGGAAAGGAGTGAGTACTGCTGGGATTTGAGGTTGGCGCGGAAGCCGACACCGGTCTGCGAAAGGCCCGGTCGGGTCAGCGTGACCTGTGCATCGGTGCGCGCCAGGTCCTGCTCGGCGAGAACATCCAGCGCGCTGGTACGGAAGGTGGTTGGTGGGGTCTTGCCATCGGTGGGGCTGTCACCAGCAACATTGCCGCGCAGGCGCAGTTCTTCGCCCTTGGGGCTGACCCAGCCGGTATCGGCGCTCAGTCGCCAATGCTCTCCTGCCGCGTCGGGCAGCAAGAACAGTGGCTTGGTGATGTTGGACGTCTGGTCGGCGCGGTTACGCGCCATCGACGGCGCGCGCAGCGTCATCGACTCCTTGCCCTGCTTGTCCAGGGTGACGATCTCGAAGTCGGTCAGGGTGAAGTCGGTACTGCCTTGCTCAATGGCCGTTGGCGCGGTGTTGGCGCGGTTGCGCCAGGCCGACCAGCCGCTGATCAAGGCGGCCAACAGCAGGCCAATGCCAAGAACTGAACGCCAACTCATCAGGAAAACCTCGCCAGGACTGCATCCAGTTTGCCCTGTGCGGCCAGCAGGACGTCACACAGCTCGCGCGCTGCGCCGCGTCCGCCTTGGGCACGGGTCTGCCAATGCACGCGTTCGGCGATCCACGGATGCGCATCGGCCGGGGCGACCGCCAGGCCGACCGCGCCCAGCGGCGCAAGATCGGGCAGGTCGTCGCCCATGAAGGCGACCTGATCCAGGCCGATGCCGTGCTGGTCGCACAAGGCGCGCACGCTGGCCAGCTTGTCGCCGACCGCGATCTGGGTGTCGATGCCAAGATCGGCGCCGCGGCGTTGCGCCGACAGGCTGTTGCGGGCGGTGATCAGCACCGGGTGGATGCCGTGTTGCTGCAGCAGCTTCAGGCCCAGCCCGTCCTGCACGTAGTACGCCTTGCTCTCGTTGCCGGCATGGTCGTAGAACAGCCGGCCGTCGGTCAGTGTGCCGTCCACGTCAAAGCAGGCCAGGCGGATGGCGCTGGCGGTGGCGTGCAGATTGGTGGGGAAAAGCGCTAGCGGCGAGTAGGGCATTGGCAGGCAGGATCCGTTGCGGCAGGTCGGGTGTTGGCCCGAGATCGTTGATTGTGCGGGGTTTAGACGACTTTTGCCCGCAACAGGTCATGAATGTTCAGGGCGCCGACGGGATGATTGTCGCCATCGACCACGATCAAGCCATTGATCTTGTGGGTTTCCAGCAGTCGCGCGGCTTCCGCAGCCAGCTGGTCGGCACCGATGGTACGCGGGTTGCGGGTCATCACCTGGGCGATGCTGGCGGTGCGTACGTCCAGGTCGGTGTCCAGTGCACGGCGCAGGTCGCCGTCGGTGAACAGGCCCACCAGTCTGCCTTGGGCATCGACGACGGCGGTCATGCCAAGCCGCTTGCGGCTCATTTCCATCAAGGCCTGGCTGAGGCTGGCATCGTCCCTGACGCTGGGCAGGTCGTCACCGCCATGCATCACGTCGGTGATATGCAGCAGCAGGCGTCGGCCCAGGCTGCCGGCCGGGTGCGAGCGGGCGAAGTCGTCGGCGGTGAAGCCGCGGGCATCCAGCAGGGCCACCGCCAGTGCATCACCCATCGCCAGCGAGGCGGTGGTGCTGGAGGTCGGGGCCAGGGCCAGCGGGCAGGCCTCGTGGTCCACGTTCACGTCCAGATGCACGTCGGCGGCCAGCGCCAGGCTCGATTGCGGCTTGCCGGTCATGGAAATCAGTGGATTGCCCTGGCGCTTGAACACCGGCAGCAGGGTCAGTACTTCGTCCGATTCACCCGAATAAGAGAGTGCCAAAACCACGTCATCTTCGGTGATCATGCCCAGATCACCGTGACCGGCTTCACCTGGATGCACATAGAACGACGGTGTGCCGGTCGAGGCCAGGGTCGCGGCGATCTTGCGCGCGATATGCCCGGATTTGCCCATGCCAGTGGTCACCACGCGGCCGCGCGAAGCCAGCACCAGCCGGCAGGCGGCGGCGAACTCGGCGCCAATGCGACCGCCGACCCGGTCCAGTTCGTCGCGCTCGATCTCGAACACACGGTGACCACTGGCCACCAGATCGGTGTCGCGCAATGTAGCCAGGGAAAGCGGGGAAGCAGCCATACGGGTGCCACTCGGAGAGTAGAATGGGGGTTCATTTTATTAGGAAAGCGCTTTGGACGCCGAGACCATCCGAAATCTGATCGAAGCCGGCCTGCCGGGCGCCCGCGCCAACGTGCAGGGCGACGACGGGGTGCACTTCGAGGCCACGGTGGTCTGCGAGGCATTTGCCGGCAAGATGCCGTTGGCGCGCCACCGCATGGTGTATGCGACGCTGGGCGATCTGATGGGCGGTGCGATCCACGCGCTGGCGTTGAAAACCATTACTCCGGCTGAAGCCGGCTGAGCCGGCTCACTCTCTTCTCCTTATATCGGCCTTAAATCCATGGCAAAAATCGTAGTCACCGGCGGCAATGCGCTGAGCGGTGAGGTTCATATCTCCGGCGCCAAGAACGCCGTCCTGCCGATCCTGTGCGCCACCTTGCTGGCCGATGCGCCGGTGGAAATCACCAATGTGCCGCATCTGCACGACGTGATCACCACCGTGAAGCTGCTCGGTGAGCTTGGCGCCAAGGTCACTGTCGACCAGGGCACGCTGTCGCGCGGCAGCGCGGTGGTGGTGGACCCGCGCACTGTTGATCAACATGTTGCGCCGTATGAGCTGGTCAAGACCATGCGTGCCTCGATCCTGGTGCTGGGCCCGTTGCTGGCCAAGTTCGGCAAGGCCGAGGTGTCGCTGCCGGGCGGGTGCGCCATCGGCTCGCGCCCGGTTGACCAGCACATCAAGGGCCTGCAGGCGCTGGGTGCGGAAATCAGCGTGGAGAACGGCTTCATCAAGGCCCACGTCGATGGTCGCCTGAAGGGCGGCCGTTACACCTTCGACATGGTCAGCGTCACCGGCACCGAGAACGTGCTGATGGCAGCTGTACTGGCCGAAGGCACCTCGGTGCTGGAAAACGCCGCGATGGAGCCGGAAGTAGCCGATCTGGCGCATTGCCTGATCGCACTCGGCGCGAAGATCGAAGGCATTGGCACTGCGCGGCTGGTCGTGGAAGGCGTCGAGCGCCTGCACGGCGGTCGCCACGCGGTACTGCCCGATCGCATCGAAACCGGCACCTTCCTGGTGGCTGCAGCGATGAGGGGTGGTCGCGTCACGGTGCGCAATGCGCGCCCGGACACGATGGACGCAGTGCTGCACAAGCTGACCGAAGCCGGCGCTGAGATCAGCACCACCGAAGACAGCATCACCCTGGACATGCATGGCAAGCGGCCCAAGTCGGTGAACATCACCACTGCGCCGCATCCTGCGTTCCCGACCGATATGCAGGCGCAGTTCATGGCCATGAACTGCGTGGCCGATGGCGTTGGTGTAATCACCGAGACCATCTTTGAAAACCGTTTCATGCACGTCAACGAGCTGCTGCGCCTGGGTGCCGACATCCAGATCGAAGGCCATACGGCGATCGTGCGCGGCGTGGCCAAGCTCAGCGGTGCGCCGGTGATGGCGACCGATCTGCGTGCCTCGGCGTGCCTGATCCTGGCCGGTCTGGTGGCTGCGGACGAGACCAGCATCGACCGCATCTACCACCTTGATCGTGGCTACGAGAACATCGAGGAAAAACTCAGCGGGCTAGGCGCCAACGTGCGGCGGATCGCATGATCCTCAAGGGTCGCTTCAGTCCGCGCCGCAGGGCTTTGTTGGCCCTGGTGCTGCTGGCCCTGGCCTGGTTGGGCTGGGGCTGGTACAGCGGCGTGGCCATCACCCAGGGCGTCGAGAAGGAACAGATGGACTGGAATGGCGACGGCCAGATCAGTAGCGACGAGTTCCTGCAGGCGTTCTATGCGGTGCAGGTGAAGGACAGCGAAGAGGGCGACCGCCACTGCCGCAGTTTCATCTGGCGCAGCAGTGGTGAGGAATTCCGCCGCGATTGCCGTACGGTGTTCAAGAAGGACGCCGCCGAATAGCATGCCTGCGCCGCCGCGCTGCGGCGCGTCTCGCTGGCAATGCTGGCCGCGCAAGCACAGCGCAGCCGGGATGTTGCCGCTCAGGCAGGGCACCGCTCCTGCTTCAGTCCTGTCGTTGCCTGTTGCAACTGTTGCCCAGGCCCCGGGTCTTGCCCGGGCTGGGCCTGGTTGCTGCTGTGCGCTGTGCTCAGCGCGACCAGGAGTTCATCTGCAGGCTGATCGTGGTGGCGCCGTTTTCGCGCTGGACGATGCGCACCGGTGCTGGGATGCCGGCCACGATCCACGCAATGGTCTGCTTTTCGGCGCCGCCCTGGGCCACCTTGGTGGCGTCGTAGTTGCGGCCGGCGATGGTGACCCGTTCGCGACCAATCACCCGATAGTTCATTGGCCGCGCGCGCCCGTTCTCGATCATGCGATAGGACAGGGGGCGGCCGGCGGGCACGTCGCGTGCCAACGCCAGATTGATCAGCAGGGCGTCCATGTCGCCGGCGCGCAGGGCTACCGGTCCAGCACGGGTGGGTTTGACATCGCCGCTCCAGCGCGCCTGGCCGGCGGCCCAGTTGTAATTGGTAGTGACACCGCGCTGGATCGAGGCATAGCTGCTCCGGTCGCTGCCACCCAGTGGCCGGTACTGCGTTCCCATGTCCTGGAACACGGTGGCCTGGCTCAGCTTGGCGAGCATGTGATCCACGGTCAGCAGGTACATCCAGGAACCATTGCGGGCCGGAGTGAGGGTCATCCGCGCGGATGCACTCAAACCCTTGTAGCTGGCGGTGTAACGTCCATCGAAACGCTGTACGGCTGCATCGGCAGTCGGGGCCAGGGATACAAGCAGGGCAGCTGCAAGCGGGAGCAGGGCAAATTTGCGAACAAGGGTCACGGCGGCTCTTCCATGAAAACGCCCGGCATCAGGCCGGGCGCGTTGGGGTGTGGGTGTTGGTCAGTTGATCGAACGGATGGTCAGGTCCAGTGCGTCCTGGCCGTTCTCGCGCTGCAGCAGGCGTGCTGGTACCGGCATGCCGGGAACGATCCAGGCGATCTGTTCCTTGTTGCCATCCACGCGCGACACCTTGGTGGCTTCCTGCTGCTCGCCGCCGATGGTCAGGTTTTCCTTGCCGATCACCCGGTAGGTCATGGGTTTGATGCGGCCATCGTCGACCATGCGGTAAGTCAGGGGCTTGCCGGCAGCGACATCGCGGGCAATGGCCAGGTTGATCAACAGTGCATCCATGTCACCGCTCTGCAGGCGGATCGGGCCACTGCGATCGGGCTTCACGTCGCCGGTCCAGGTGGCTTGGTTGCTGTTCCAGTCATAGCGCGCATCCACCTGCTTGCGCTTGATCAGCACCACCGAACGGTCATGGCTGCTCAACGGGCGCAGTTTGCCGCCGTGTTCATCGAACACGGTGGCCTGGCTCAGTTCCGCCATCGGGTTCTTGATCTGCAGGCTGTAGCGCCATTGGTTGTTGCCGGCAGGAGCTACCGACATCACGCCATTGGCCTGCATGCCCATGTAGCTGGCCTGGTAATTGGCGGTGAACGGCTCAAATGCCAAGGCTGGCAGGCTGGCCGCGACCAGTGCGGCGGCAGCGAGGTAACGCAGGGGGCTACGGGTAAGCTTCATGCTCAGGCTCCTTGGTATTCGATCAGGCGCAGGTCGATTTCGTCCTGACCGTCTTTGCGTTGCAGGATGCGCACCGGGGTGGGTACGCCGTTGGCGATCCACAGGATGGTTTCATCATTGCCGCCATTGGTGCGGTAGACCCGCAAGGCGTCATAGCTGAGATCACCCACCTGCACGTTCTCGGTGGTGTCGGCAGCGCGGTACTCGTACTGGCGCACCCGGCCGACATCAACGTAGCGGTACTGCAGTGCCTGTCCCGGGCGCGCATCGCGCATCAGCGACAGATTCAGCACCAAGGCGCTCTGGTCGCCGCGCTGCAGCGCAATCGGGCGCTGCCGTTCTTTCTTGAGGTCACCCTGCCACTGCGCGGTACCGGCTTGCCAGTCATAGACGCCGGTAACCTTCTTGCTCATGAACAGGGCCTTCTTGACCGTGCTCTGGCTCAATGGCGTGTAGACGCTGCCTTCGTTGTTGAACACGTTGCTCTGTTCGATGTTCAGCCCCAGGACACTGGCGAAGCCGCGCTTGCCGCGCACTGCCAAGTCCACCCGCCACTGGCTGTCGTTGTTGTGGACGACCCGCATGGTCGCATCGCCGGCTTCCTTGCGCTTGTAGAAGGCCTGGTAGGTGGCGACGAACGGCTCCAGTGCCGGCGGGGTCCACTCCAGCGCCGGCGGCGCCAGGACAACCGGTGCCTGCGCCGGATCAGCCGTTGGTGTGGGCCTTTCCTGTGCGTGGCTGACTGCTGATACCAGCAGTGTGGTCAAAACCAATGGTTTGAAAAGCGCTATGGCCATGTGGGGACGAGGGCAGAGGGGAGGGGGGATCTTGCCAAACCACACGTCAGCAGCCCGTGCGGATCAGCGACGGAGGGTTCCGGCGGAATCTAGGCGTAATGGACTAAACACAGACTGACCGTCGTAGTGGACCATGCCATCGCGTTCAGCAAGTCGGCCGGCGACCAGCAACTGTACGCTGGCCAGCAGCAGCGGGTGTTCGACCGCCAGCACGCGTTTGGCCAGCACTTCAGCACTGTCCCCGTCCAGCACCGGGACCCGTGCCTGGGCGATGACCGCTCCGGCATCCAGTTCAGGTACGACGAAGTGCACGCTGGCGCCGTGCTCGGCATCGCCGGCCTCAATGGCGCGGGCATGGGTGTGCAGGCCTTTGTGCAAGGGCAGCAGCGAGGGGTGGATGTTCACCAGGCGCCCGCTGAAGCGCTGTACGAAGCCAGCGCCGAGAATGCGCATGTAACCGGCGCAGATGATCCAGTCCGGCTGGCTTGCCGCCACTGCGTCGGCCAACGCGCTGTCAAAAGCCTCGCGGTCGGCGTAATCCCTGGGGGAGCAGGCCCAGCGCTGCGCGGGTGCCACTTTTTCCAGCGCGGCGGCGGCAGGCTTGTCGGAGAACACACCGACGATCTGCGCATCCAGCTGGCCTGCGGTAATCGCGTCCTGCAGGCATTGCAGGTTGCTGCCGCGCCCGGAGGCAAGCACGGCGAGGCGGGGCAGGGGGCTCATGCCCGCGTCTTCCGCAGCAGCGGCCACAGCGCCAGGCTGCCGAGGGTGGCCAGCAACATGTCGGCATGCGCATCCCAGATGTCGCCCTGCTGGCCGTTGTAGGCCTCTGCGGCTTCCGGTGACAGTGCCAGTGCGATGCCCCATTCCAGCCATTCGTAGGCCAGGCTGGTGCACATGATGGTCATCACCGCCAGCGTGAAGGCCTGGCCCACGCGCAGTGCTGGCCAGGTGCGCCGGGCCAGTTGGGTCAGTGCCGGGGTGAAGCAGATGCCGTACAGCAGGTGGATCAGCCGGTCGAAATGATTGCGTTCCCAGCCGAAGGCGGCGTTCGGCGACCAGCCGAACAGCGCCTGTGCCCATTGGTCATAGGGGATGTTGGAGTACAGCCAACGGGCGCCGATGCAGTGCAGGAGGATGAAGCCGCAGATGGCCGCGAAGGCGCCGCTGCCCAGTGGCCAGCGGCGGTCCACCCACCATAGCGCCAGCAGGCCGAGCACGGTCAGCGAGCTGTGCAGGGCCTGTTCCACAGGCCATAACGGTTTGATCCAGGTGAGCGCGAATACAACAAGCACGCCGATGAAGGCGGCCTTCTTGGCGGCTGTCATGTAGGCGTTGGCTCAGCCGATGTGGACGCGTTCGGCGCCGTTTTCAGCGACCACTTCGCCAATCTGCCAATGCGCCAGTTCCAACGAGTCCAGCGTGGCGTTGATGGCAGCGACCTGGTCGGCCGGCACCAGCAGCACGAAGCCGATGCCGCAGTTGAAGGTGCGCCACATCTCGCTGTCGGCCACATTGCCTTCGCGCTGCAGCCACTGGAACACCGGCGGCAGCGGCCAGCTGCTGGCGTCGATGGTCAGGCCCAGGCCTTCCGGCACCACGCGGATGATGTTTTCGGTCAGGCCGCCGCCGGTGACGTGGGCCATGCCGTGCACGGCGGCGCCGTGGGTCTTGAGCAGCGACAGGATCGGCTTGACGTACAGGCGGGTCGGCGCCATCAGCGCATCGACCAGCTTCACGCCGTTTTCCAGCACCAGATCGGCCGGGCTGCCGGCACGTTCATAGATGCGACGGACCAGCGAATACCCGTTGGAGTGCGGACCGGAGGAGGCAATGCCGATCAGCACGTCGCCGAGGGCAACGGCCGAGCCGTCCTTCAGCTCGCTCTTCTCGACGCCGGCGACGGTGAAGCCGGCCAGGTCGTACTCGCCCGGGGCGTACATGTCGGGCATTTCAGCGGTTTCGCCGCCGATCAGCGCGCAGCCGGCCTCGGTGCAGCCATTGGCGATGCCGCCGACCACGGCCGCGGCGGTGTCGATGTCGAGCTTGCCGGTGGCGAAATAATCCAGGAAGAACAAGGGCTCAGCACCCTGTACCAGCACGTCGTTGACGCACATCGCGACCAGATCGATGCCGATGGTGTCGTGGCGGCCAAGCTGTTGTGCCAGCTTCAGCTTGGTGCCGACGCCGTCGGTGCCGGAGACCAATACCGGCTCGCGGTACTTGTTGGAGAGGTCGAACAGGGCGCCGAAGCCACCCAGTCCGCCCATCACCTCCGGGCGGAAGCTGCGCTTTACCAGCGGCTTGATACGCTCGACCAGTTCGTTGCCCGCGTCGATGTCGACACCGGCGTCACGGTAGGTCAGGGGGGAGTTGGCAGAGGTCGAGGGGCTGGTCACTGGCGGCTGCACTGGCGGGGTGAACGGTCGATTTTAACAGGCCACGTTGGCGTGAAGGCCCCATTCGGGCAACAATTCCCTCCGGAATCGTCGAGCAATGGAAATTTCAATGCGCCGCAGCCTGGTCACAATCCTGTTTCTGGCGCTCTGCCTGCCAATTTCGTTGGTGCAGGCACAGTCGTCCAGCATGCGTACCGAAGGGGACGTGGCTGGCGCCAGCAGTGCCTATGAGGCCGAGGTACCGGTCAACAGCCAAAGCGAGGCCGATCGCAATGGTGGGCTGGCGCGCGCGCTGGGCGCGGTGCTGGCCAAGCTGTCCGGGGACCGCAGCGTGCTGGCGCGGCCGGGCGTGGCGCAGGCCCTGCGCAGCGCCAAGGACATGGCCGAGAGTTACGACTACCGGCAGGATCAAAGCGTCAGCGCCAGTGGCGCACCTAGCTTCCGGACCATGCTGGTGGCGCGCTTCCGCCAGGATGACGTCGACGGGCTGGTAGCGGCGCTGGGGTTGCCGGTATGGCCGCAGCCACGACCCAAGCCGGTGGTCTGGCTGGCCATCGATGATGGCAGCGGTCCACGCCTGGTCGGTGTACCGCAGTCCAATGCGGCGCGGCCATTGCTGGACCGGGCGGTTGAACGTGGCTTCAAGCTGGGCCTGCCTGCCGGCGGCGCGGCTGAACAAGCCCTGGTTGGGGCGATCTGGCGCCAGGACACCGCTGCGGTCGCGCGCGCCTCATCGCGCTATTCGCCGCCAATGCAGCTGATCGGCAAGTTGTACCGTGGCAAGGGTGGCGGCTGGGTTGCGGACTGGGTGTTTGTCGACAATGGCCGTGAACTGTCCAAGTGGACCACCAACGACGCCGATGCCCGGCGGGCGATGATGGCCGGTGCCGATGGTGCCGCCGATGCGCTGGTGCGGCGTTATGCCAAGGCGCCGGTCGGTGGTGCCGCCGGTGTTTATCGGATCGTGGTCAGTGGTATCCGCAGCGCGGATGATTATCTGCGCCTGGCGGCCACCTTGCAGAGCGTGGCGGTGGTGAAGGCCATCACCCCGATCCAGGCCTCGGGCGACCGCCTTGAGCTGGATGTCGAACTGATGAGCGGCCTGCCCGGCTTCAACCGTATGCTGGGGCGCGATGCCGCCTTGCAGCCAGTGGGTGCGGTGGACGATGGTGATGCGGATGCATCGACGGATCAGAACAGCGGCAGCCGCCGCGCGGAGTACCGCATTCGATGAGTACTGATACAGCGGAAATGGAAATCGCGCTGTTCCTGCGCCGCCTCAAGTGGGTGGTGCTCAGTGCCTTCGGGCTGTGGGTGATGTGGCTGCTGGCACCAGTGCTGACCCCGTTCGTGGTCGCCTTGATGCTGGCGTGGCTGGGCGACCCACTGGTGGACCGGCTGGAAGAAAGCGGCCGTTCGCGCAACACCGCGGTGGTGCTGGTGTTCGTGTTGATGATCCTGCTGCTGGCTTTGGCGCTGCTGATCCTGGTGCCTTTGATACAGCGCCAGATCATTACCCTGGTCACCGCCTTGCCCCAAGGGCAGGACTGGCTGATGAATACCGCGATTCCGTGGCTTGAGCAGAAATCCGGCCTGGAAATCATGGCCTGGCTGGATCCTGGTCGCTTGTTTGAATGGGTGCGCAGCCACTGGCAGCAGGCCGGCGGCGTTGCCACCACGTTCTTTGGCTACGTGTCGCGCTCGGGTTTTGCGATGGTGGCCTGGGTGATCAACCTGGCCTTGTTGCCGATCCTGGCTTATTACTTCCTGCGCGACTGGGACAAGTTGGTCGAGCGGGTTGCATCGATGATCCCGCGCAACCATATCGAGGTGGTGTCGCGTCTGGCGCGTGAGTCCAATGACGTGCTGGGTGCCTTCATCCGCGGCCAGATCGTGGTGATGATCGCGCTGGGTATCGTGTATGCCGCGGGCCTCACCCTCGTGGGCCTGAACCTGGGCCTGCTGATCGGCCTGGTTGCTGGCTTGATCAGTTTCATCCCCTACCTGGGGGCAACCACCGGCGTGGTGATGGCGGTGCTGGCGGCACTGGTGCAATCGCAGGGCTTTGACCTGCAGTTGCTGGTGCTGGTTGGCGTGGTCTTCACGGTCGGCCAGTTGCTGGAAAGCTATGTGCTGACCCCGCGTATCGTCGGTGACAAAATTGGCCTGCACCCGGTTGCGGTGATTTTCGCGGTGATGGCGGGTGGCCAGTTGTTTGGCTTCCTGGGAATGCTGTTGGCTTTGCCAGCGGCGGCGGTGATCAACGTGTTGTTGCGCTATGCGCACCAGCGTTATCGCCAAAGTGAGTTGTATGCCGGCCACGGGCCGACGATTGTGTTGGATCCGCGCAACGCTCAGGTGCCGGCGGATCTGAGCATCGTGTCGAAGGATGTAGAACCTAAGTGAGTGTGCCGCAGTTACCGCTGGCCTTGCGTTACCCGCCAGACCAGCGCTTTGAAACATTCATCGGTGCGCCGGAAGGCGCGCTGCCGCAGTTGCGTGCCGTTGCCAATGGCGGTAGCCAGGATTGGATCTATCTGGTGGGTGCCGGTGCTACCGGCAAGACGCACCTGGCCCTGGCCACTTGCGCGGCTGCATTGCAGGCCGGGCGTCGCCCTGCGTACCTGCCACTGCAGGCGGCCGGTACGCGCCTGCAGGACGCCTTGGAAGCGCTGGAAGGGCACGACGTGCTGGCGCTGGACGGGCTGGAATATGTCGCCGGTCGACGCGAACAGGAAATCACCTTGTTCGAGTTCCACAACCGCGCGCGCGCTGCCGACGTGACTGTGATCTATACCTCGCGGCTGCCGCCTGATGGCCTGGGGTTGGTGTTGCCGGACCTGCGCTCGCGTCTGTCGCAGTGCAGCCGCATCACCCTGGAGCCGCTGGATGCCGAAGGCCGTGGCGCCGTGCTGCGCGAACGTTCGGTGCGCCGTGGGCTGGTGATGGATGAGGCGACGCTGGACTGGTTGCTGACCCGCACCGGCCGTGACCTGAGCGGACTGGTGACCTTGTTGGAGCGGCTGGACCGCGAATCGCTGGCGGCAAAGAAGCGGATTACCGTGCCGTTCCTGAAACGGGTGCTGGAGAACGGGCCGGGTTGAGAGCTGGATTTTGGCCTTTTGGCTCTTGTGGGAGCGGCGTGAGCCGCGAAGCTGGTGCCGCGTCCACATACAAAAATGCCTGCGATTGCAGGCATTTTTTTATCCGAGCTTTCAGCGGCTTCGCGGTTTATACCGCTCCCACAAACAACTGGTGGACGCAGCTCTTGTAGGAGCGGCGTCAGCCGCGAAACTGGTATCGCATCCGTAAACAAAAAGACCTGCAATTGCAGGTTTCTCCTGGTCGGAACCTTCGTTGGCTTCGCGGCTTACGCCGCTCCTACAACAGCTGGGATTCCAGCTGCTGCAGGCGCTCGGGGGTGCCTACGTCGGTCCAGCGGCCGCGGTGGTGCTGGCCGCTGATCGCATTGTTGGCCATCGCCGCGCGCAACAAGGGAGCGAGCTTGAAGCGCGGCGGTGTTTCCGTGCTGCCATCGGCATCGCCAATCACGGTCTGCCAGTTCTGCAGCAGCTGCGGTCGATATATGCCGATGCCGGCAAAGGTCAACCGTGCTTGTTCGCCGTTGTCGTGCAGCAGGCCATCGGCTTCAAGAATGAAATCACCACGAGGGTGCTGCAGTGGATTGTCGACCATGACCAGGTGCGCATTGCCCTTCGGTTCGCGCGGAAGATCGGCGAAGTCGAAGTCGCTCCAGATGTCGCCATTGACCGCCAGGAACGGCGCATCGCCGAGCAACGGCAGCGCGTTGTGCATGCCGCCGCCGGTTTCCAGCGGCACCGGGCCTTCGTACAGGTAATGCAGGCGCAGGTTCCAGCGACTGCCATCGCCGAGCTTTTCCGGAAACTGCGTGGCCAGCCAGCTGGTGTTGACCACCACATCGGCGATGTCCAGCGCGGCGAGGCGCTGCAGGTGCCATTCGATCAGTGGCACACCGGCCACGGCCAACAACGGCTTGGGCGTGTGATCGGTAAGCGGGCGCATGCGCTCGCCCAGCCCGGCGGCGAAGATCAAGGCCTTCATGCGGAAGCCTTGGTGGCCATTGCCGGCTTGAGGCGGCGCTCGAACAGATCCTGCAGCGGCGCCAGCTCCGGATAGCGCGGCAACACCTCATCCAGGTAGCGAATGAAACGCGGTGCGTCTTCGAAGTAATGGCCCTTGCCGTCGCGATCACGCAGACGCACGAAGATGCCGAGGATCTTCAGATGGCGCTGCACGCCCATCCAGTCGGCGTCGCGCAGGAACTGCGGCCACGGCCGCACCGGCAGGCCGGCGGCCAGTGCCTGTGCGTGGTAGCGCGCAAGCCAGGCGTCCACTTTTTCCAGCGGCCAGCTCAGGAAGGCGTCCTTGAACAGACTGGCCGGATCATAGGCAATCGGACCGCTGACCAGATCCTGGAAGTCCAGCACAGCAGGGCCTCCATCAACCGGCATCAGGTTGCGCGGCATGAAGTCGCGGTGGGTCAGTACCTGCGGTTGGTTAAGCGCGTTGTCCATCAGGCGCCGTTGCGCCAGTTGCAACTGCTCGCTTTCGCCGCAGTCCAAGCTCAGGCCGAGGTGGCGTTGCACGAACCACTCTTCAAACAGGCCAGCATCACGCTGCAGCAGTGCCTCGCCGAACGCGCCCATGCCTTCGGGCACCGGAATCGACTGCAGACGAATCAACTGCGCGAAGCTGGCGTCGAACCACGCATCGGCGGTGTCGTCAGTGATGAAGCGAGCCAAGGTAGGGCCGCCCAGGTCTTCCAACAGCAGGAAGCCGTTGTCGACATCGCGCGCCAGCACCTGCGGTACACGCACGCTGTTGGTTTCCAGCAGGTCGTGCATGCGCAGCCAGGGGCGTACATCTTCCAACCCGGGCGGTGAGTCCATCACGATGTGGCTGCCGCGTGCGCTGGTGCTGCGCCAATAACTGCGGAAACCGGCATCGACCGATGCACGTTCAAGCGTGGTGGCAGGGTCGCCGAGTGCGGTGCAGGTCCACTGCAGGCGTTGTTGGGCGCGCAGCGGATCGGAAGCGGGATCGTTCATGGACACTACAAGTGAAGCGGCGCCCGCAGGCGCCGTTGGGATGGAGTCAGCGCTTGCCGCCGCTGACCAGGCGCAGCAGTGCCAGCAGGGCGATCGCGCCAATGATGGCGCCGATGAAGCCGGCCGGCTGACCGGCGGCATACCAACCCATCTCACGGCCGAACCAACCGGCGAATACCGCACCAGCAACGCCGAGCACGATGGTCAGCAGGCAGCCCATACGGTTGTTGCCGGGCATGAAGAAGCGCCCGAGCAGGCCTACGAAGAAGCCGATCAGGATGATGTACAGCCAGCTGTCGCTGCCAAACAGTCCGCTCATGTTCTTGCCCGTGCCTGAGAAAAACGCAGCCTAGCAAGGCCAGGCTGCGTTCGTCATCAAACCATCAACATCCGACCAACAACGTCGGACCGATCAGCAGCAGCCGTGGCCACCGTGACGGGTGCCGCTGTCGGCGGCCACCGGCGAACCGCTGGTTTCGCCACGCAGGCTGGCGGCGTGGTGGTCGAACAGCACCTTGGACACGCAGGAGGTGACGCGCTTGCCCATCGGGATGTGCAGGAACTCGTTCGGGCCGTGTGCATTGGAATGCGGACCGAGCACGCCGGTGATCATGAACTGCGCACCTGGGAACTTCTCGCCCAGCATGCCCATGAACGGGATCGAGCCGCCTTCGCCCATGTACATCGCCGGCTTGCCGAAGAAGGCCTGGCTGGCGGCGTCGATGGACTGCTCCAGCCACGGCGCCATCGCCGGTGCGTTCCAGCCGGTGGAGGCTTTTTCCAGGTCCAGGCTGACGTGGGCGCCGTTCGGCGGATCACGCAGCAGGGCTTCCTTCAGCAGCTCGCCGCAGGCCTTGCCATTGGCGGTCGGCGGCAGGCGCAGCGACAGCTTCACCGAGGTTTCCGGACGCAGCACGTTGCCGGCCGATTCCAGCGGCGGCATGCCGCCGATGCCGGTCACCGACAGGGCTGGGCGCCAGGTGCGGTTGAGGACCAGCTCGGTCAGCTCATCGCTCATCGGCTTGAGACCGTCGACCAGCGGGAACTTGTCGAAGATGGCGGTATCGACCACGTCGGCAGCGCGCTTGGCCTGTTCCAGGCGCTCGGCCGGGATTTCAGTGTGCAGTCCTTCCAGCAGGATGCGGCCGGTGTTCTCGTCCTCGATGCGCGACAGCAGCTGGCGCAGCAGGCGGAAGCTGGACGGCACCACACCGGAGGCATCACCGGAGTGCACGCCTTCGTTGAGCACCTTGACGGTGAAGTTGCCGCCGGTCAGGCCGCGCAGCGAGGTGGTGCACCACAGCTGGTCGTAGTTGGCGCAGCCCGAATCCAGGCAGACCACCAGCGACGGCTGGCCAATGCGCTCGGCCAGATGGTCGACGTAAGCCGGCAGATCGTAGGAGCCGGATTCCTCACAGGCTTCGATCAGGATCACGCAGCGGGCGTGCGGCAGGCCTTGTTCCTGCAGCGCCAGCACCGCGGCCAGCGAGCCGAAGATGGCGTAGCCGTCATCAGCGCCGCCGCGACCGTACAGCTTGTCGCCGCGCAGCACCGGAATCCACGGGCCGAGGTCGTCGTCCCAGCCGGTCATTTCCGGCTGCTTGTCCAGGTGGCCGTAGAGCAGCACGGTGTCATCGCCGGTTTCCGGGCCGGTGGCCGGGATTTCCAGGAACAGCAGCGGAGTGCGGCCTTCCAGGCGAACCACCTCGACCTGCAGGCCGGGAATGGTCTGCGCCTTGGCCCAGCTTTCCATCAGGGTGACGGCCTGCTCCATGTAGCCGTTGGCGACCCAGTTGGCGTCGAACATCGGCGACTTGTTGGGGATACGGATGTAATCGACCAATTGCGGGACGATGTCGTTGTCCCACTTGTCGCTGAGAAATTGGCCGATCTTGGCGCTGTCCATCTGGATCTCCGATAGCAATGTCAGGTGCAACCATTCTACGCCGCTCCCTTGTTAATCGGGCTGGCGACGGTTTCATCAGTGAATTTTTGTAGGACTTTTCCTACAAGGGCCCGGGTGGTTGGCTGGCTGTTTGCTGAACCCGCCCCGGATATTCTGGATTCATGTGGCGCGGAACACTGATCTGACCGGCGGGATAGCCAGCCGATCAATGACCAAGCCACAAGGAGTACAGCGATGAAGCTTTTTACCGTAACGCTGCAGTCTCTGATTCTCGCATTGTTGTTGACGCTTACGGCGCAAGCCAAGGACAAGGTCGACATCAATACCGCCTCCGCGGCGGAGCTGAATCAGGTGTTGGTGAATGTCGGCCCTTCCAAGGCGCAGGCGATCATTGAACACAGACAGGCCAACGGGCCCTTCAAAAGTGTCGAGGAACTGGCACTGGTGAAAGGAATCGGATTGAAGACGGTCGAACGGAATCGTGACCTGATCGAAGCAAGGGCCGGAGCTGCCCCTGCCAAGAACGCTACCGGGACGGTAGCTGCGCAGCCGGTTGAGAGGCGCTGAGCGGAAGGAATCGAATAGTGAGCCGTCAGGATGACGGATCATCAGGAACCCGAAAAGGGCAGGACGCTGGGGGCTGGCAGGATGCCAACAAGGATGTGAGGTCGTCCGGTGGTGCACAGTGACGTGCAGCCGGGCGATTTTTCTGTCTCTGCTCCAAAGAACAAGGCCCGGGTTTTCCCGGGCCTTGTTCTTTTCTGGGAGTTCGCGATTGGGGATTGGTGATTCGCAAGAGCCGGTACGAGCTCCGGGTTTGCGCACGCGGCACCATCGGCCTGGTGCGCATGCAGCCCGGGTAAGCACAGCGCACCCGGGGCTTTCCGCAAGAACCCCGGGTGCGCTGCACTTACCCGGGCTACAAAAGCGGTGCCTGCCCTGCAATCTGCGTGTTGCCAATAGTCGCCTTGGCCCAGACCAGGTCAGGTGGCTGCTTAAACCAAGCCGGTCGCGTAGTAGACGCCGATGATCGCGAACACCGCCAGCGTCTTGATGATGGTGATGGCGAAGATGTCCTTGTAGGACTGGCGGTGGGTGAGGCCGGTGACGGCCAGCACGGTGATCACCGCGCCGTTATGCGGCAGTGTGTCCATGCCGCCGGAGGCCATCGCCGCCACGCGGTGCAGCACTTCCATCGGAATGCCGGCAGCCTGCGCATTGGCGATGAAGCTGTCGGCCATTGCCGCCAGCGCGATGCTCATGCCACCTGACGCCGAGCCGGTGATGCCAGCCATGGCGGTGACTGAAACCGCTTCATTGACCAGCGGGTTGGGGATCGAGCCCAGTGCATTGGCCACCACCAGGAAGCCGGGCAGGGCGGCAATCACCGCACCAAAACCATATTCGGAGGCGGTATTCATCGAGGCCAGCATGGCGCCGCCGATCGCCGACTTGGTGCCCTCGGCAAACGAGGCGATCACCGGCTTCCAGGCAAAGGCGATGACGCTGAGGATGCCCAGCAGCAACGCACCCTGCACGGCCCAGATCGCTCCCAGCTTGGAGACTTCCTGCACCACCGGTGCCGGGTTGCCGATCACCGCAGGAATGAAGGACTGGGTTTCGCCGTAAAAGCCGGGAATCCAGCGGGTGAACAGGAAATTGGCCACACCGACCAGGATCAGCGGGGTGATCGCCACCAGCGGATGTGCCAGATTCTGGCCGTGGAAGGGTTCTGGCTCATTGCGCAGCTCGTCGTTGGCGCCCGCATAGCCCTCGCCATTGCGCACGGCGACACGGCGGCGCCATTCCAGGTAGCTCATGCCCAGGATCAGGATCACCACGGTGCCGATCACGCCCAGCCACGGTGCGGCCCAACTGTTGGTGCCGAAGAACGCCGAGGGAATGATGTTCTGGATCTGCGGCGTGCCCGGCAGCGCGTCCATGGTGAAGGTGAAGGCACCCAGCGCGATCGTGCCGGGAATCAGGCGCTTTGGGATGTTGCTCTGGCGGAACAGCTCGGCGGCGAACGGGTAGACCGCGAACACCACCACGAACAGCGATACACCGCCGTAGGTGAGCAGCGCACAGACCAGCACGATCGACAGCATTGCGCGCTTGGCGCCAACCAGCTTGATGGTGGCGCTGACGATGGACTTGGAGAAACCCGAGACCTCGATCAGCTTGCCGAACACCGCGCCCAGCACGAACACCGGGAAGTACAGCTTGAGGAAGCCGACCATCTTGTCCATGAACAAGCCGGTGAACATCGGCTGCACCAGCGTGGGATCGGTCAGCAGCACTGCGCCCAGCGCCGCCACCGGCGCGAACAGGATCACGCTGTAGCCGCGGTAGGCGACGAACATCAGGAAGCACAGGGCCGCCAATACGATCAGAAACGACATTCACAGCTCCCCGGCCAATACATTGCCGGCGAGTATCAGGATCGGGGGCGGTCCGGCCCACTGTACGAAGGGACGATACGCGGTCGGCTAACGCTCCATTAACGTGCGCTCCATGGCGACATTCGTGTGTCGCAACGTCATACCCGGGAGGAGGGAGACCAATGAAGCGCAAGTATCTGAGTATCGCCATCGGTGGCATTCTGCTGGCACCGGCCGCATTCGTGCAGGCGCAGGAGCAGCAGGCTGTGCCGGCAGGCACCAAGGCGACGCAGCTGGACGAAGTGACCGTGACCGCGCGTCGCCGCAGCGAGTCCATCCAGGACGTGCCGGTGGCGGTCAGTGCCTTCGGCGAGGAACAGATCAAGGATCTACAGGCTTCGACCGTGGAAGGCCTGCAGGGCGCCGTGCCCAACATGAACATCGCCCAGGGCCGTGGTTCGGCCAACAGCGTCAACGTCTTCATCCGTGGCATCGGCCAGCCCGATGCGCTGCAGACCTTCGACCCGGGCGTGGGCATGTACGTGGACGACGTCTACTACTCGCGCATCAATGGCGCGCTGTTCTCGTTGTTCGACATCCAGCAGCTGGAAGTGCTGCGCGGCCCGCAGGGCACGCTGTACGGCAAGAACTCCACCGGCGGCGCGATCAAGCTGACCACCAAGAACCCCTTCGACAATGAAGGCGGTGCAGTGGAAGTGACCGCTGGTGACTACGGTCGCCTGGAAGGTCGCTTCTACGTCTCGGGCAAGCTGAGCGACACCGTGGCTGCCAGCATTGCCGGCGCCAAGATCACCAATGACGGTTACGTCAAGGATGCGGTGACCGGCAAGCGTTACAACGACGATGACACCGAGGCATTGCGCGCGAAGCTGGCCTTCCAGCCGACCGACAACTTCAGCGCGGTGCTGTCGCTGGACACCACCAAGCAGGACGCGGCACTGACGCTGGGCCGTCCGATGGCGGATCTGCGCCGCACCGATCTCGCGCTGGGCTCGGTAGTATTGACTCAGGGTGAGAAGGGCGAATGGAACCGCCGCGCCAGCACCTCGTTTGATGATGGCCAGGGCCAGTACCTGAAGCATTCGGGTGCATCGCTGGCGATGAACTGGGACATCAACGAACAATTCACCTTGAAGAGCATCACCGCCTACCGCAAGCTCAAAACCAAATCGTACATCGATATCGATGCGACCGAGTATGAGCTGGGCGATGTGCTGGTGGCGCTGGACCAGGACCAGAAGAGCCAGGAATTCCAGCTGCATTACGACAATGGCAGCAACCTGCACCTGACATTCGGTGCCTACTACATGAAGGAGCATGTGCCGTCCTACCAGGAGGCATACGCCAGCGACCTGTTCGCCATTGCCGGCACCCCGATCAGCTTCCTGCGCACGATCGAAGATGACCTGACGACGACCTCCAAGGCTGCCTTTGCACATGCGAACTGGGAGTTCATGCCGACCTGGACGCTGGCCGCTGGTATCCGCTGGACCAAGGACACGAAGGACTACGAGCGTAGCACCAGTACCTTCTGGGGCGTGCCGTTTGGCGGCTTGAACGAGACCGTGCCGTTCCCGCTGACCTCGGCATCGTGGACTGCGACCACGCCGTCGGTGAGCCTGCAGAAGGCCTTCAGTGACAACCTGATGGCCTATGTCTCGGCCAACCGTGGCTTCAAGTCCGGTGGCTTCAATGGCCGCGCCAATTCGGCATATGAGGTGAAGACGGCCAAGTTCAATCCGGAGTACGTCTGGACCTACGAGGCTGGTTTGAAGGGCAGTTCGGCTGATCGCCGTATCCGCGGTAGCGCAACTGCGTTCTACAGTAACTACGAAGACTTCCAGGCCCGCGTCTCGGAAATCTCCAACCCCGGCGCTGCCGTACCGGACTTCAAGTTCCCCGTGTTGAATGCCGCCAAGGTGAAGATCAAGGGCATCGAACTGGAAGGCAGCGCTCTGTTGGGTGAATCCACGACGCTGAGCGGCCAGTTGAGCTGGCTGGATGCCAAGTACGACAAGTTCGATGATCCGCGCAACGATCCGACCTACCCGGGCTATGACCCCGTCAACGTCGTCCACAAGCACGTACCGTTCTCGCCGGACTGGACTGCGCGCGTGGCCCTGCAGCATGTGTTCTCGCTGGGCGAGAGCGGCAACCTGACCCTGGGCGGTGACGTCTCCTATCGCGGCGACACCTGGTTGTCGGTGGACAACCGCGATGTGCTCAGCCAGAGCGCATACACGCTGCTGGGTGCCTACGGGGTATGGGACTCGCCGCAGCTGGCGTGGCAGGTGCGTGCCGGTGTGCGCAACCTGACCGACAAGCAGTACATGACCGAAGGCCAGGAATTCGCCAGCATCGCCAACATCCAGACCGCGTACTACGGTCTGCCGCGCAACTGGTATGTGTCGGTGCGTTACAACTTCTGATGATGTAGCCGGTGACGGCTGTCTGATTGGTATGCAAGGCAGTCCTCTCCCGCACGGCGGGGGAGGGCTTTTGCGTTTGTTGTTGGTGCTCTGGTTGTAGCTGCGGCGGTGGTTACCGGAGCAGGTGCTGCTGCTTTGGCTTTGGCTTTGGCGTTGGCTGTTGCTGTTGCTGTTGCTTTAATCCCCTCTCCCGCAGGCGGGAGAGGGGGTGGGGTGAGGGCAGCTTCTGCTTTTGGCTTTCGAGCTCTGGCTTTTGATGAAAAAGCTAAAGAACAAACTCCTGGCGAACCGCACCCTCACCCCAACCCCCAACCCCCGCTCCGCGCCCCGGCCCCCGCGCCAGCGCGAGGGCGCTCGATGAAGCGCGAACCTATGGTTCGCAAACGCATCTTCTCGCCCCGGAGGGAGAGGGGCTCTGAGCAACGGCTTTGAGCAAGCACTCCTTCATCCTTCCTTCCTAACTCCGTATCCTGCCAAGCAGCTTCCGGGAAACGCTTTCCATGTTGAGTCTGGTAACAGTGGCCTTGGCGGGCCTGGCCTGGCTGGCCTTGATGTTCGGCGTGGCCTTGTACGGCGAACGCCGGCCCACCGCGTTTGCCCGCCATTGGCGGCACATCTATGCGCTGTCACTGGCGGTGCACTGCACTTCGTGGACCTTCTACGGCACGGTCACCCAGGCCGCCCGTCACGGCTGGCCGCTGCCACCCACCTTCGTCGGCGCCATCCTGTTCTATGCGCTGGCCATCGGCGTGATGATGCGCTTGGTGCGGTTGGCGCGCGAAACCAACGCGACCTCGCTGGCCGACCTGATCGCCGCGCGGCTGGGCCGCGATGCCTGGTTGGCGGCAACGGTGACGCTGGTGACCGTGCTCGGCTTGATTCCGTATATCGCATTGCAGCTCAAGGCAGTGGCGATGAGTTTCGGTATGATCACCTCGCGCGCGGTGGAGGCCGGGCAGGGCGGTTCGATCTGGCAGGACAGCGCCTTGTATGTCGCGCTGGCGATGGCCTTGTTCGCGATGTTGTTTGGCGCACGCCGCGCTGATGCCTCCGAGCACAATCGCGGGCTGGTGCTGGCAATGGCGGCCGAATCGGTATTCAAACTGGGCGCGATGCTGGCGCTGGGGGTATTTGTCTGGTTTGGCTTGAAGGGTGTGCAAGCAGCCCCCGTGGCACCCGTCAGCGCGCCTGAGGGCGGCTTCATCCCGCTGGTGATACTTGGCGGACTGGCGATGTTCCTGCTGCCGCATCAGTTCCATATCGGCGTGGTGGAGTGCCGCGATCCTGCCGATGTGCGCACCTCACGCTGGTTGTTCCCCTTGTATCTGCTGTTGATCGCGCTGCCCATCCTGCCCTTGGCACGCGCCGGTACGCTGCTGCTGGGCAATAGCGTGCCTTCCGATATGTATACGCTGGCGCTGCCGTTCGCCGCTGGCCATGAAGGGGTTGCCCTGTTTGCCTTCCTCGGTGGCCTGAGTGCAGCGACCGGCATGGTCGTGGTCAGTACGCTCACGCTAAGCCTGATGATCGGCAACCATTGGTTTGCGCCAGGTCTGGTGCGCAGCGCGTGGGCGCGCGCCGGCGGTGGTGATCATCGACGCGAACTGGTGTGGCTGCGACGCGCAGGCATCTGCGTGATCATGCTGCTGGCCTGGGGCTATAGCCGCCTGATTGGCGGTGGCAATGTGCTGGCCGACATCGGTGCGGTGTCGTTCTCGGCGATGGCGACGCTGGTGCCGGTGCTGGCGTTCGCCATCTGGCGACCGCAGACGCCACCACGTGCCGCCATTGCCGGTGTGGTCGCCAGCTTTGCGACCTGGGCCTGGGTACTGTTGCTGCCATCGCTGCTGGAAAGTGGCGGGCGTACACCGATGTGGCTGCAGCAGGGGCCGTTCGGATGGCAGTGGCTTGCCCCGCAAGGTCTGTTTGGCCTGACTGGCTGGACGCCGCTGGGACGGGCCGTGGGAGCGAGTCTTTTCGTTGGCACGGCGGTGACCTTGCTGGCGATGGCATGGCGTCGCGACACGCCCGATCGCATCAGCCGCAACCTGGATGCCGATACCCTGCGCAATGCGGGGCGCCGCTTCCTGCCCGACGAGCGCGTGCAACAGCTGTTGGCAGACGCGCCGCGCAGCGGTGCGGTGCCAGCTTCGATTGAGGCCAGCATCGAGCGCGAGTTGTCGGCGGTGCTCGGTGCCGCCTCCGCGCGCCTATTGCTGGATGCCGCACGCCGCGAAGGGAATGAGCTGGCGACCGTGGCAGCCATCGTCAGCGAGGCCTCGCAGGATCTGCGTTTCAGCCAGCAGGTGCTGCAGGCCGCGTTGCAGAACATGAGCCAGGGCATCAGCGTGATCGATCGCGAACAGCGTCTGGTGGCGTGGAACCGCCCTTATGCGCGCATGTTCGGTTTCCCCGATGAGTTGCTGCAGGTCGGGAGGCCGATCATGGACCTGACCCGCTGGGCGCTGCAGGCGATGCCGGCGCGCGGTGGCGATGAGCGTGCGGTGGACCGGCGTCTGGCATTCATGCGCGCAGGCACGCCACACCTGACCGAGCGCGTGTTTCCCGACGGCAGCATCGTCGAGATCCGTGGCAATCCAATGCCCGGTGGGGGCTTCGTCGCCACCTTCACCGACGTCACTGAATTCCGCCGTAGCGAGCGCGAACTCAAGCGCAGCAACGAGACGCTGGAGCAGCGCGTTGGCGAACGTACCGCGTTGCTGGAATCGGCCAAGCGTGAGGCCGAGCGGGCAAACGATGCCAAGAGCCGCTTTCTGGCCGCGGTGGGACATGACCTGCTGCAGCCGCTGCACGCTGCGCATCTGTTCACCGATACGCTGGCGCAACAGGTGGAGTCCAGCCAGCAGCAACAGGCGGTGGTGCAGATCCGTGGCGCCTTGGATTCGACCACCGATCTATTGACCGGCCTGTTCGACATGTCGCGGCTGGAAGCCGGTGGGCTGGTACCGCAGCCGCGCGACCTGCCGCTGGCTGAAGTGCTGGACCCCTTGGTCTCGGAGTTCCGTGCGCTGGCCACTGCGCGTGGGCTGGCGTTTCACTATGTGCCCACCGTTGCCTGGGTGAACAGTGATCCGCAGCTGCTGCGACGGGTGCTGCAGAACTTCCTTGCCAATGCGGTGCGCTACACAAGCCAGGGCGGTGTGCTGTTGGGCGTGCGCCGTGATGGCGAGCGCCTGCGGGTTGAGGTACACGACACCGGCCCGGGCATTGCCAAGGAGGAGCAGCAGCGAATATTCGAGGAGTTCCGGCGCGGCGAGGACAGCAGCGGGCAGGGGCTTGGCCTAGGCCTGGCGATCGCCGATCGTATTGCGGGCCTGCTGCATGCACCGCTGCGGCTGCGCAGTGAGAAAGGGCAGGGCACGGTCTTCTCGGTGTCGTTGCAAAGCGTGAGCTCGCCGCAGATAGCGAACCAGCCGCGCACACGCAATGCGGCAACCTCGGGCGGCGTGCCGGTACTGGTGGTTGATAACGATCCTGCCGCCCTGCAGGGATTGGCCGGACTGCTGCGCGGTTGGGGCTATGAAGTGGCCGAGGCCTCGGGCGAAGCGCAGGCGGTGGCGGCATTGCAGCAGATGCCTGCGAGTCTGTGGTTGTTCGACTACAACCTGGACGATGGCGATACCGGCACTACATTGCAACTGCGGCTGGGCGAACGCTTTGGCGCGCGGCCTACGTTGATCCTCAGCGCCGATGACAGTCTTGCGACGCGGCGCGAAGTGTTGGAGCAGGGATTGACGCTATTGCACAAGCCGGTGCGGCCGCTGGCATTGAAGTCGATCCTGGATCGATTGTTGGCGGCGGATGCATTGCGGCCCGGGACCGGTGGCAGGGAATAGGGACAGTGCTATCGGTCGGAGTTGGTAGCCCGGGTAAGCGCAGCGCACCCGGGGCTTTCCGCATGGAGCCCCGGGTGCGCTGCGC
>NZ_JASCOR010000309.1 GCF_029959445.1 Stenotrophomonas sp. PS02298 | reverse complement strand
CTGCCGCAGGTGATCCGGACCGACAACGTGCTAACTCTGGAGTCAAGCTAAAGTTGATGGCGAGTCGACGCACAGGTCCCATTAGCACCTGTTCTTCTATGGCCGCATGCAACTTCGCACAAAGTCCCGTGGGCTTCCACATCGACAAGGTCTCCTGATCTGAGCATAGTGAACACGAGGTCCGTAGTGGCCTCGATCGTGCCTTAAACAGCATGGAGGTCCCGTGGAAGGTCCGAGCATTATCTACAGGATCCTATGAGGTCCCAACGGCCCCACTGAGCGGGATCGATCCACGGGGTAAAGCGTTTTCGAAGTAGCAGCGGTATTGGGTTTGGCGCTTCACCAGGCCATAAGCAACCCTGGCCATCTTGGCAGCCACCGCGGTCAGTGCCTTGCGCTTGCGATCAGCATTGTTTGGATCGTTTTTGACGTACCGTTCGTACTTGTCGCGGAAGCTGTTTTCACGCATTCGTACCGCAATGGTGGCGGCAAACCAGAAGGCGAAGCGCAATCGCGCGTTACCACGCTTTGATAGACGCTCATGTCCGCGGTACTGGCCCGACTGGCACGTGGCCAGATCGAAGCCGCAGTACTTCAAAAACTGGCGATGGTGGGCAAATCGACGAAGATCGCCGGCTTCGGCCAGGATGGTTAATGCAAGCACTGGGCCGATACCGGGCAACGAACGTAAGGACTCGTAATCTGGGTTATCTGCCAGCAATTGATGGGCTTGCGCAGCCAGAGCATCGCGCTGCTCAACTAACAGCTGATAGCGACGCAGCTGCAGCCGAAAACTCTGGACCTCAATCGAATCGTCGTCTACAGGTAAGCCGATGCTGCCGAGCGCACATTGGTAGAGTTCGGTGAGCCAAGTCTGCTTATTCACCTTGCGGCCGACGAGCTCCCAAGCTTCCTTGCGGAAAGCATCCCAAGTAAGTTGACGAATCGAGGCAGCAGTGGGAAAGCGAAGCATGAACCGGGCGAACCAATCGGCATGTGCGCCATCGAAGTAGCGCTCGATTTCCGGGAAGTACAGGGGCAAGTAGTGGGTCATCAGGCTGTGCTGCAGTCGGGTTCTAGCCAAGCTGATCTGGTAATGGGTCTTGGACAGCTCTTGTAACCCGTGATGACCAGCCAGCAACGGATCCACGTAGCGCATGGTCATGCCCTGTTTGAGCATAGCCAGGATCACGCTTGCATCCTTCGGATCGTTCTTGTCCCACGAATTGAAAAGGACTTCCCGATAGCGGGCTCCGGCGACCGAGGACACCAGGCAAACTTCGAAGCCCTCTTGGAGCAAGCGGAAGGCCAAGGTGCGATGACAATCGCCAGTGGGCTCCATTGCAACACGAACGGGCGCGGGCATTTGACGGAGAAGGTCAACTAATCGTTGATGGTCTTCCCGAGAACTGGCCATGCGGAAACGCTGCTGCTTATTGCCTGGGGCCTCAATGAGGACTGCGTGGTAGCGCTTGGCGATATCAATCGCGACCCAAGTCGCTGCGGGGGTAGGATGAGATCGGGTAGCCATCGTCAACGAACTCCTGTGGCGTGTGAGAACCCTCAGGATGCGCTCGGAGACGATGGCTGCCTGCAAAGAACTCATGCTTCCAGATGTACTACGGCAAGGAGTTCTGCGGCAAGGCGATGGTGGC
>NZ_JASCOR010000308.1 GCF_029959445.1 Stenotrophomonas sp. PS02298 | reverse complement strand
CCCGCGCCCCACCGCGGCCTTGGTCCGTTGGGGCCGGGCGGTGGCGGTCCGCGGCGACGAGGACGTGGTGCGCCCCGCCTCCAATCCATTCGAAGCCCAGGGCGGCCTGCGCCTGCTGCGTGGCAATATCGGCCGCTCGCTGATCAAGCTGTCGGCAGTGAAGCCGCAGTACCGCACGATCGAAGCACCGGCCGTGGTCGTCGATGCGCCGCAGATCCTCAACAAACTGCATGCCGCTGGCGCCCTGCCGCAGGACTTCGTCGCGGTCGTGCGCTATCAGGGCCCACGCTCCAACGGCATGCCGGAACTGCATTCGCTGGCCCCGCTGCTCGGCCTGCTGCAGAACCAGGGCAGGCGCGTTGCGCTGGTCACCGATGGCCGCCTCTCCGGCGCCTCCGGCAAGATTCCGGCCGCCATCCACGTCACCCCGGAGGCAGCACGCGGCGGCCCCATCGCACGCATCCGCGAAGGCGACATCATTCGCCTGGACGGTGAAGCCGGCACGCTGGAAGTACTGGTCGATGCTGCCGAGTGGGCCGCACGTGGCATTGCCGCCAACACCGCACCGGCGGGCTCGGACATGGGCCGCAACCTGTTCGCGATGAACCGCCGCATCGTCGGCCCAGCCGATCAGGGCGCGATCTCGATCTCCTGCGGCCCGGCCCGTCCGGACGGCAGCTTGTGGGACTACGACGCCGAATACGAACTCGGCCATGACCATGCCGCAGCCGCCGCCCCACACGAAGCCAACGACGCCTGAGATCCAGGATTCGCGAACACCTTTATCAAAGAGGACTCCATGAACATTGCCCAATACCAGGACCGCGCCGAGCAGCTGTTGAGCGCCGCCGGCATCCTGCCAGTCGTTACCGTGCACACCCTCGACCAGGCGCGCGCCGTCAGCGCAGCCCTGCTCGAAGGTGGTCTGCCCGCGATTGAACTGACCCTGCGCACGCCGGTGGCAATGGAAGCGCTGGCCATGCTCAAACGCGAACTGCCGGATGTAGTTGTAGGTGCCGGTACCGTGCTGACCGTCGAGCAGATGCAGCGCTCCATCGATGCCGGTGCCGACTTCATCGTCACCCCGGGCACGCCCGCACACATGGCCGATGCCCTGGCGGCTGCGCCGTTGCCGGTGGTTCCGGGCGCTGCATCACCGACCGAACTGCTGGAGCTGGTCGCGCGCGGCTTCCGCATCTGCAAGCTGTTCCCGGCCACCGCCGTTGGCGGCTTGGCGATGATCAAGGGTGTTGCCGGTCCGATTCCGGAGCTCAAGCTCTGCCCCACCGGTGGCATCACCGAAGCCACCGCAGGCGATTACCTGTCGCAGAAGAACGTCGTCTGCATCGGTGGCTCATGGATGGTGCAGGACAGCTGGATCCGCAATGGCCATTGGGACGAAGTGAAGAAGTCTGCCGCCGCTGCCGCCGCCATCGTCAAGCAGGCCCGTGCTGGCTGACAAGAATCGGCTTTTGTAGGAGCGGCGTCAGCCGCGAAGCCGGCAGCAAACAAACCACCTGCATCCAATCCCCAAGGCTTCGGCACGGATGCAGGTGCTGGTGATGCGTCGCCCGCAAGAGTCGTCAGCTTCGCGGCTTACGCCGCTCCTACAGGCGTTTTCGGGAATGCCCCTGCCGAGCATGGCTCAGCACTACAGCAGGGCACAGGAAGCT
>NZ_JASCOR010000307.1 GCF_029959445.1 Stenotrophomonas sp. PS02298 | reverse complement strand
GTGCCGAGCCATGCTCGGCAGGGGCTTTACCGGTAGAGACTCAGCCGAGCATGGCTCGGCTCTACAGGGGCATTCCCGGGATTGCCTGAAAGCCAACCCTCCCCTACGCCTCCGGCGCAAGGGAGGGGGCAGAAGCGCCCAACAAGCAGCCCTTGTCCCGCAATTGCTCCAGCATCGCCGCGCCATTGCTGACGAAAGCAGCATCCGCCGGTGTACCTGCCTCGGCCGCCAACGCCCTCAGCTGCTCAAGCCCACTGAGCTCGGGAAACTGCTCCAGCCTTTCCAGCAACCGGTACAGCATCGGCGAAAGTTCGGAGAACACGATGTTTCCATGAGTCTCGCGCCGGGCCAGCAACAACGTCGGCTGTAACGGTGGCTCACTGGGCTGATATTCCAGACCAATCCGATGCACCGGCCACTGGTAGGCCAGTGCCCGGCAGCAGGGTGAACAGGCCAGGCTGGCAGCCAGCAGGTCACCATCAGGATCATGCGTAGGCGCCGGCTCGTCGCTGATCTTCAGCGCCAGTTCGATCCATTCGTAATGCGCCAGTTCCAGCAACCAGGGCGCTTGCGGATCGACCGGCCGACTGTCCAGAAAGGCAATGAACTCCTGGCCGATCTCCGGGAACAACGGCGTGTGAGCTCGATGCTCGCGACAGAAGTCGCGCACCAGCTGTGGCCAGTGCGATTCACCCAAGGTGCGCGCGATCACCGGAAAGTTGGCGGCCAGCAGGCTCAGGATAGTGTTGAAGTACAGCTCGCGATATACCTGCATACGCGTGTCGTCGATACCTGCCGGAGCAGGCTGTTGCAACGGGTCGCGCAGGTGTGCGGCAAAGCGCAGCTGCAGTTCGCGCAAGGAATCAGCCATGGGCGGCCTGCTGCAACTGGCGGATACGCGTCAGTTCTTCCAGCAGCTCAGGCAACGGCGGGAAGTTGAAGTCGCGTTCCAGCAGGGTGGGGCGCACGCCATGCATGGCGTAGGCATCGGCCAGCAGTGCCCAGACATCGCCCTTGACCGGCATGCCATGGGTGTCGATCTTCAGGTCTTCGGCTTCGTCGTGATGGCCGGCAACGTGGTAACTGGCAATGCGTTGCGAGGGCAGGCGTGCAAGAAAGTTGCGGGCGTCATAGCCATGGTTGATGGCATTGACGTAGACATTATTGACGTCCAGCAGCAGGTCGCAATCGGCCTCGTCCAGCACGGCATTGATGAACTCCACCTCATCCATGTCCGCTCCAGGTACAGCGTAGTAGGAGGCATTTTCCACGGCGATGCGACGGCCCAGGATGTCCTGTGTCTGGCGGATGCGCGCGGCCACATGGCGCACGGCTTCATCGGTGAACGGCAGCGGCAGCAGCTCGTAGAGATGGCCGTCATCCGTGCACCAGCTCAGGTGCTCGCTGTAGAGGGCGACCTGGTGCTGGTCGAGGAAGCGCCGCGTGCGTGCAAGGAATTCCAGGTCCAACGGGGCAGGGCCGCCCAGCGACAGCGACAGGCCATGGCAACTCAGCGGATGTTGCTGCGACAGTGCGGACAGCGCTTCGCCCAGACTGCCGCCAACCCCGATCCAGTTATCCGGGGCGCATTCGAGAAAATCGAATGCGCCGGCCGGTGCAGCCTGCAAGGCGTCGAGCAGCGAGCGCCGCAGGCCCCGGCCCGCGCGGGCCGGGGGGGGCCGGCGCGGGGGGGGGGGGGGTGTTGGATAAACAGAACCGAG
>NZ_JASCOR010000306.1 GCF_029959445.1 Stenotrophomonas sp. PS02298 | reverse complement strand
ATCAAATTGGCGGCGGGCGGCCTGCTTTTTGTCGGCGCGGCGTACGCGGCGAAGCAGATAGATCATCAGATGGCGTATCTGCCAAGAACTCCAGCAATGCCAGCTTCGCGGCTTACGCCGCTCCTACAAAAGCGCGTCCTACGCGAGCGCGCCCAGCAGCTTCTGAGCGATGGCCCGTTCTTCATCGCGCAGCGTCAATACGCGCACGCCGGTCTCCGTCACCTCGACGGTATGCTCGCATTGCGCCGATAACTTTCCATCGCGTGTGGTCACGGTCCAACCATCGTCGTGGTTGTCGATCGCCGCGCGGCCCTGGTTGATCATCGGCTCGATCGTGAAGGTCATGCCGGCCTGCAGCTCGAGTCCGGCGCCACGATGCCCGTAATGCAGCACCTGCGGCTCTTCGTGCATTTCGCGGCCGATACCGTGGCCGCAGTACTCCTTCACCACCGAATAGCCGGCGTCCTTGGCGTGGCGGTTGATCGCAAAGCCGATGTCGCCCAGGGTCGCACCAGGACGTACCGTGGCGATGCCCTTCCACATGGCCTCGTTGGTGACGCGCACCAGGCGTTTGGCTTGATGGCTTACCTCGCCGATCAGGAACATGCGGCTGGAATCGGCGATGTAGCCGTTCTTCTCCAGGGTGATGTCCAGATTGACGATGCTGCCGCTGCGAAGGATGTCCTTCGATGACGGCACGCCGTGGCAGACAACAGTGTCGATGGAACTGTTGAGTACATACGCGAAACCATACTGGCCCTTGCTGGCCGGGCGTGCCTGCAAGCGGTCGACGATGAAGCGCTCGACCCTGTCGTTTACCTGCAGCGTGCTCATGCCTTCCAGCGGCAGCTGGTTCAGTGCTTCGAACACCGACGCCAGCAGGCGCCCGGATTCGGCCATCAATACCAGTTCATGCGGCTGCTTGATCATGCTTCCGCCATCCGCATGCCCGCAGGGCTTACCCCGGCAGCCGCGAGTTCGCGCGCCACCAGCTCCTGGAAACTCAGCTGCGGATTCAGTTCGCAGAGCATGCCGATCCTGATCCAGAACCCGGCCTGGGCGTTGATCGAGCGGCCAGACACGGTACTGGCCTTGCGCAGGTTGTCGTGCAGTTCGTCGTCGATGTTCACGATGCCCATCGGTCGCCCCTTGAATTGACTATATGATTCATATGCGAATCATATGTCCGGAGTGCTGAACGAGACAGAAGGGGGGGGGCTCGGCGGCCATGGCCAGGCGTGAAAATCGATGGGACGCCACCCGGGTTGGCTGCGAAGGGCGCACCTACAGCGCTGGCGGAAGGTGAGCGCTGAGGCTGGTTCAGGTTCCCGATCAGGGCCGGGGTTGGAATGGAGCGGGGTGGTCGCTATAATCGCCGGCTTACCGCGCCATCCTGGCGACTGGGCAACATAGGAAAACACCACCATGGTCAAGATTCGACTGACCCGCGGCGGCGCCAAGAAGCGTCCGTTCTACCACATCATCGTTTCCGACGTCCGTAGCGCCCGCGACGGCCGCAACATCGAGCGCGTCGGTTACTACAACCCGGTTGCACAGGGGGGCGAGCAGCGCGTTGTGCTGGATATCGCTGCTTGCGACAAGTGGATCGCCAACGGCGCCCAGATGACCGACAAGGTTCGCAACCTGTACAAGGAAGCGTCCAAGTCCCAGGCCGCTGCGGCCTGATCCTGGCGGGGCGCCCGCCACCGCGGCCCGCCCGGGTTATTTATAAATAAAAA
>NZ_JASCOR010000305.1 GCF_029959445.1 Stenotrophomonas sp. PS02298 | reverse complement strand
GCCGCGAAGCCAGCTGCAATGAAACCGCCTGCATCTCCATCTAGACCGGATCACCAGCTTCGCGGCTGACGCCGCTTCCACAAGGAGTCGCTGGTAGAGCTCCAGCGGAGCATGGCTCCGCTCTACAGGTAGTGCGTTACGCTGCCGCCTGAATTTCTTGGGCGAAGAAACCATGCGCAGGCAATACCACTTCCGTCGGAGCGAGGCAGGTTTGTTGGCCTGGGACGTCCATCGTTTGATCGCACTGAGCCGTGACCTTCCGGTTTCCCATATCGCGCTATCAGCGGTCGCCGAACTGGACGAAGCCTATTGGTGGGATGCCGAATCACCACCCCCGATATGCAGGCAGGTTATCGAACACATGCAGCTGGTGGAAGCAGCGGACCTTCAGTACCCGATCATCCTCTGCCCGCAGGGACGGGTGATGGACGGCATGCATCGCGTGGCCAAGGCACTATTGTTGGGAAAGAGCGAAATCGCGGCAGTACGCCTACCGGAGCTGCCTTCGCCAGATCATGTTAGCGCTGATCCGGACGATCTCTGCTACGGCGAGATTTGAAGAAAGCGCATCCATCAGTCCCCACCGCCGCCATCACCGCCACCTCCGTCGCAGGACACGGCATCACCGCAATCACTTCCGCCGGCGATTTGATGGCCGGGGACATCGCCAACCATCATGCCTGCGTCAGTTGCCTGGCCGCGTGCAGCGGCCGGCAGCAATGATGTGGCAAAGGCCAGGCAGAGCACCGCACCGAGAACCGGCAACAGCCAGACCACGGCGAGCTGGAGCAAGCGTTGCTTACCGGTCTGACCGTTGATGCGGAAGATGAAGAAGCTGGCAATCAAGTTGAGCAAAACTACCAGCAGCGCAAAAAACGTAAGCCATTTCATTGGTGGGCACCTCTGTGATGACGCAAGGTTGCAACAGTCTCTGTAGTGCCGAGCCACGCTCGGCAGAGGCCTTACCAGTACAGCCCCAGCGGAGCATGGCTCCGCTCTACCTAAGAACGAGCTTTCCGCAGGAGCGGTTGGAACTAGCCATCCTCGCCATACAAACGCTGCGCCGACTGGAACAAGATCCAACTCGTCGCGATGAACTTGTCCCCACCCTGCGGCCGGTTACCCCGATGGGTGTGGGTGAATGCCGTTGGCGCAATCAGCAAGCTGCCGGTGCGCGGTACCACCTTGCGTTGCTGGAACAGGAATTCGGTTTCGCCCTCTTCAAAACCGTCGTTGAGGTACAGCGTCCATAGCAGGTGCCGGTGCAGGGTCTCGCCACCAGGATCGCGCGGGAACAGCTCACAGTGCCAATAGGGATAGCCGCCCTCACCCGCCGTATACCACTGCAGGTTGATTGCGCCGGGGCGCAGGCAGGTGCGCGCGAGTTCGGATAGCGCGGCATCGTCCATACCCTGGAAATCATCTGCGCTCAGGCGGCGCGCTTGGCCTTGCGCATCGGGTACCTGCAGCATCAAGGGCGAAATCAGCACCTGTGGATAACGCCGCAGGTACTGCAGCATGCCGTTGAACACCGCCTGCTGCAGGCGCTGTTCGACATCGCGCCAGCCGTCGTTACCGCTGATGCGCAGATCGTGGCTGCGCTTGAGTTCGGGGAACACGCCGCTGCCAACCTGGCCGGGTTTGAGCTGGGTGCTGTGGCGCAGGCGTTCGACGATGGCCGCGCAGTCGTCGGCGGACAGGGCGTTGTCGTAGACCTCAATGAAATCAACAGCAGTCATCGGCAGCCTCGCAGTGCGTGTCCGCCGATGGTGGCCTGAAGCGCCCCGCATGTGTAGTGCCGAGCCATGCTCGGCAGAGGTTTTCCGAGCAATGCCGAGGTAGTGCCGAGCCATGCTCGGCAGAGGGGCTGTACCGGTAATGCCCTTGCCGAGCATGGCTC
>NZ_JASCOR010000304.1 GCF_029959445.1 Stenotrophomonas sp. PS02298 | reverse complement strand
GCGGGGGCTGGGGTGGGGCTAACCCCGACGTGGCGCCGCGGCCGCCCCCCCCCAAGCCCCCCATCCCTGAGCACAGGCATCAACCGCAACCTGACACCCCCTCTGCTTCGCGGCTAACGCCGCTCCTACGGGCTTCGCTGGGAGAGCCCCTGCCGAGCATGGCTCGGCACTACGCCTTTGCCCCCTGACGCTAGGGTAAGCCTCTGCCCCCCTCCCTTCCGCCAAAAGCGCAGGGCCATGCCTCTGCCCCCTCCCTTGCGCCGAAGGCGTAGGGGAAGGTTGGGGAGGGGTTGGCTCTTCGCTGTCCGCTTTCAAACAAACCCTACAACCTCACCCCCGCGGGTGATGCTTGCGATGCAGCTTCTGCAGGTGTTCACGGGCGACCAGGGTGTAGATCTGGGTGGTGGACAGCGAGCTGTGGCCAAGCAGCATCTGCAGCGCGCGCAGGTCGGCGCCGTGGTTGAGCAGATGGGTGGCAAAACTGTGCCGCAAGCCGTGCGGGCTGATCTTTCCAGGATCAATACCAGCCACCGCCGCGCTGGCTTTCACCAAGGCCCAGAACTGCTGCCGGCTCAATGGGGTACGGTCGATGTCGACAAACAATGGCACCTGCCCCGCCAACGTCGCCGCAACCGGCTTGCCTCCCGTGAGCTGTGGCCTTGCCGTGGCCAGATAGCACTCCAGCCAGTACTGCGATTCCTCGCCCAAGGGCACCAACCGCTCCTTGCTGCCCTTGCCGGTCACCCGCAGCACACCTTGGCGCAGATTGACCGCATTGGCCGGCAGGTTGACCAGCTCACTGACGCGCAGGCCAGCGGCGTACATCAGCTCCAGCATCGCGCGATCACGCAGGCCGACCGGGCTTTCCGTATCTGGCGCTGCCAACAGCGCCTCGACCTGACTCTCTGCCAAGGCCTTGGGCAGCGAGCGTGGCAGCTTGGGCGACTCCAGCAGTGCCGCAGGGTCTTCACTGCGCTCCCCGCGCTTCAGTGCCTGCGCGAAGAAGGCGCGCAGCACCGACAGCAGACGCGCATTGCTGCGCGCGGTCCAGCCGTGGCGGGTGCGCCAGGCCAGGTAATCAAACAGGCCCGCACGATCAATCCCAGCCAGGCCGTCGTTGGCGCCATCGCGCCAGCGAGACAAGCCTTCAAGATCGCGTCGATAACTCTCCAGCGAAGCCCGGGCCAAGCCATTTTCAGCCCAGATCGCATCCAGAAAGCGCTGGATCAAACGGTCATCGGCATCACGCAATGGCGGCAGTTGCTGCACCAGCTGGCGGCGTTCGGCAGGAGTCATGGACGCGGGCATCGGCATAAGGATAAGCCCGGCACGAACGGCTGCCCATGCACGCATGCCATCACAGAACGTATGCTCGGCCCATGAGCACACCCGCCCTTGCCGAAACGCCCCGCCCTTCCGCGTTGCTGCTGCGCCGCCTGGCCGCGCTGTTCTACGATCTGTGGCCGGTGTTGGCGCTATGGATGCTGGTGTCGGCTTTGTTCACCGTCGGCTACACCCTGGCTGGCCATGCCAGCCGCGACAACATCCATCCCTTCAGCGCATTGCAATGGCTGCTATGGCTGAGCTGCTGGTTGGTTGCAGGCCTCTATGCCACCGAGAGCTGGAAGCGCGGCGGGCAGACCCTGGGCATGCGCCCTTGGCGGCTGCGCCTGCAGACCGCTGACGGGCAAGCCCCCAGCCGGGTGCAGCTGTGGAAGCGCTACGCACTTGCCACGCTGTCGCTGCTATTGGCTGGTTTCGGCTTCATCTGGGCGCTGTTCGACCGCGAGCGCCTGACCCTGCACGACCGCCTGAGCGGCACAAGACTGACGAAATTGTAGTGCCGAGCCATGCTCGGCAGAGGTTTTGCCGGTAGAGCCCCTGCCGAGCACGGCTCGGCAC
>NZ_JASCOR010000303.1 GCF_029959445.1 Stenotrophomonas sp. PS02298 | reverse complement strand
GCCGAGCCATGCTCGGCAGAAGCGTTACCGGTAAACCCCGCCGTCGTGCATTGCTGGGAAGGCCCCTTGCCGAGCATGGCTCGGCACTACAGTTGCATTGCTGGGAAAGGCCCTGCCGAGCATGGCTCGGCACTACATCCTGCTTCTGTGTGACCGCGCGGCTACAATATGGGCCCGCTTCCGCTTCCCCCTGCCTCCCCATGTCTTCTGATCTGCTGCCCGTACGCCGGGCTCTGCTGTCCGTTTCCGACAAGACCGGCCTGATCGATCTGGCCCGTGCCCTGGCTGCCCGCAACGTCGAGCTGCTGTCCACCGGCGGCACCGCCAAGGCGATCCGCGAGGCCGGCCTGCCGGTCAAGGACGTGTCCGATGTCACCGGCTTCCCGGAAATGATGGACGGCCGGGTCAAGACCCTGCATCCGATGGTGCACGGCGGCCTGCTCGGCCGCGCCGGCACCGATGACGCGGTGATGGCAGAACACGGCATCGACGCGATCGATCTGCTGGTACTGAACCTGTACCCGTTCGAATCGGTCACCGCCAAGGCCGACTGCACGCTCGCCGACGCAGTCGAGAACATCGACATCGGCGGCCCGGCGATGCTGCGCAGCGCGGCCAAGAACTTCGCCCGCGTCGCCGTGGCGACCAGCCCGGACCAGTACGACGCACTGTTGGCCGAACTCGCCAGCAACGACGGCAAGCTGTCCGCCGCCAAGCGCTTCGAGCTGTCGGTGGCCGCGTTCAACCGCGTCGCCCAGTACGACGCGGCGATCAGCAACTACCTGTCGGCCGTGACTGACACCAGCGCTTCGGTGCCGGTGCGCAATGAGTACCCGGCGCAGATGAATTCTTCTTTCATCAAGGTCATGGACCTGCGTTACGGCGAGAACCCGCACCAGAGCGGCGTGTTCTACCGCGACCTGTATCCGGTGCCGGGCACCTTGGCCACCTTCGTGCAGCTGCAGGGCAAGGAACTGAGCTACAACAACCTGGCTGATGCCGATGCCGCATGGGAATGCGTGCGTCAGTTCGACGTGCCGGCCTGCGTCATCGTCAAGCACGCCAATCCGTGTGGCGTGGCCGTGGCTGCCGATGTCGGCGCCGCTTACGAGATGGCCTACAACACCGACCCGACCAGCGCCTTCGGCGGCATCCTCGCCTTCAACCGCACGCTGGACGCAGCCACCGCCAAGACCATCCTCGACCGCCAGTTCGTCGAAGTGCTGATCGCACCGGATTACGAGCCGGCAGCGCTGGACTACGCCACCAAGAAAGCCAATGTGCGCGTGCTGCGCATCCCGGCCGGTGATGCACGCAACAACTACGACACCAAGCGCATCGGTTCGGGCCTGCTGATCCAGAGCGCCGACAACCGCAGCATGAGCGCCGACGAACTGAAGACCGTCACCCAGCGCGCGCCGACCGCGGCTGAAACGCGCGACCTGCTGTTCGCCTGGCGCGTGGCCAAGTACGTCAAGTCCAATGCGATTGTCTATGCCAAGGACGAGCGCACCATCGGTGTTGGTGCTGGCCAGATGAGCCGCGTCTACTCGGCCCGCATCGCCGGCATCAAGGCGGCGGATGCAGGGCTGGTGGTACCGGGCTCGGTGATGGCATCGGATGCATTCTTCCCGTTCCGTGATGGCCTGGATGCCGCAGCCGAAGCCGGTATCACCGCGGTGATCCAGCCGGGCGGCTCGATGCGTGACAACGAAGTGATTGCCGCTGCCGACGAACATGGCATCGCCATGGTGTTCACCGGCGTGCGCCACTTCCGTCACTGATTCCGTCACCGAGAGCTGGCACATGGCGACCAGGGTTTTCCCGCGTTTGATTTCCCTGCTCGCCGTCGCCCCGCAGGGGTGGTGGCCGCCCGGGGCCCCCCCCCCCCCCCCCCCCGCGGG
>NZ_JASCOR010000302.1 GCF_029959445.1 Stenotrophomonas sp. PS02298 | reverse complement strand
GCCGAGCCATGCTCGGCAGAGGCGTTACCGGGAAAGCTCCTGCCGAGCATGGCTCGGCACTACAGGACCTCGCTTTGTGGGAGCGGCGTAAGCCGCGAAGCTGGCAATGCCTGAAAGGCCGCAAAGCCTACCCCTCCCCAACCCTCCCCTTGGCTTCGCCAAAGGGAGGGAGCGTGGTGCCAAGCCATGCTCGAGGGAGGGAGCACAGCTCAGCCCTTCGGCAGCTGCGCCAGCTCCTCGCGCACCAGCTTCACCACCAGTTTGTCCAGGGTGTCGACCGAATAATTCTCCACCTCATGCACGGTCTCGCTGCCCGGTCCGCTGGAGGGATCACTGGCATCCTTGTAGGTCAGGAAGATGAAACGCCCGCCGGTGTACTGCGCGATCTGCCGCTGCGCGATCTCACCGGTGGTGTCCTGGCCGGAAGCCGCCACGCTCAATACCTTGATGCCCTTGCCCAGCGCGGCCAGCATGGTCTGTTCGTAGCGCGGCTGCGGGTAATCCATATGCGGCGGCGCATCGGCCAGTGACACCAGTAGGCGCGTAGTCGACGCACCGCGCCAGTTCATCGCCTGCACCGCATGGTCGAAGGCCTCGTTCATTGCTTCCGGGTAATCGCCGCCACCATTTGCGCGCACGCCATCGAGCACGTTCTGGAAGCCGGCAACGTTGTTGCTCAGGTCCCAGCCGCGCACGAAGTACTCGTCGCCACGGTCACGGTAGGTCACCAGCCCCAGGCAGATGTCCGGGTTGGACGGCAGCTGGGCGATGTCACGGACGATGCCCTGCAGCGAGTCACGCAGCTTGTCGATTTCATCGGCCATCGAGCCGGTGGCATCGACCATGAACACCAGGTCGAGCTTGGCCCGCGCCGGCAGCGGTGCATCGGCCACCACCACCTGCAATGCGCTCCTCTGTCCGCGTTGCAGGGTCGAGGTCACGGTCTTGCCGGCGCGCCGCACCTGCACCTGGTAGCTGGCTGAATCGCGGTCATCGAAGGCATTGGGATGCACCCATACCTGGCCACCGGCATCGGTACGCGCCCACATCCTTGCACCGTTGCGGGCGGTGACCGCCACTTCTGCGTCCGGCACCGGTCGGCCCTGCGCATCGACCACCTGCAGGCGCTGGCGCACGCTGACATCGCGGCCAAGATCATTGGCTTCTTCATGCCGCTGCAGGAACTGCTGGAACGCAGTGAAGTCGGCGTTGTCGTCAACGACACCGGCGGTGACAGGCGCCTGCTGCTGACGCACGTTGCCAGTGGTGGTGATCGAGGCCATCGGCATTTCCGCGGCAGAGTAGCTGGCATCTGCGGCAGCCTCGGCGCGAGCCGCCAACGGCATCGGTGCTGGCGGTGCGGCCGGCGATGGGGGCGCCAACATCTTGGCAGATGCCCTGTAACCGTCTCCCCCGCTCAGACTGATCTTGTCTGCAGCGATGTTGTGCTGCGGCCTCGGGCTTGGATCGGCAACCTCGCGCAGTACCGGCGTGTCGCTGCAGACCGTGGAGTTCGGCGCACGGAAGTTGGGCTGGGTCTGGCGCGTGCGCTGTGTCGTCGGCGCCTTGAGATCGCCGGTGTTGTCAGTCACCGGGAACGGGGTATGCCGAACCGCCGCTGCCACAGGCAGGCCAACCAACAACGTTACCGCCGCAGCCAATGCCATGTTGCGAACCGCCGGCCGGTTTGAACCCTTTGCGCTAGCCATGATCCCTGCTCCCATGCTGGCCGCGTGATGCGGCGTACGGGGATAGGAACGGATGGGGATGAGGAGTGGGGTTAATGCCCCCTCCCTTTGGCCGCAGGCCAAGGGGAGGGCTGGGGAGGGGTTGGCTTTTGATCTTCGGCGTTGTCGACAACGCTGCTGTAGTGGGGGGGGGGGGGGGGGGGGGGGGGGGGGGGGGGGGGGGGGGGGGGGGGGGGGGGGGGGGGGGCGTAGGTGTTTTTTTTGGTGGGGCGGGACCGCGGG
>NZ_JASCOR010000301.1 GCF_029959445.1 Stenotrophomonas sp. PS02298 | reverse complement strand
GGTCAGAGTGGGGTTTTGGTACGAAACCCCACTCTGACCCCGGTTTTGAACCGGTTCTGCGCTCCACCAGCATTGGCATTAACTGCTAGATTCCAAGGCTTCTCCAAGCTTGGACAAAGCCGCCCATGCGTAGTCGTCTGCTGTGGATGTTGCTCTGCCTGCTGGCACCGGCCAGCAATGCCGAAGTACTGGTGCACTCGATCAGCTACCAAGGCAACGACCGGCATGCGCCATTGGCGGCCGGCAATTACCGCAACCCGATCCTGCCCGGCTTCTACCCGGACCCGTCGATCGTGCGCGCTGGCGATGACTTCTATCTGGTCAACTCCACGTTCGGCTATTTCCCCGGCCTGCCGATCCACCACAGCCGCGACCTGGTCAACTGGACGCAGATCGGCAACGCCATCGACCGCCCAGGCCAGATCAACTACGGCAAGGACGAGCTGACCCGCGGCCTGTTCGCCGCCTCCATCAGCCATCACGGCGGCAAGTTCTACATCGTCAACACCTGCTTCTACTGCGACGGTGGCAACTTCGTGATCCACGCCGACAACCCGGCCGGGCCATGGTCCGACCCGGTCTGGCTGCAGGTGCGTGGCATCGATCCTTCCCTGTTCTTCGATGCCGATGGCAGCAGCTGGGTGGTACACAATGACGTGCCCGATGGCGAACTGCGGTATGACGGCCACCGCGCGATCTGGCTGCAGCAGATCGACCTGGCCAGCGGCAAAGCCATTGGTGAGCGGCGTCTGCTGGTGGATGGCGGCGCCAACCCAGCCAGCAAGCCCGAGCACATCGAAGGCCCGCATATCTTCAAGCACGACGGCTGGTACTACCTGACCGCCGCCGAAGGCGGCACCGGCGAACAGCATGCGCAGATGATCTGGCGCAGCCGCAGCCTGACGGGTCCGTATCAGGCAGGCCCCAACAACCCGGTACTGACCCAGCGCGACCTCGATCCCAAGCGCGCCAATCCGGTGACCTCGGCTGGGCATGCGCAGTTCGTGCAGCTGGCTGATGGCAGCTGGTGGACGGTATTCCTCGCCACCCGCCCCTACCGTGGCAATCAATACAATCTAGGCCGTGAAACCTTCCTGCTGCCGGTGCAATGGCACGAAGGCTGGCCGCAAGTGTTGCCGCGCGGCGCCGAAGTACCGCTGCAGTTGCCGCGCCCGCAGATTGCTGGCGCAAACGCAAATGTCACCGATAGCGCTGTATCCACTTGGACGGAAAACTTCAGCGACGCGAAGCTGCCACCACAATGGCTGACCCTGCACCCGCCGAAGCACGTGTGGTTCAGCACCGGCGCTGGCGGCCTGAAGCTGCAAACGGGCACGACGCCTCTGGGCGCCGAGGGTACGGAAGATCAGGCCCACTACCTGGGCCACCGCCTGCAGCACCATCGCGCGACCCTGGATATGCAGCTTTCGGCCGCGTCTGTGGCTGATGGCGAGTTGGCGGGATTGGCCTGGCTGCAGAACGAGCGCTATCACTATGTGCTGGGCGTCGAAGCCAGCAACGGTACGCGCCGGGTGGCTCTGTACCTGCGCGCCGGCAAGGATTCACCAGAGACAGGCACGCTGTTGGCGCAGAAGGAACTAAGGGGCGCTGGCGACAACACTGGACTGCGATTCACTCTGGATGGCGCACGCGCGCAGGCATGGTTCTCGCCACGACCCGGGCAATGGCAACGCCTTGGCGAAACGCTTGATGCGAGCCTGCTCAGTACCGACACCGCGGGTGGATTCATCGGCAGCACGTTTGGTGCGTATGCGGTAAAGCGCTAACGCGGACTGTATCCGAGCGATGCGCACTTTTGCCCCCTCCCCTTGCCGCAGGCAAGGGGAGGGTTGGGGAGGGGTGCCGTTCGCGATTGAGCTGCGATTGATGCATCGTCAGCTTCGCGGCTTACGCCGCTCCTACAGCATTCCTTGTAAAGCCCTTGCCGAGCATGGCTCGGCACTACAGGTCAAAACCGGGGTCAGAGTGCGGTTTAG
>NZ_JASCOR010000300.1 GCF_029959445.1 Stenotrophomonas sp. PS02298 | reverse complement strand
GAACAGGGCCGTGGTTTCGCCGTGGTCGCCTCGGAAGTGCGCACCCTCGCCCAGCGCTCCGCCGCAGCCGCCAAGGAGATCAAGGGCCTGATCGACGACTCGGTCGGCAAGGTCGGCGAAGGCTCGGCGCTGGTGCAACAGGCCGGTACCACCATGGACGAGATCGTCACTTCGGTGCAGCGCGTGACCGACATCATGGCCGAGATCTCGGCGGCCTCGCAGGAGCAGAGCGCCGGCATCGACCAGGTCAACCAGACCGTCATGCAGATGGACGAGACCACCCAGCAGAACGCCGCGCTGGTGGAAGAAGCCACCGCCGCCGCACGCTCGATGGAAGACCAGGCCAACCAGCTGACCGAGGCAGTGGCGGTGTTCCGCACCGGTGCAGCGCAAGCCGTTGTGGCGCAGCCCCAGCAGGCCAAAGCTGCGTTTACCCCCGCCACACCCGCCCCGGCCCGTCGTCTGCGTGCAGTCGCCCCGGCGCAACGCGGCAATGCCGCCGTGCGCGTCGACAACGACGGTGACTGGCAGGAATTCTGATCGCCAGCTGCACATGTATGAACGACGCCCCTGAATAGGGGCGTCGTCAATTCAGTGCAACAAAACGCTCCAGCTACGCCTCCAGATGCCGATGTACTGAGAAATCCCAACACACCAGGCCAGCAGTAACCCATGTCTTTGCCCACGAGTTTCCTTACCCGCAGTATTGCAATGCGCTTGATGCTGGGAACGGCATTGGTCGCGACCGTCGCATTTGGCCTCACCGCACTGTTCATCTACCTGCGCAGCAGCGACGCACTGCTGTCAGCCTCGCGGGTAAGCCTCGAGAACATCGCCCAGCTCGAGGCGCAACGCATCTCCACCGAGCTCGGCCACGGCTTTGAAGCCAACGACACCTTGTCGCGCAGCTTCCTGGCACTGCGCCAGCAAGGCGGCTTCAGCCGCGTGAGCGCTGCCAAGGTGATGCAATCCCAAGCCCTGAACAATCCGCAGTGGGTGGGTGTAGGCACCTTGTGGGAGCCGCAGGCCTTCGACGGCGACGATGCCAACCATGTCGATGCCGACGGCCATGACGCCAGCGGCCGTTTCATGAGTTACTGGGCCTGGCAGGGCGGCGCACCCGTGCAGGAACCGCTGCGTGGCTACGACGTACCCGGCGACGGCGACTGGTACCTGCAGCCGGCCGCGACCAGTAAGCCATCGGTGCTGGAACCGTACAGCTATGAGATCGGCGGCAAGAAAATCCTGATGACCACGCTGGCGACCCCCATCGTGCAGGACGGTCAGTTCCTGGGCGTCGTCACGGTGGATTTCGCCCTGCAGTCGCTGCAGGACCGCCTGTCCAAGATGCGCCCGATGCAGGAAGGCTACGTCCGCCTGCTGTCGCCGGCGGGCACCATCATCGCCGACCATGATCCGGCCAAGGTCGGCAGCAAGGCCGATGATGCCGACACCCGCGCGATGCTGGCCAACACCGCCAGCAACAAGATCACCTTCGAGCAGCGCCGTGATCCGGTCCTCGACGAAGACGTGGTGGAAACCTATGTTCCGCTGAAGATCGGCGATGCCGAGCAGAGCTTCGCCTTCGGCGTCGTGGTGCCGCGTGCCCTGTTGATGGAACAGGCACGTACGCTGCTGTGGACGATCGTGGTGGTCGGCATCGTTGCCGCGCTGCTGCTGTGCGGCGCACTGTTCCTGCTGCTGCGCAGGTTCGTTTTCAAACCCTTGAACGAGGCAGTCAAGCTGTCCGACAACATCGCTGCCGGCAAGCTCGACAATGCTGTCAGCGTGCAACGTGACGATGAGCTGGGCGCCCTGCTCACATCGATGCAGCGCATGCAGTCCCAGCTGCAGTCGGTGATCGGCGCGCAGCGGGAGATGGCCCGCCAGCACGAGGCGGGCGTGATCAGCTACCGCATGGACGAGGCCGCCTTCCCCGGCGACTACGGCGTGATGGTCAAGGAAAGCAACGCGCTGGTCGCTTCGCACATCCAGATGCTGCTGTCCGCGCTGGAGATCATCAAGCGCTA
>NZ_JASCOR010000002.1 GCF_029959445.1 Stenotrophomonas sp. PS02298 | reverse complement strand
GAGCCATGCTCGGCAAGGGGCGTTCCCCGGAAAGTCCCATGCCGGGCATGGCTCGGCACTACATCGCGAAACCCCAGCGGAACGAGCAATGGCTCGGTGCCACCAATGCCGGCCCCATGGAATAGAGAAAATGGGCCTGCAACGTCATGCCGGCAATCACCATCAGCAAGTCAGCCAACCGACTTACTTCCAGCGCACCGATGTAAAAAATACGACGCTGACCCCGGTTTTCTACACGTAGCGAACCACCATTGCGCCGAACAGGCGGCACAACAACATGGTCATGGCAAAAGCGGTGGCAAAGGAGAACAGCCAGTTCACCTCCGCAGCCAGCAGCAGCTTCCCTTCTGCAGTCAATTGGCCTGCGTCCCGACGCCGGATCTGCCGCGACAAAAGCAACATCGACAGGCCGCCAAGCAGCAGCAAAGGCAACCAGGCGAAGATCAACATGGACAGGCTTCCGGCCGATGCCCTGCCAGCACTGTGGCGCGCAAGAAAGCCGCCAATCGCAAGCTGGTTCTCAAAAGGCAGAAAGATAAACAGCAGCGTCGCCATGCCAAGCAGCAGAAAGCCCAGATGACGCAACCGCAATTGCCACGGCCAAGCGATGACGGGCGGCGCGTCGGTACGCGTCGCACCAAATTGCATTGCCTTGCCGCCAGGCTCAAACCACCCGTGACCACGTCTGCGCTCGATATGCCAGAACCAGCGATAGAGCCCGCGCTGCAATATCAAGAACATAACCGTCGCCATGAACACCACCAACACGATGTTGAAGGCAACGGCACCGGCATTCCTGTCGGTCGAATCGCGTAACAGCGCAATGCCAATCCAACCACCAAACAACGCGCTCCAGCCAACCAGGAACAGCATCACGATCAGCAGCCAACGCCGCCACCGTGGCCCACGCAACCATGCCGGCATCTGCTGATCCCTCGCGTCTGGCGAACTATCGCCTGTGCCACCGCGCGGATCCGGACAACCATCATTCGCCATCAACCATCCTCACACGAAAAACCGGGGTCAGAGTGCGTTTTTCCATCCATGATGTCCTCTGCCGGGTCGCTGTCGCCTGCCGCGCGGCCGCACCCTGTACGCCGAACATCCGCGGCAAGGAAGTCACACCGAACGCCAACGCACCTATACCCAACCGTCATGTGTTTGCAGCCACACCGCGTCATCACTTGACGCCGCCATCAGCTCAAACCCCGACCACAGGAAGCCCGGCGCAACCATGCAGCTGACCAAAGCGTGCGAACCCAGCAGCCGCGCTGCCTGCCACACGCCTCTGGGCACGATCGCCAATGACTGCCGCCCATCGCCAACGGCACCCAGCTCGATCTGTTTGATTGCAGCGCCATTGCCCTCCCACAACAACAGCTGCAACGGTTCGCCCGCCTGCCACTGCCAAATCTCCTCCGCATCGATGCGATGCCAGGCGCTGCCCTGCCCCGCACCAAGCAGGTAGTGGATAGCCGTCAACGCAGGACGTGTTACACCCTCGACGATGATGTGTTGGGGCGATTCATGGAAGCGGCGGAAGTAGCCGCCTTCCGGATGTGGCGCCAACTGCAACTGCGCCACCAACTGGTCCACCGCGCTCATTCCAGGGTTCGCTCAAGCAGGACAAACCGTGACAGTAGCAAAGTCAGCCACATGCGATGCAAACCAGCGGCTTACTTCGTGCCGGCCGCGTTGTCGCGCCGGAACAGCTCCCATTCTTCGATCTGGGTGCCATCCGCAAGATGGCAGATGCCGTACTCACCACCCTCGCTGTTATTCTTGATCTCGACCTTGCCGCCCTTCTTCACGCAGTGCTCGGATGCAGGATTGGCCATGCCCACACGCGGCTGCGCAGCCTCTGTCTTCGCGTCGTCTTTCGGCGCACAGCCCGTGACCGCAGCAGACATCAGCAAGGCGGCTACACCAGGTACAAAGAATTTCATGGATGCTCTCCAGGATGACTGCCCTATTTTCGGCAGCGGGCCAGCAAAAGATTGTGATGACCCTGCGGTCTTGCCACCACCCCACGCGGGCGCCGCATTCAAAGTCTCGCGCAAAAGCGTTGCACGCGCTTTCCGGCTCTTGCGAGACCGCCAGAGCCTTGGGTTGCCAGACTGGTCCCTGCTCCAACAGTCCACCTAGACATCAACGCCACCGGCAGGATTACGCGGTACCTGCCGGTTTGAATCCCGTCTGGCAGCCGGTAAAATCCGTCCTTTGGCGAAGGAGCAGAACATGCCCAAAGACACGCTGCTTCACGACATGCTGACCACCGTGGACAGGCTCATCGCCGTCTTCTCCTCAGCCACCCCCGATGAGAAAGCCTGGCGCGAGGCGATCATCGAGATGCGCGAGATCCGCGCCTCATTGCCCGCATCTCCGCAATTGGAGAGATTCGTGGGCAAGCGCATCAGGCAGTCTCTCGATATCCGCGGCTTGAGCCTAACCAACGGCCCGGCCACGCGAGCGCTCCTCGGCCCTACCATCGTGAGCAACCTGACGCTGGCCAGGCAAGTGCTGGAAGGCTACCTGGGCAAGCGCTGAGGACAGACGCGAGTTGCCATCCACTCTTGGCGGCCCCTGACCTGGGCAGGAATCAGCGACAGGCTTGCATCAATGTATTGAGGCAGCACTTCCACCGTTCTCCGGCATTTGACCGGCACAAGCATGCTTGTGCCGGCATGCGCCTCTCGCGATGGATCGGCGTCGGCCTCGTTTTCAGTCCGCAGGGCAACCCTTTCTTCAAGCTACTACGATCCGCCGCCCCACCCGACAGAGAAACCATCAATGTCCGACCTACCGCCTCTTCCCAGTCTCGAACTTGGACGCTACCGCCATTTCAAAGGCGGCGAATACGAAGTCATCGGCCTCGCCCGGAGCAGCGAAACATTGGAAGCCCTGGTCCTCTACAAGCCCTTGTATGGCGACCTGGGCGTGTGGGCCCGACCCTATGCGATGTTCGTGGAACAGGTGACTGTCGACGGTGTCTCCCAGCCAAGGTTTGCCTACCAAGGCTGATACCTGCGTAGCAGACGCCAGCAGCACCCTCGCCGCCGCGGCCGGCTGATGGCCTTACCGGCAGGACAACCAGCTCAGAAGAGCGACCATCGCCAAAACCCAGAGCGCTGTCTTCACCGTTCCTTCGATCATGTTGCCGCCGAAAAGAAATTCCAGAACGCGCCACAGGGCGGATGGCTTACCGGGATAGTTCATTTGCAGCCTCATTACGTCAGACGTTGGGCGATCAAGCACGGCCGCCCTTTGGGGCTGTGATGCTAAACCCCACCGAGCAGCATTGCACCGTCTTGACGTACCCCAGCAGGGTCTGAGCAAAGTGAGGTGCTGCAAGAACAAACAAGCAACGTAGTACCAAGTCCGGAGGGAACTGCCGCTAGCGATGCCCCCATTTCTTGAACGCAATCTCTGCCGTCTCAGCTCGCAGTCTGCGCTCATTCCGCCGCGCCCATTCTTCGCATCCCGCCCTGCCGGTCTCGTAGCTCCGGCAGTTGCGTGGCGGATGCAGCACTGCTCCGTCAGGTGGAGGCAGGTGGTACGCCAGGTTCACGAACCACGATCCGTCCAGCCGCTCGACCAACCGGGATACTGCGATTTCGTTGACGTAGATCGCCGTCAGTTGGCTCTCGAAGTCTGCGACCTTCGCCCATTTGAAGTTCTGTGGAAGCATGGCCCAGCATGGCGCCGGGGCGTCTCAGAAGCTGGGATTCGCGGCCGATTGACGACATCAAAGCGCTTCTGCCAAGCGGCGCCGCCTTTAATGATCAGTCAGCCCTGAACTCATCCGGCCAGAGTGGCTCTCGCTCGATCGGCTGGCTGATCTGAATGCGGGGCGCCTCGATTCTCGAACCCTGCCCAACTGGAACTGGAGTTGGGACTGATCTCTCAATAAGTGTGTACGCCGAAAGAGAGAACTGGCGAAGAACTCCTTTGCACTTGTCGCCCCACAACGAGTGACCCGAATCAGTGTCGAACCTGATGGGTAGCGAGTACAGGCCATTCTGATCAGTGAGTGTCAGAGCAGGCCCGTAAGCTTGCGAATTCTGCAGCCAAGAGGCGCCCACCATGGCTCCAGCTAATGGCGCACCACTCGCATCGATGACGGAGCCAGAAATGACATAGAAGCGAGACTTGCATTTCGCCAGCCCCTCTGGAACAGCGACTACGAATAGAAGGAGTATCAGAAGTACTCGCATAGGACTAAACACCCAATGGCAGGATCCGTGGTTCGGTTATACCGGCTACACCGGTTATCCGCACCGCGTAATAACCACCCCGCCCTGCTTGAGACGACCCGACCTCCGGGTTGCAAAGTCGAGCTACAAGGTGACGGATCACCACTGGGTGCACGTCGCACCCGTATCCAGACATGTCACAGCCCATCGGGCACCCTTGCTTATCCCGCAGCCACCTCGGCCGGCTCCTTCGCCTTGCTGGGATAGGTAAGCAGATAGAGCAGCACCAGGATGCCACCAACCGGCGCCAGGCTGATCAACTGCCACCACGGGTTGAAACCAGCGTCGCGCAGGCGCCGGGTACAGGCCGCGATCCAGGGCAGCAGCACCACCAGCGAGGCGATTTCCAGCGCCCATTGGCCAATGGCTTCAGCGAAAAGCTGGGCGAAGGCAAGCACCATCGCCACAGCAAGTGCGAACCACCAGAAGTCCGCCCGCGGGGTTGTGCCGGTGAACTCCAGGCCGCGCAGCACGCCGTCGCGCATTGCCTCCAGTGCTGGCTGACTGGGGGACGGATTACCCGCCAGCAGGCTTTCGGCAGGCACCTCGAAGACGGCAGCCAGCGCGCGCAAGGATTCCGTCGAGATCTTCGCGCCGGACTCCAGGCGCTGGATGGTCCTCAGGTTCAAACCGCTCAGATTGGCCAACTGCTCCTGCGACCACTGCCGGCCAGTGCGGAGCTCGCGAAGTCGGGCGCTGTTGATGTGCATGAAAGACCCCTTGAATCAGTTGTTTGGCTTACCGACATCATCCTGCCCTTCCCGGTTCTGGGTAACGACATCAGCCCGACACGGGCAGGACACGAACCCGACCTGGCACTGGCGGCCCTCGGCCTGGCCCGAGCATAGCGCCCTGCGAGCCTGTGATTGATGTGTGCGGGGGGCATCCTGAGGGCCGCCCGCAGCGGATGGATTGGAGGCCGGAGACGACCAATCGCCGTTCCACGGCATCCAGTCCGCGCGACGACCGAACACCATCCCGGCAGGCCCAAAGCGCCGCGGCAAACAGTCAGCACCGCTGTCTCATTGCCGAAGCAGCAAACACCTGGCAACAAAACGAAAAAGGGCTCACGACGAATGCCGTAAGCCCTTGTTCTTAAATCAGTAATTGGTCGGGACGGCCGGATTTGAACCGACGACCCTCTGCCCCCCAGGCAGATGCGCTACCAGGCTGCGCTACGCCCCGATCGTTACTGCTTTCGCCTTGCGGCGAGCCGGTGATTATACCGGTTTTCACACAAAAAAGTTCAGCGACGGAGCAGTTGCAGCACTTCTTCCAGCTCCATGCGTACCTGCTTGATGATCTGGTTGCTCAGCGCCGACTCTTCGCGGGCGCCCTCGCCTTCCAGTCGCAGGCGGGCGCCACCGATGGTGTAGCCCTGTTCGTACAGCAGGCCGCGGATCTGCCGGACCATCAGCACGTCGTGGCGCTGATAGTAGCGGCGGTTGCCACGGCGCTTGGCCGGCTCAAGGCTGGGAAACTCGGTTTCCCAGTAGCGCAGCACGTGCGGCTTTACGTCGCACAGCTCGCTCACTTCACCAATGGTGAAATAGCGCTTGGCCGGAATCGGCGGAAGTTCGCGGTTACTGCCCGGATCCAGCATATGCCTCCACCCGCTCCTTGAGCTTCTGGCCCGGACGGAAGGTGACTACCGTACGGGCGGAAATCGGAATTTCCTCGCCGGTCTTGGGGTTGCGACCCGGGCGCTGGTTCTTGCGCCGCAGATCGAAATTGCCGAAGCCCGACAGCTTCACTTGACGTCCCTGTTCCAACGCATCGCGCAACACATCGAAAAACGCGTCGACAAATTCCTTGGCCTCACGCTTGTTCAGACCAACTTCGTCGAACAACCGATCCGCCATCTCCGCCTTGGTCAATGCCATGCCTGCTCCCTGTATGCCGCCTCAGCCACGGATCTTTGCGCCGTGCCCGCGATCAATCGCCGCCACCACCTCGGTGACTACGGCTTCCACGTCGCGGTCCGTCAATGTGCGCGACTTGTCCTGCAAAATCAAGCCCATAGCCAAACTCTTGAAGCCCGGCTCGACGCCCTGGCCAACATAACGGTCAAACAGCGCCACTTCGCGCAGTAGTTCGCCACTGGCAGCACGGATGGTGGCCGACAGGTCAGCCCAGCTGACCGATTCAGCTACGACCACCGCCAGATCACGACGCACGGCCGGGAAGCGCGACAACTCGCTCGAACGCGGCAGCGAACGCGCAGCCAGCGGGGCCAGGTCCAGCTCGAAAGCATAGACATCGGCATCCACGTCCATCGCCTTGGTCAGCCGTGGGTGCAGCTGGCCAATCCAGCCGATGCACTCGCCATCACGCCAGATGTCCGCCGAGCGGGCCGGGTGCGCATACGGGCGCTGCGAGGCACGGAACTCCAGCGTGGCGCCCGAGGCCGCAGCCAGCGATTCCAGATCACCCTTGAGGTCGTGGAAATCAACCTTGCGCGCTTTCTCGCCCCACTGCAGGGTGGCAGCATCGCCGCACACGGCAGCCGCAATGCGCACGGTTTCCTTGGGCGCGGGCTTGCCCTCGCCGGCCTGCGCCGCGAACACGCGGCCAATCTCGAACAGGCGCACGCGGCCAGCCTGGCGGGCGACGTTGCGACCCAGCGTTGCCACCAGACCCGGCAACAGCAGCGGACGCATCACCGCCAGCTCGGCCGACAGCGGGTTGGCCAGCGCAACCAGGCCCTCGTCCTGCTGCCACTGCGTCAACAGCTCGGCATCGACGAAGGCGAAGTTGATGGTCTCCAGCATTTCGCGGGCCACCAGCTGGCGGCGCACACTGAGGTCATCCAGACGGGTTTCGCTGGGCATGGCGATGCGTGCAGCGCCGCCCGGCAAGGTGGTCGGGATCGACTCATAGCCGTGGATGCGAGCCAGCTCCTCGATCAGGTCTTCTTCGATGGCGATGTCGAAACGACGGCTCGGGCCGGTGACGTTCCAACCATCTGCAACAGCCTCGACCTGCATGCCGAGCGCGCGCAGGATGCGCTCGACTTCGGCGTCTTCAATCTGGATGCCGAGCACGCGCACGATGCGGGCGCGACGCAGCAGGATCCTGGCGGCGACCGGCAGATCGGCTTCGCGCACGGCTTCGGTGACTGGCGCAGGCGTACCACCCGCGAGGTCCATTACCAGCTTGGTGGCGTATTCAATCGCGGTACGCGGCAGCTGCGGATCCACACCACGCTCGAAGCGATGGCCGGCATCGGTGTGCAGGCCCAGCTTGCGGCCACGGCCCATGATCGCCGCCGGGGCGAAGTGCGCCGCTTCCAGGAACACCTTGCTGGTCGCATCGGTGACGCGGGTATCGAAGCCGCCCATCAGGCCAGCCAGGCCAACCGGACGATCGGCATCGGTGACCACCAGGAAGCTGTCGTCCAGCGCGGCGTCGCGGCCGTCCAGCAGCTTGAGGCTTTCACCAGCACGCGAGCGGCGTACGGCAATTTGCCCCTTCAGCGTATCCAAGTCGTAGGCATGCATCGGCTGGCCGAGTTCCAGCATCACGTACTGGGTGATATCGACAAGCAGCGACACCGGGCGCACGCCACTACGGCGCAGGCGCTCGGCCATCCACAGCGGCGTGGTCGCGGCAGCATTGACGCCTTCGATCACGCGGCCGAGGTAGCGCGGCGCTTCGGCAGCGGCATCGAGCTGGATCGAAAGTTCACGCGTGCCGACGGACGGCACCGCGTCGGCAGCAAACGGATTCACTTCACTGCGGGTAGCGGCAGCCACGTCGAAGGCGATGCCGCGTACGCTGAAGCAGTCAGCGCGGTTCGGGGTGAGTTTGATCTCGATGCTGGCATCCGGCAGGCCGAGGTAATCAACCAGCGCGGTACCAACCGGTGCGTCGTCCGGCAGTTCCAGCAGGCCGGATGCATCGTTGTCCAGGCCCAGCTCCTTGGCCGAACACAGCATGCCGTTGGATTCCACGCCACGCAGCTTGGCCGGCTTGATCTTCAACTCACCGATCTGCGCGCCAACCATGGCCAGCGGCGCGACCAGACCCGGGCGCGCATTCGGCGCGCCGCAGACGATCTGAAGCAGCTCGGCCTGGCCTGCATCGACCTTGCAGATCTGCAGACGATCGGCTTCCGGATGGCGGGTAGCTTCGACGATGCGCGCGACCACCACGTTGTCCAGGCCTGCGCCCAGTGCAGTGACTTCTTCGACTTCCAGACCAATGGCAGTCAGCACGGCGCTCAGTTCGTCGCGCGATGCGGTGGTCGGTACGTGGCTGCGCAGCCAGCTTTCAGAGAATTTCATGTGTCTACCTTGATGGGAGGCGCGCCCCCCGTTGCGGTTTTTTGTTGATGCCCAGCGCTTTGCGCCTTGGGACTGGTCAACGTTTAGAAGCTGCCGAGCATGGCTCGGCACTACACAGTTCGCCTTTAGGCGAACTGCTTGAGGAAGCGGACGTCGTTTTCGAAGAAGGCGCGCAGGTCGTTGACGCCGTAACGCAGCATCGCGAAACGCTCCACGCCCAGGCCGAAAGCGAAGCCGGTGTAGCGTTCCGGATCGATGCCAACCGACTTCAACACGTTCGGATGGACCATGCCGCAGCCCAGCACTTCCAGCCAGCGGGTGCTGCCATCAGGCTGCTGCCAGGCGATGTCCACTTCCGCACCCGGCTCCACGAACGGGAAGTAGCTCGGGCGGAAACGCATCTCGAAATCGCGCTCGAAGAACGCACGCACGAACTCGGACAAGGTGCCCTTGAGGTCGGCGAAGTTGGAATGCTCGTCCACCAGCAGGCCTTCGACCTGATGGAACATCGGCGAATGGGTCTGGTCGCTGTCGCTGCGGTACACCTTGCCGGCCGCGATCATGCGCAGCGGCGGCTTGTGGTCGCCCATGTAGCGCACCTGCACACCGGAGGTATGCGTGCGCAGCAGGCGGCCGTCGCCGAAATAGAAGGTGTCATGCATGGCACGCGCCGGGTGGTGCGGCGGGAAGTTCAGCGCCTCGAAGTTGTGCCAGTCGTCTTCGATTTCCGGGCCTTCGGACAGTTCGTAACCGAGGCGGGCGAAGATTTCGGTGATGCGCTCCAGGGTGCGCGTGACCGGATGCAGGCCACCGCGCTCGCCATGACGGCCCGGCAGGGTGACATCGATGCTCTCAGAGGCCAAGCGTGCGTCCAGCGCGGCGTTTTCCAGCAGTGCCTTGCGCTCACCCAGGGCCGAGGACACGGCATCGCGCGCGATGTTGATCGCCTCGCCTGCCGCCTTGCGCTCGTCGGCCGGCAAGGCGCCAAGCTGCTTGAGCTGGGCGGTGATGCTGCCGCTCTTGCCCAACAGCGAAACACGCAGGTTTTCCAGCGTTTCCGGGCTCTGCGCCGCGGCTACATCGGCCAGCGCCTGCGCGGTCAAGGATTGGATGTCACTCATGGGATCGACGAAACCTCTGGCCGGCTTGCCTACGCGGTACGCGCCGGGCCGACCCCCGTCGCCACCAGTGGCTGACCGCCGCGCAACCATCGGCAGCGGCAACCAGCACAAAAAAGAATGGGGAAGGACTTGCGCCCTTCCCCATGCATTGTCTCACCACAGCCGCTGCGCGTGAACGCTACAACTGCTGCAGGAAGAACTTATGCCGCCAGTGCGCCCTTGGCCTTTTCTGCCAGAGCGGCAAAACCGGCTGCGTCGTGCACGGCGATATCAGCCAGAACCTTACGGTCCAGGGTGATACCAGCCTTCAGCAGGCCGTTCATGAAACGGCTGTAGCTCAGGCCGTTGATGCGGGCAGCCGCATTGATGCGGGTGATCCACAGCGAACGGAAATTGCGCTTCTTCTGCTTACGGCCAATGTAGGCGTACTGCTGTGCCTTGATGACTGCCTGCTTGGCAACGCGGAAGACCTTGCGACGGGCGTTGTAATAGCCCTTGGCGAGATCCAATACTTTCTTGTGGCGGCGGCGCGCCTGCACACCACGCTTTACTCGTGCCATGGTTCAGTCCTCAGAGGTAGGGAAGCATACGGTCCAGACGGCCTGCGTCTTCTGCGCGGACGTGATTCGTCTGACGCAGGTTACGCTTCCGCTTGGTCGCTTTCTTCGTGAGGATGTGGCTACGGTTGGCGTGACCGCACTTGTACTTGCCGGAGGCGGTCTTGCGGAAACGCTTGGCCGCCGCCCGGTTGGTCTTGATCTTGGGCATTGCTATGTCCTTGATGGTCTCTTTACTGACTGGGCGGTGGGCTGACCCACACTTTCCATCCTTGCCCTTGTCTGTCAAAAGCCCGCGCTCCCACTGGAGGCAGGCAGGTCCTGGGGGGTGAAGCAAACAACAAACCCGGCGAACCGGGCCGCCCATTATGCCTTGTGCACCAGCCACTTGCAAACCGCAAGCGGGCTGGCACTCAAATTGGCTGAACAGGCATGCAAACAGGGAGGTAGCCGAAGCCCCTCCCTGTTCAGCAAAGCGGCAGGCCCGGAGGCCGACGGCTTACTTCTTCTTCGGCGCGATCATCATGACCATCTGCCGGCCTTCCAGGCGCGGACGGGACTCGATCACGATTTCCTCACCCAGATCAGCCTCGATCCGGTTGGCCATCTCGCGACCCAGTTCCTGATGGCTCATTTCGCGGCCACGGAAGCGGATATTGACCTTGATCTTGTCGCCGTCCTCGAGGAAACGACGCATGTTGCGCAGTTTGATCTGGTAGTCGCCCTCGTCCGTAACCGGACGGAACTTCACTTCCTTGATCTCGACCTGCTTGGTCTTCTTCTTGGCCTCGTTGGCCTTCTTCTGCATCTCGAACTTGAACTTGCCGAAGTCCATGATCTTGCAGACAGGCGGATCGGCCTGAGGCTGGATTTCAACCAGGTCCAGGCCTTCATCTTCGGCCATGGACAGCGCTTCGTCGCGCGACAACACGCCAATCATTTCACCGTCACTGCCGATCACGCGTACGCGCGGCACCCGGATTTCCTGATTACGGCGGTTCTGTTTGTTGTCAGGGATACTGATATTGCAATCTCCAAGTGGATTAGTACCGGCCCTGCGGAGTGTCCGCCGGGGCCGGGGCCCTACTTACTTCAATGCTTCAATTCTGCCTGCAGCCGCTCGACGAAGGCCTGAACCGACATCGAACCAAGGTCTTCACCGGACCGCGTGCGTACCGCCACGGCCCCGTTCTCCTTCTCGCGGTCGCCCACGACCAGCAGGTACGGTACGCGCTGCAGCGTATGCTCGCGAATCTTATAGCCGATCTTCTCGTTGCGCAAATCGGCGTCAACCCGGAAGCCTTGATTTGCAAGGCTTTTGCGAACTTCGTCGACGTAATCGGCCTGAGCGTCGGTGATATTGGCCACCACCACCTGTACCGGCGCCAGCCAGGTCGGGAACGCGCCGGCGTGCTGCTCGATCAGAATGCCCAGGAAACGCTCCATCGAGCCCACGATCGCACGGTGCAGCATCACCGGATGGCGCTTCTGGCTGTTCTCATCGACGTATTCAGCACCGAGGCGGCCCGGCATCATGAAATCGACCTGCATGGTGCCCAGCTGCCAGGTACGACCGATGGCGTCCTTCAGGTGGTACTCGATCTTCGGGCCGTAGAAGGCACCCTCGCCCGGCAGCTCCTGCCACTCGACGCCGCAGCTGGACAACGCGGTGCGCAGCGCGCCCTCGGCCTTGTCCCAGGTCTCGTCGTCACCCAGGCGCGACTCCGGACGCAGCGCGATCTTGATCTGGATTTCCTCGAAACCGAACGCCTTGTACACCGCCAGCGCCTGCTGGTGGAAGGCCGTCACTTCGGCTTCGACCTGGCTCTCGGTGCAGAAGATGTGACCATCGTCCTGGGTGAAACCACGCACGCGCAGGATGCCGTGCAGCGCGCCGGACGGCTCGTTGCGATGGCAGGCACCGAACTCGCCGTAGCGGATCGGCAGGTCGCGGTAGCTGTGCAGACCCTGGTTGAACAACTGCACGTGGCCCGGGCAGTTCATCGGCTTCAGCGCATAGGTGCGCTTCTCCGATTCGGTGAAGAACATGTTGTCCTGGTAGTTGTCCCAGTGACCGGACTTCTTCCACAGGCTCACATCAAGGATCTGCGGGCAACGCACTTCGCCGTAACCACTCTCGCGATAGACATTGCGCATGTACTGCTCGACAACCTGCCAGATCGACCAGCCCTTCGGATGCCAGAACACCAGGCCCGGCGCCTCTTCCTGCAGATGGAACAGGTCCTGCTGCTTGCCGATGCGGCGGTGGTCGCGCATTTCAGCTTCTTCGATGCGCTTGATATAGGCCTCAAGCTGCTTCTTGTCGGCCCAGGCGGTGCCGTAGATACGCTGCAGCTGCTCGTTCTTGGCATCGCCACGCCAGTACGCACCAGAGATGCGCATCAGCTTGAAGGACTTCAGGAAACGCGTGTTCGGCACGTGCGGACCGCGGCACATGTCCACGTATTCCTGGTGGTAGTACATGCCCATCGCGGTGATGTCGTCGGACATGTCTTCGATCAGGCGTAGCTTGTAGTCTTCGCCGCGCGCCTTGAAGATTTCGACCACTTCCGCGCGCGGCGTGACCTTCTTGATCACGTCATAGTCCTGCGCGATCAGCTCACCCATGCGCTTTTCGATCGCCGCCATGTCTTCCGGCGTGAACGGGCGCTCGTTGTAGATGTCGTAGTAGAAGCCTTCAGCGATGACCGGACCGATCACCATCTTGGCTTCCGGATACAGCTGCTTCACGGCATGGCCGACCAGGTGGGCACAGGAATGGCGGATGATCTCCACGCCCTCCTCGTCCTTGGCGGTGATGATGCGCAGCGAAGCGTCGTGATCGATCACGTCGCTGGCATCGACCTGCACGCCGTCCACGGCGCCGGCAATGGTGGCCTTGGCCAGACCCGCACCAATGGACTGGGCAACGTCCATGACGCTGACCGGGTTTTCGAACTGACGGACGCTGCCGTCTGGGAGAGTGATGTTGATCATGGGGTTCACCAAAGGTCACGGCCCGACGGGCGGGCTGGAAACAGCACTGACAGGCGCTGCCTCAAGGGAGTTTCATGGGGTTTCGGGCAATAAAAAAGCGCCACGACGGCGCCTGCATCAGGGCGGTGGCGGAAGATCAGCAGTGGGCGATGGTAGTGCTCATGTCACACGCTCGGCCGGCGCTTGGCGCGGGCCACCTCGATTACCGAAGGGGTTGTTAGGGAGATAGTAAACCAATCAGGGCAAACCCGCCCCCCCCCCCTCCCGCAAGACCTGTCCAACAAAGTCGAGCGCGCGCAACGAAGAACCGAAGCCAAAGCCCGGGCCCAGCCCCGAGCTCAGGCAGGCATCGACGCCAGCAACCACATCAATACCCAAAGATCGCCGCCACCTTATTGCAATTGACAATCATTATTATTTGATTGAGCAAAGCAATTCGGCCACAGCGCGCCACCTCCCATGCGCCCCATCACTCACCGCCCGATTCGCAACCTGCTTGCATTGACCCTCTGCGCCCTGGGCGCCCTGGGTGCAACCACGACAACCCGCGGCGACCTGGCAATCGCCGCGGCCGTCGCAGCAACAACCTGCGCACTGGGAGCCGCACTTGTTGCGTATACATCCCGACCTCGGGCCGCCATCTGGACGACCGCCCTGACATGCCTGTGCTTTGCCCGACTGATATGGACTTTCTAGACGGAAAAACGCCATGCATCACAAATTGCTCGCACTGGGCTGTCTGCAGAGCGCCGAAGCCCAGGAGTGGCCGGCAGCGCAATGTGAAGGCTGCTCACCCCAACAAATGCAGACTGCAGCCAGAACCGAGGTCGATTTCGGCCCAGTCGCAGTCTTCAGCCTTTCCACCGCCGACCTGAAGACTTACGTCATCAACGGCAACCTGGAGCTCTACGAGTCAATTCCGCCAGCAGCCCTGGACGACTATTTCGTTGACCTGATCGCGGTGTATCAAGCCAATGGAAACTCGCTACGGGTACACGTGGATATAGCCGACCTCGCGATCACCCCTGCCAGCAACGTCGCGCGCACCGTCGGCCCAACAGCTCAGGCTGAGTTTCCGGAAAGCGCCTGGGAGGCGATCAACAACTCCATTCCGAGAAGCAACGGTGATTTTGCCGGGGGCGGATACCGCGAGTACGAGTTCAACGGGCCTCCTGCAGCAGACCTTCAGAACTTCCTGATCGAAGCGCAAAGAAGAGGCATTCCGGTAACAGGCCCAATCGGCACCAGCTTCCGTATCGGCTGCGCTTCCGCCAATGGCATCACTACCTGCCAAGCTCGCTGATTCAAAGGCCAACCTACCAAGCCAAATCGCGCCGTGACAGCCGCAGTATCAAACTTGAACCCAGCCGCGCCTGCCACCGTGCTTGGAAGTTCATGGAGCGCTCGGGCGCATGAGCGCACCCGCAGAGCGCCGAAAACGAAAAAGCCGGCAATCATGCCGGCCCTTTCTTTCTTCACCTCGATCCGTTTACCGGAACCCGAAGTGGTGGGCGGTACAGGGTTCGAACCTGTGACCCCTACCATGTCAAGGTGCCGGGACATTAGTAAAATCAACCACTAAGCCCGACAGCGGGCGACACCCGGCGACACGGGAAACCGCATCCTGCCGTGCTCCCGACACGGTAGCGATGCCACCACGATGACACCCCTTTTTTTGTGCCGACAAGCGCTGGTAAGGCGGTCCTTACCGCCCCCCACCGAGCCTGATGTTCCGCTGTCGCGCAAGCTCCGCCGTCTCGGCCACAAGCCTGTCCCAATGTCGCCTCGCCCACACCTCACAACCGGCCCGGCCAGTCTCGTAGGTCGCGCAGTCCCGCCCAGGATGCGTCGCCCTGCCGCTTGGAGGGGGCAGGTGGTAATCCAGCTGGACGAACCATGAGCCATCAAGGCGCTCGACCAATCTGCACACCGCCAGTTCGTGGATGATGATCGCGGTGGGGAAGCGCTCGAGGTCGATGACCTTCCCCCAGGTGAAGTACTCAGGAGGCGGTATCACGCAGCCGCCCGGTGCTCATAGTACGGGTGGCGTTTGTCGTCGAAGATCTCGTACAGCTCGCCGAGGTTCGCCGGGTCCGGGTTGAGCCAGCGCTCCACGTTCTCCGGCCGCAGGTTGATGATGGTGCGATCGTGCCCCGCAGCGGCGACCTCTGGTTCTGGCTCGTCTGTAACAGCTGCGAAGCACAGCATGTCCGGCTCTTCACCAGCAGGGTCCTGCCAGTTGGCCCATAGGCACGCCACCAGCATCGGCTCGCCGGTCCTTGGGGTGAACTTGATTCGGCGGCTCTTCCCGTCCTCCCCATCCACGTTTTCATAGAAACTCGACACCACCATGAGTCCGTGGGTGTACCCGAACTGGTTCTTCCAGTACCTCTCGAGATTGTCTCGCCTGGCGTTGTAAGTGCCCGAAAGCCGCCGCGTCGCACCTGACCCAACCCAATCAGAGGAGGCTGGCAGGCCTGGCTTCCGGAGCTGGTAGCGCATCGGCTTGACTGCATAGCCGTCGCCCTCGCGCACGACAACGGGCACCCACCACTGCGGGAAGAACCGCCAATCCCGGCCCTCCAGCTGCTGCCTCTGCAGGTCCTGCAGCCAGCCCTTGTACTGATCTACCTTGCGGGTGGCGATGCCGACCTCCTTCTCGGCCGTCTTGGTGAACTTGGTCTCGAGTTTCCGCTTGTTGTCTGCCAATCGCCGCGCCTGTACGAACAATTCCTCCTGCCAGTCCTTTTCGTCGGACGCCTGAGCTGCCGCCATCACGTTCTGGGCCTCTTGGGGAAGCAGGGGGCCAACGGTGTCCAGCAAGGCCTTGGGGATCTTGCGCCGCTCGCCACCGTTGTTCCGCAGCCAAAGCGCGGCGAACTCGGACAGCGACATGACCGGCCCCAAGTGCAGGAGCAGCTTCTTGTAGTCAGCTTCGATCTGAGCCGAATAGCACATTGTCTGACCTCCCTTGACTTGACCCGAGCATAACGACCGCAGCGTAGGATCAAAGCATGAACGGAAAACTGACCCGTGCACAGCTGGACGAACGCCTGGCCCTTCTGGAGGCTCGCGCCTGGGAAATCATGGAACAGGAGCTGGAGGGCGAGCGCCTCGAAGCCATTGTGGGCGAGGCGGAACCGCTCGAAACCTTGGTGAATGCCGGCGACGAAGCCTACCTTGGCCAAGCCGTTGAGCGGATCCTGCGGACGGTCGGTGCCATTGCCCAGGAGGATGACTCTGGCGAGCGATAGCCCACCAGAGCGGGTGATCAAGGCAGCTCTGGGAGACCCAGTTCAGCACGAATCAGAGTTGCCACCACCTGGGTAGACCGGGCTTGGGTCAACATGTCCTTGGTGATCTGGTCAAACTGCTGCACGACACCTGGCGTTGGAGTGCCTCGGCTCTTGCGAAACTCGGCGTACAGAACCACATGGTCGTCGGTGAGGTCTTTCTCCATCGAGGTCTCGGCCGCCGGTTGGCGGATCCCGCCTCCTGACCTGCCGCTGCTAGCGTCCTGATCCGGCCGCAGCGGATGGAAGCCACCCGGTGCAACCTCTTTGCCAAACGAAAGGACCAGGGCACGCTTGCTTTGCTTTTCCTTTTTCAAAACCAACCCCTGTAACAGCGCCGGCGGATTGCCGACGCCTCGAAAGTGCACCTTTTGAAGCCTCCGTCATTGGGGCGCACGAAACTCGCCTTTGTATGCACACTTTCTACTCCGCCGGCCCAACCCTCTCCTGCAGGCGTGCGGCCAATTTCGGATTGATGACGATGCCGGCTTCGGCCTTCGCGCTGTACCTGGCCCGGGACTTCAAAGAAGCCCGGATGCTGTCGGACGAGATGGCGAGCTCCGGGTTCGCCTTGTTGAACGCACGGACCTTCTCCATGACCGCAACTCGATCCGCTGCGTCACCGTTCCGGATGGCCATGGCGTAGGCATTCATCAGGCTCTGGCGTCGCTTGGTGATGTGCTCCTCGTAGTTCTTCAGCGCGCGGTTGCGTTCATACCGCTCCGCCACCTCGGCTGGGCTGAAGCCGGCGCCCTGGAGCAGCACCTGCCACGGACTCACGTCCTCGAGCACTGGATCGCCACGCAAGGTATTGACCCCCTGCGTTGCATACCGCCCAGCCTTGATCATGTCCTTCAGGCCCTTGGGCAGCATGGTCTCGACACCGCGCATCGTGTGGCCCTCTCCGACCTGCTGGGTGCCCACCAGGACGTTTTTGAGAACGCCCCCCATCGGGCCTGCCGCCTGCTCGAGCAAGTGGTTGAACAGCCCTCTGCCCTCGAGCTCCCGATCGGCGTCGCGGATCCACAACGAGTCCAACCCAACTCGGCCGGCAATGTTGGCCCCGGTGAGTTTGTTGACCGGGCCCCGCAGCAGAACCTCGGCGCCGCTGGGGCCCAGTGCCTCGGCGAGGAACGCTCGGAACTCCGTTTCCGCGTCCCAAGGCTCGTCGTCGTCACCGAACGCGGACTGCAGGGCGTTGAGGGTACCCATGGCCACACCCATCATCGGCAGGCCCAGGGCGCCCGAGAACAGGGCGCTCATGCCCATGACGCCGGCCAAGTTCCGCCGGGCAATCTGGCGCACCTCCGGGCTCTGGCCCTTGGTTGCCTGCCAGACCATCCGGCCGAGCGCCCACGACATGTTCAGGCTGTACTGCCGGAACATCAGCAGCACCTTGGCGGTACCGCTCTGCATGAACCGCGCACGGTTGGCATTGCTGTAGTCGAAGTGGGTGTCGAAGATGGTGTCCTGGGCGAACTTGACCGCCTCGTCAAACCCAGCGCCGCCATCCTTGGCCAAGCGGAATGCGGCCATGCCGGTGGCCTCGCGATTCACCACCTCGGTCTTGTGGAAGCCCCAACCGATGATCTCCATGGCCTTGGACCAAGCCGGGTTGTACCCGGTCATGCCGCCCTCGGCGATACCTGCCAAGTTGTGTGCCTGCGTCTTGTCGATCGCGCCAGAGGCCTGCAGCGCCTGATAGGCCTTGACCTCGTCTGGGTCGGTCAACGTCTTCTGGATATTGCCCATAGTCCGCACTGCATCCCGGCTGGCAGCCAGCAGGTAATTCATGGCCTTCACGGGGCCATGGCGCGCGGCCAGGAACGGATAGCTGACCAAGGCGGTCTGGCTGAGGTTGACCAGCGCAGCCGCCGGCGTGGCGCCCAGGTAGTACACGAACCCAAAGGACGACACCATGTTGGTCAGGGCGCTGTCCGTCGGATTCATGATCCAATCGTGCCGGCGCTTCAGCTCCTCGATGATCGTGTCACCTGCCACGATCCGGCGAACGTCAGCGCCATCTTCCTTTCGCGCCTCGTCCTGCTGCTTCTGGATCAGGTCGACGACGCCCTGCAGCTTGTGCGAATACCGCAGACGGGCGAGCTGGTGCGACCCGTGGTGCATGTTGTACGCGAACGCCCGCACGGCATCAGGGTCGAAGCCAGGAATGCCCTTCCGGTGGATGCTGTGCTTTCGCATCGACAGCTCGGGCAGCGCCTCGAGATACAGCTGGTATATCTCGTCTTGGACCTTGTCGGACACGTGCGACTGCCGAAGCTGCTGAATCACATCAGCAACGAAGGTACCTGACGGCGCATCCTTGGCCAGAACCTTGTCGCCCTTCTTCCCGTGTGCGGTGATCGTCCAGCCCTTGGCCTTCAGGTCATTCACAGCCTGCTCGAGCTCGTTGAGGGTCTGGAACATCATGAAGGTGTTGGTGTCGTCCTTCTCAGCAGAAACGTAGTGCTGCCCAAAGCGCTGCAGGGGGAAGTACACGCCCTGCAAGCGCGCCGACTCGAACTGCTCGCGCATACGCTGCACCAGCTTTCGCCGCTGCGCCTCCGACACACCGTCGCCCGAAAGATCCTCAATCCGCTGAGCCAGCGCCTCCTCCATGGCATCGGATCGCTGCCGATATGCGTCGCGGAACTGCTTGTAGATGCCCTGGGCTTCGGGTGACAGCTGGTTCCAACGATCGACCAATGGAGCGTATTGCTTCTGGCGTCGCGGCTCAGCGTAGCCCATGGCTTCCAGCGCCTTGATCTCGTTGATCATGTTGACCTTGCTATCGCCCGATCGCTCCTTCATCTGCTGCTTCTTCACAGCGATAGCGTGCTTGATGTTCTTCTTCGTGACCTGAAACTGCCCCGACTGCCCTGGCATCTTGAACATGAGGGGCTGATAAGCCTTGGACGGGTCCACGCCGTCAACCGTGGCATCGTGCATCAAGTCAAACAGCTGCTGCGCTTCTGCCTTGTTCTTGCCCACCCACTTTCGGGCCGCCTCGGCCACCACCTCAGCCTCGCCCTGCAGCTGGTTCCGGTCGGCCTGCATTTTGGCCAAATAGTCGGAATAGTGGTTGATGTTCTGGAAATAGTCCGCACCCAGCTCGGTGAGGTGTCGCGTTGCAAGGGCACCCAGCCAGGTGGGGCGCTTGGCATCCTTCAGCTTCTTGGGCGTCATACCCGCCAGCAGCTGCTTGGCGCGCGCCAGGAGGCCTTCGCCCTGCAGCCCCTTCTGGATGGCATCGATGTCGTCCAGAGCATCAGATGCGGGGAGGCTGAACAGACGCCGCTCAGGGTCGAAGGCTGCCGGATCTTGCTGGGCAGGTCGCACCTGATCGGGGGCTTCATTGACTAGGTCAGCGCGCGCGAGTACCTTCCGCCCTGAGGAACCCTGATCTGGTGAACCACTTACGGGCAATTGCAGCCCTACGAGTCGAACCAGGTCGGGGTTTTTCGCATCTGCGACATAGCGCAACAGGCCCTCGCGGGTCCACGCCTGGTACTGAACCTCAGGTCGACCGTAGGCGCTGGCCACCCTGTTGATGACCATACGGTTCTGTTGCTGCTGCAGGTGCAAGGCGACCATCACCGGCCGCCCGCTGGCGTCCTTGGCATTCAGCAACACTGCCAGGCCGCCGGCTTCCGCCTTCGAATCGAATACCGCTTGCGGATCCGCCAGCAGCTCAGGCAGCTGGCGCAGCACCTCGCGTGACACGTCATGCTTCACGCCATTGCTCGCCTTCCTGACCACATCCCTGGTAACGGTAATGGGGAGGTCCGGCGCCCCCAGCGTACGCAGCACCTGCGGCGTGCGCCCCACCGGGATCGGCGGCACGACCGTGCGCAGGCTGTTGACGGTCTTGTCGAACTCGGCCCGGTACGCCGTCGCCTCCTCCGGGTCGGGGCGCAGCGCAGCGCCGGTGTCAGATTGCGAGAAGGCATAGGCCTGGACCGTTGACTGCCGCTCGCCGGCGTTGCGGCCAACACGCAGGAATCCGTCTGCCTGGCTGAGCAGATCTCGCACGTCGCTTTCTGACCACTGCAGCGACGGCATCAGTCGGCGCAGGAAGCGACGAACGGAAGCGACGACCCGGCTGGTGAAACTGTTGCGGATCCCGCGCTCAGCCATCACCGCAATGGCTTCCTTGGCGAAGGTTTCCCGGTCCACGGTGCCGTAGCGCTTGGCGACCGAGTCCAGCACCGATTGCAGCGCCGCAGACCCGCTTCCGGTACTGGCCAGTCTGTCGATCGCGTCGACGATTTGCCCCCACTCAGCCTTCCCCACAACGCTTTCAACGCCATAGTGCCCGATGGCTTCGTGTGCCAAGACCTGCCCAAACCGGGCTTCGTTGGTGATTGCACCGGCGTTGATCCAGATGGTCGGGCTGCCGTTGTAGAGACCTTCCGCACGGCGGTAAGCCGGATCGGCCTTTGCGGATGAGGGGAAGTCTTCGGCACTGCGAACCACGACCACGTTAGGGGCGTTGTCGCCCCACTTCGCCGTCAGCTCATTCTTCAGCTGCAGCGCGCGGTCGAAGGTCAGGCCCGGGCCACTATCACCGCGGGAAAACCGGATGTCTGGATTGGTCAGCTCGAAGCTGCCCCGGTTCTCGGATGCGGACTTGATCTGCTCCGGCCGGAAGGCAATCCACGTCTTGGCCTCTGGGATCTGAATGCCGTCGAACCCCTGCCGCTGCAGGTATGCCTGGAACGCTGCCGATGCCTCGGGCGTGTCCAGCGACTGCGCTTCCTCCAGCGGCATAACGTAGGGATTCTCGACCCGCAGATGCGCATCGATCACCCTCTCGTCAGCCGGCACGCCATCGCTCGCGTTCTCGGCATAGCGCTTGGCCAAGTTGCGGTCAGTCGTGAAGAAATGCCCGAGCGGTGCCGTCGCGTGGCCAGTGGCCTCCCCGGACCGGTGCTTGCTGAAGGTGTAGAACTGCTCGCCTGTTCCGTGAAACACGGTCTGTGGCCTTCCGTTCGCACCCACCACCTGGGAACCGGCAAACCACCGCTTGAAGGCAGGGGAATCGACAGGATCGGCCGGAAGGGAGAACAGGCGAACGCTGCCATCCGGCATACGTTCACTCTCGATGGTCTGGAAGAACTCATCGAAGGCTGCGCGCAGCGCCGGCGCCTCATCAGCCGACGGGTAAGGATACGAGCGCTTCCCTGGCTTGCCGGTGGCCAGCGCCCGCATACCTTCGAAAGCCTCCTCCGCAACGACATTGGCCAGGTAGTCGTTCGCCTGCCCCTGATCGGCGAGCTTGTCGATGACGTAGCTCTCGAAAGCCCGTGCAGCCATCTCCGGCGGGGTTGTCCAATACGGGGTCGATCGCACCCGGTCGAGCTCGGCACTTCTATCTGCCATGCCACTGGCATCGATCGCGCGGCGCAATGCATCAAATGCCCCTGCCATCTCGGGACGAATGCCTTGGGCACCATCGCGACCTTTCGCGCGGGGGTTATCCGTCACCATGCCCTGGCTGTCGCCACGCATGCGTGCGAAGTAGTTGTCCAGGCCGTGGAACCACTCATGGGCCAAGCTGCCGGCGCCATTTGCCTTGGTCAGGTTGATCACCACTGTGCCGCGCTCGAAGTGAGCCGCCGCCGCGCGCTTGCCACCTCTACCGCGTGCTCCGAAGGCCAAGCCCAAGGTCCCATTGAGGGACAGCGCGCGCGGCTCGATACCCAGGACGCCCGCAAGGTCGAGCAAGCCATCATAGGCATCGTTCAGATCCCGCTGCCTGCGGCCGTCTTCGACATAGTTGCCAAACTGCACGCCGCGAAAGCCGAATGCCTCGCTGAACTGCGCTGGCGTCACATCGGCGCCGGCGCGGTGATCAATGCCGACCCGCGGCTCATTCGCGTCGCGCCGCTCAGCCGGGATGTCCTTGAGCTGCTCGAGCTTCTTCTCCAGGTCCTGCTGGTGTTCGGCTCGGTAGGTGCGCGCCTCCTTGATGCTATCGAAGCTCTCGAGCTCCACGTACTCCCGGCCGATCTTCTTGGCCACGGCGAAACGGGGCACGGACTCGGATCCGGCAACTGAGCTGCGCAGCGAAATGATGTCGAAGCGGGTGGGCGCCTTCCCTTCGCTTGCAGCAGCGCTCGGGGCGGCCTGCAACGCTTTGAATGCCTCGATCGCGGCTTCTTTGGTGTCGCCTTCGGCGAGTGTCTTCGGCCAACTCTTGCCGGCAGAGCGGGATTCCACTGTGTAAACCGTACGAGGCGGGTTGTATCGCTCTCCGCCGTACACGGTGTACTCGCCAGACCGCAGCGTGATCCCCTTCAGGCTCTTGTCGTGGCCCACCGCCTGGTAGAGATCCATCCGACCCTGCAGTTTTGCCGCCACCCCGGGGTGCTGGGCCGTCAGCTCCCTGAGCTTGGTCGCGTCAACGCTGCCATCCAGCAAACGGGCCGCAGCATCGCGCAGCACTTCAACCTGCCCAGCCCAGCCCTTGAGCTTCCATGCAGCAGACGGACGGTTCGGGATCTCATCTCGCGCGGCGCGCACCCACGCAACCGAGAAGGGCTCGGCACCGGAATCAAGCAACTTCTGATAGTCCGGCTCTGGCCAGGACTTCGAGAGCGGCGTTGTGGCCAGATCCAGTTCGTACGCCTGGCGCATGCGCTCGGCGTAGGCCGCGGCATAGTGCTTCCGCGCGCCATGGAGGGTCTCGCCAAAATCTTCGATCGCCGCCCCGTCAGCCTTTGGCTTTGCCACAGCCTCTGCCACCGGCTCTGCAGTTGTAGCAGCCGCCGAGACTCGGTCGACGCCCACCGACCCGGTACCGCGACTATCGGCCTTTGCCTCTTCAGCGGCGACCTTGAAAGCCGGGCCACCATACGCAAGGGCCACGTCGGCCGCGCGCGACTTTCTCGCCTTTGGCTCCTGCGCATCCGCTACCGGCTTCGCCGCGGCCGCCCTTCGCGGCTTCATTTCCGGTTTTCCAAGCACCTCTGCCAGATCCCGCGGCGCCGGCGAGGTTGAGTGCCAGCGCGCGTCCTCGCCCGGCACAAACTCTCCGTCCTTGTCGACCCGCTGAACCTTGACGCTCCAACGCCCGTGTTTATCGACGCTGGGATTGAACTCAAGCACCTTGTCCAGTTGCCCGGCATAGCCCTTCACAACGCGGCCGGGCTGGAAGTACGCGCCCAATGTGCCCACGTCATTCCGGTCGTACTCGGGAGATCCGCCGATCTTGCGCACGCGCGGCGTGTAGGTTGTCGCCGCCTTAGGTGCTGGTGCTGGTGCTGGTGCTGGTGCTGCGACAGCAGCTTCGACAGGTGCTGCAGTTGTGCGCGGCGATCGCGTAACCCGGCGCGTGGTCTTCTTCGGATCCCTCACCCATGCCTTGAACTCGTCCTGCGTCATCTGCTTGATGCCGCCAAGGCCGGTCCAACCCTTTTCATAGTTGTCCAGATACGTCGACCGTGCCTCAGCCTCAGTCGCAGTACCCATCACTACCTTGTGCTCGTCAAAGCTACCGTCCTTGTTGACCTGGTCGACCACGAACACTGGCAGCGCCGGATCTTCAGCCTGGTCCGTCATGAACACGTCGACGTGGTCCTTATCCTTTCCGACGGTCCCCTTGATGTAGCCATAGTGGTTCTTCAAGGCCGGCCAATCTGGGCTGCGCTTGCTACCCGCGGGATTCTCGATACTGATGTCGTGCCCGTTGATGCGGCGATGGCCCTTCTTGTAGTTCCCCGCCTCCTTCTGGGCCTCAGTTGGCTGGGGCAATTCATTGGTGGGACTGGTGGCGGCTTCCGCAGCAGCGCCTGCTAGATCTACCGCCGGCTCAACCGGACCCGGTGCGGCTATTGGCGCCACCGCTGCCTTACCAGAGACCTCCGAATCAGCAGCCAGCGCCGCGGCGATCGGGACCCCATCCCCTCCCAGACCCTCCCCGGTTGCGCGGGGTGCAAACCGCGCATCGCGCGTTGATTTCCACTGGTCGAACTCGGCCTTTCCTTCAGCCGTGGACCGCGACGGAATGCCCAACGTTGCGCGGACCTGCACCACGAAGCTACCGCGCTCCTCCACGGGCATAAACGAAAGGCGATCGCCCAGGACGGCTTGCACCTGGCGCGCAGTTCCACCATTCGCAAACAGCTGCTCGATTTCACTGGTGATGCCGTGGCGGTCAGCGTTGTCGCGCGCCGCCTGCGCGTTCTGATTGCTCCAGCCGTCCGTCGCGCCCACTGCAACGCGGTCCAGCTCCCGGCCACTCGCGATGGTCGCTCCTGAACCTGCCGACTCCGCAACTTTAGCTACATCTGTTCCTCGTGACGCCACTGCGGCTGGCGCGGATGTCCCTGCGTCCACCTTGCCCAAAATATCTGCGATAGTCGCGTCGACTTTCTTGCGCGTGTCCGACCTCTCGTTCTCGGTCGGGCTTAGCATGCTCTGGTTTATGAAATCTACGTGTGGTCCTGTTACGCCGGCTTTTTCATGAGCCGCTTCGCGTACGTCGCCAATCTCTCGGTCCAGTTGCTCTGCAACCTTCTTGAGTTCAGCGCTTCCGTAGAAGTTGTTGATTTCTTTGCTACCCAGCTTGTTGATCCAGCCGTCGGCGCCAATGCCAAAGAATGGGTACCACTTCCCTGCAGCGACATCAGCCTTGCCGCCGGCACCGGTGCTTAGATAGAACGGAACCATTACCCCATTAATATTTCGAAGCAGCATTTTTCGACCGCCGTAATCGATGATGCGCCCCTCCCCGGTCGCTTCCCTTACACGCCCAGTTGCCTCATCCCATTCTTTCCTGCGAACAGGGATGGAAGGACTGTCGTCCAGATTGAAAGCACTTGTTTGTCCTGCACCAACCTCAGCGACGCCATCGACAACAGGCGCCACCGTGGCTTCGTCAAGTGGCAATGCATTAATCCCAGTAGCCAGCGCGACCCGAGCCTTTCTTTCCGCAGCGGCAGCCTGCACCTGCTGCCGCAGGTTGGCCTCGTTGTCCGCCAGGGCCCCAGTGTTCGGATTCACAGCACTGGTAACGCCTCGCTTGCGCTCGGCCTTCACCTTTGAAAGCGCTGGGCCAACTACTGAACGCCCCAGCCCATACTGTTCGCGCATGGCGGTAAGTGCAGCCGCGGTACTGATACCTCCACCGTTGCGCGCCTGATATTCGAAGTTCGCATGCAGCAGTTGCTCAATGTCACTGGAGGTCGGCGCGCGGGTTTGTTCTCCGGTCTCCGTATCGACCCAGGGCGGGGCAATAGTGGGAGCCATTGGTGCCGCGGACTGCGAGAGAGGGTCACTCGGCTCTTGGGAAGGATCTCCGACGGATGCTTGGCCAGCATTCGGAGTGCGCGCCTCGGCCGTGAGATTCGCGGCCTCGGATAGGCTCCCTGGCGCTGCATTCGGGAACGGAACGGTAGCTTTCGGCCGGGAAGCGACTAATGCCTGTTGGTTAAAGCTATCGGAACCTGCACGTACCCCAGGCACCGCGTTGGGATTGGGCACCGGCGCGGACGGTTCTCCGATCACGCGGGGATCCAAGCCTCTCTGCTCAGGAGTGAGGACCGTTCCACCTGGCGTGACTATGTTCACCCCGTAAGCCGGCTCCCCATTCGACGGCGGCAGCGCCAGCTGCTGTGGCGGCAGTTCAGGTGGCGGCATCGCTGGTGGTTGCGGTCTCGGCGCAATACGGGATTGATGACTAGTAATCACGCCTCCCGTCGCCATGCCACCGCCCATCACCGCGCCCAACGCGGCGCCGGTGCCAGCGGCCTCCGGCACCCCCGCCCACGTTGCCTGGTTCGGATCAACCTGCTGCTGGCCGATGTTGCTTGAGAACTGCGAGCCACCTTCTTGGATGGTTTCTTCGATCGTTTCGCGCGCGGCACCCTGCAAAACCGCCAAGGGCTTTCGGACGAGTCCACGGGTAAAGATATCGGCTTCAAACGGTGCCGCGAAACGCCCAGCTGCTGCTGCGATAGGGGCAGTGATGGCCTGGGCTTGCATCGATGCGCCGCGCGCGATCGTTTCTTTTGCTGTGCTATCCGCTGTACCGGCAGCGATCATCCGCCGGTACTCAGGATTTGCGTCCCATACAGCCTGCGGCTGATCAATGGCCTGCTGATAAGTTTGCTGACCTGCGGCACCGGTCTCCATCAGGGTTGTGAGTCCTGTGGCTGTGGCAATTGCTGCTTTCCGCCCTGCAGCGCTCGCCGCGGCGCTGGCAGCCTCTTCACCCAAACCCTTGGCTACAGCGCCAGCCAACGCACGCTGCCCAGCCCGCGCTGCGGCCAACCGGGTGCCGCCACCCATGGTGACCAGATTCGGTACCTGCTCAGCAACGAAGTTTCCGAGCAGCGCCGGGGAGGTCAGGACCTTCTTGGCACTACCGAAGAAGCCTTCGGTCTGAGCCAACTCCTGCTTTTCATTCTTCAGTGCATCCGACTGTTTGCTCCCAATCCAGTCGCTGGCAGCTTTAACTCCAGCAGACACGGCTGCGTTTTCGGTGCCAGCCGCGTGGCCGAGCATGGCTTCGCTCGGCGTGCGCGGAATTTTCGCCGCCAGATCGTTCATACCAGCGACGCCGAGACGGTCCAGCACGCGCAGACCTTGCCTGGCAAGATTGTCGGGCCGCGTGGATGCTTTCATTTCAACCACGCCACCGATGATGTTTGCAGCGCCGCTTGCCACACCCAAAGCCGAGTCGCCAGCGACTTGGCCCCAGGAGCGCTCGGGACGCTTTGCGACAGGAAAACTTGGAGCGGCAGCCGATGGCTGCGGGCGCGCCGCATACTGGATGAAAGGATTAGTCGACCGCGCGGAAGAGCCAGGCGGTGGGGTGCCTGCGTTCTCTCTGTACTTATCGAACATGTTGTCGGCCATGTGTTACTGCCTCAGATAGCGAGCGGCTGCGCCTTGGCCAAACACTTCATCGAACTGCTGGCTGGCATTGGGGTTAGCACGGAGCGCAGACACGGCTTCTGCCGGCGGCGCGGGAGGCTGATTGGCGCCTCTGAGGCTGGAATAGAGCGGATCCGCATCGAGTGCGGCAACTGAGGCAGCCTTCGCTTCCGCGTCAGAGCTGGGGTCATTAACGATCGCGTTGTATCGATCGGTGTAGGACTTCAGGCGCTCGCCATCCGTCAGCTCGCCGGTCTGACGTGGCGCCTGCGGAGCTCGCACCGGCGCGCCGTCGGCGCCCGTCACCGGCCGCCACCCGCCATCAGGCCCGATGATCCCCATACTTCCATCGGCCGACACACTCACCTCGGGCCGGCGCGCAAGGCGGGAGATCTCCAGACTGGTATCGCGGCCAGCAGCGTTGTCCGCCAGCTGGGCGTTGACCTTGGATGCTTCCAGCTGCCTGTTGGCGGCGTTCTCCGCGCTCACAGCATTCGCTTGCAGCGAGGTGAGATCAGCCTGATCCTGCGTCCGCAGCGTCTGCATCCGCTCATCACGCTGCGCACCAGCCTCGCCCAGGATTGCTTGCGCAACAGCTGCACGGCTGCTTGGGCTGCCCTTCAGGCTGGCGCTGCCCATCGCTCGCGTCAGCTTGTCCACCAGCGTGTCGTTCGGATTCTGGATGACGGCGCCCTGCCGCCCGCGGATTGCTTGGGAAGCTGCAGGCCGAGGGGCAACGACTGTGGCAGCGGGACTCGCCACAGTGGCAGCTGCAGGCCTGGGAGCTGTCATGGTGGTAGCCGCCGGCGCAGCAGCCGGCGTTGCCTGGCCGCCGCCCACCATTGAGCCAACCCCAACGCGGCGATCGCCGCCGGTACCGAAACCAGCGTCAGCCAGCTGCACACCTTGCGCAAGCCCTTCTGCGGTGTCGCTGTAGACCGAATTGCCGGCAGCATCGACAGTGCGCTGAATGCCCGCTGGCGCCGCAGCAGCTGCAGCGGCCGGCCGAGACGCACCTGTCAAAACCCGGCTCGTCACGTCTTGGAAATCTTGCCCACGCCCCGATTGCCTGAGGGCCCCGTCAGGGATCCGCGCTCCATTTTCGATCATTGTCACCGCCGGCACTGAGGCAGCAGCAGGGCTCGGCGCCGCCGCCCGCGCGGGTGATGGGGCGACAGGGCCAGGCGTTCCAGTGTCCAACGATGGAATGCTGACGGGCTGCCCGGCGTTGGGCAAAGGCTGTTCGCCAGTGAACGCCCGACCTGCGTCGCGCACGAATCCCAACGAGGCCCTAATCGGTGCCGTTCCCGCCGATACCGCGGATCCAACCACGTTCGCCGCCCTTCGCTGGCCAGCACCCAATGCAGCGCGCGCGCCATTGAAACCCGAGCGCATAACCGTGCCGACGACGGTCCCCGGCGCAGGCCGAGCAGGCACAGTCGCGGGCGATGCGGCAGGAGAGGCAGCCACAGGCGCGACCCTGGCAGGCGCAGGAGCACTTCGTTGCAGCGATGCCATCCCCGCCCCTATTCCGTTCCAGGAAGAGCCTGGTACAGGGTCCTGCAACGGCCCTGACGGCAAGCTCGAAAGACCGGACGTCAACGCTGGCGTCGCAGACTGACTTGGCCTCGGGAAGCTGGTCATGACCGGTCCGGCGGATGCTGGTGGGCGCGGAGCGACAGCACCTGCTGCGCCCAGCCGGGCGAACCCCGGACGACTCGCTGTAGTTGCAGCCGGGGTTATGCCAGGCGTAGCACTTCGAGCAACTTCTTTTCGTGCACTCTCAAGATCGTCGGTAATGGCCATTGCCTTCTCCCCAAAAAGAAAGGACCGCCGGGGCGGTCCTGTGTGTATGTGGCGCGGCTTATTGGCCGCATGCTTGAGTGGTGTGCTTCATATCTGTCCAGAAGCACTTTTCAGGTTCTGGTTCGGGGGGGACGTCGCTCAGGTCATAAACGACACTGATGTTTGAAAGCGAAAGGTCAATTCGCGCACCTGTTCCTAAATCAGGCTGCGCTTCTATCGAAAACACGGTGCTCCATTCCTCAAGCGGGCCGTACGCTGGGTTGTCGAAATGGTCCTGAACGAGAATGTCGAAGTCGTAGCTGCGACTTTCCTCGGCTGAAATACTCCCCAATTCCACGAAGAAGTAAGGTGACACACCGAGTCTGAGCTGCACCAAGCCTGCCGTATCCGCAGACGCGACTGCAGTAAACGAACCCCGCATCCGCGTGATAAACACTCCCTGGGGCAACTCGGTGTTCAGAGCACCTTGATCCCGATAGCGGAAGTAGTCCCGCATCCCGTAGCCGGTCAACGAGGTATCGGGCATATCGATCGGGTTTGTGATCCAAGCGGTCATGCGTCGGATGTCTCCCCATTGAAGTTGAAACTTTGGCTGCAACTCGAGCTCTGGCCAACTGATGCCGAGACACCTGCGCTGTAGTTGACCGCTGACCAGCTGGCGGCAGTCAACTGGGCAGCCACCTTCAACTTGGTGTCATTCACCGACAGCAGCTGATCGGTCAAGAACTTCGCTTGCTGGAGCATCAGTTCGGCATTCTTGCCGCCGGCGTCCATCCTTGCCCGGCTTCTGGCGAGGCCCAATTCGAAGCTCCGATCGCTGGCAGCGGATGCCGCCTGTTCCACAGAAGCGGAAGCCGAATAGAGGCGTGCCTTGGCATCGACCAACGAGGACACAGCAGCCAAGCGCGAGCGCTCTGCACTGAGCTCGCTCTCCCGCTTTGCTATCAGCGCTTGCCATGCACTCAGCTGCTGGCCGAACTGCTGCGTGCGCAACCGCTCATGCTCCAGCTTCAGATTCTCCGACGTCGCCCAGGCATCCACACGCTTGGACTGAACATCCATCTGAGTGCGGTAGATGTCCGCCCGCTTGCCCTCGCCCTCGACGCTGGCGATGTAGCCCTGCCACTCGGAAACGTGCGCCTTCCAGCGGCTATCGAATCCATCTACTGCGGTCTTGTAGCGATCAAACACAAGTCGCTGTACGTCCGCCTTCGCCTTTACCGCCTCCACCTGGGTCCGGTAAAAGTCAGCCATCAAACCCACGGCACGGATCTGCTCGGCGTACAGGCGTACGCGCTGCTCGTTCACCTCTCCGCGCAGACGTTCGCCATCGAGCTGTGCCTTGAAGATCTCCACCTTGGCCAGCTCTGCTTGAATGCGGTCACGCATGACCTGGGCTTCGATCTGATAGCCCTGCATCCGGGTCTGGTAGACCGACAACCGGTACTGCAGCACCGTCATGGTCGCTTCGCGAGCGAACCGCGCGGCCTCCAGCGCAAAGCGCTGCTCCTCAACGTGCAGGTTGATATAGACCCCCTCCAGCGCAGCGCCCTGCGCGAGGGCCAAGCGCAGGTTCTGCAGGGTCTCTTCGTACTGCTTGATCACCGCCTCACGGTTGAAGTCGGCAATCCGGTCCTGCCCCCGCTGGCGGATCTCTCGCACCTGCGCAGTGAGTGTCCCGTTGGGCACGTTCCAGCCTCGCGAGCCAAACTCGGTGATCGCTTGCTCCACCTCCCTGCCGGTCTCAACCTCCTGGCGGCTCCGCCCCTTCTGGAAGATCGCCGCCTCGATCACCTCGGGGAGCGCAGGCTTTGACTGCAGCATCCGCTCGATCGTCCCGAAGAGCTGGTCCTTAAGCCTGCTGACATAGGCCTCCGGCTGGAAGGTCCAGTTGTCATCAAAGGGCGGCTCGACCAGCTGGGGCAGCTGCCCATTGAACTCAGGCAGGTCGATGTCCGGCAGGGTCGGCAGGTTCAGCTGCTCGAAGGTCGGCAGCTGGGGCAGCGGCGCGTCGGGGGCGACCGGCATAACCAGCGGTTCTGGGTCATCGGGCATCCTGGGAGCCACGATGTCTGGCCGAGTCGGCCTTGCACCAAAGGAGAGCGTGGGCATCTCCGCTGTGAACTCAGGGGCCGGCGCCCCCTCCACCGCTCCCGGAACAAAGACCGGCGGCAGCGCCACCTCGGCCGGCAACCGCATCTCAAAAGCTGCAGCGTCCAAAGTCGGCGCCAAGGGCCGCGTGAACGGCGTCAGCTGCCCTTCAAAGTCGAAGTTGACGTTGAACTCAATTGGGGAGATCCCAACGTCGTCCATATCCGTCAGCCCGTCGACCACCAACTTGTAGAGCTCGTCCCCCTTGTTGGTGAATTTCGTGTGGGCGTCGCCCACCAGGTTGTACGCCCCCGAGTTTGGAGGGAGGCACCATGTCGAGGCCATTTGTTGCTCCTATTACCCGCGCGTGCGGCGGCTCATTTGCGTCGGGTAGAACTGAATGGTCTGCAGATCAAAATCAGCGCCATCCACATTCTCTATTTCAAAATCCCAATCGACGGCTTTCATGCCCTTGCCGATCTTGGCGCGGGTCTCGCGCGAAACGGCAGCAGGCCTGGCCAGCACCTTGTAGATCGCCATATTCTTCTCGCCCGAGCGCTTGTCCACGAATATCGTTTTCAGCAGCATCTGGCCATCAGCTGCCATCCCGAAGAAGACATCGGAGAAGGATTTCTCCAATCGATCACCGAGATCGGACATTCCGAGCCGCAACCGAGCGCGAATCGGTTCACCCATATCGTCCCTGCCACCGAGGCGCGCTATGCCGCCGGCGTGAGCGCCGTAATACCGTCCCCCGATCTTGGCGAAGCTATTGAACGGATATTGGGAGTATGTGGACAGCGCCCGACTTTCTGTATTCATGACCCATGCCAGGAACTCGCCGGTGTCAAACGACAGCGCCATGCCCAATCCCAGACAATCAGCGATCTGGGCAGCGAGCTCGGCTTGATGAGTAGGCCGGGAGCCCAATGCGAACCCATCCCGCAGCAGCACCGTCAGGGTGTAGCTACCGCTGGTTTGTGCCGCAATCGTCAGACGCTCAAGCACCCGCGTAAACGCGGTATATAGCTGCTCCACCTTGTCGGTGACCTGCAGCGAATCAACCGCCTCTGCCAGGCGCAGCCACTCCGTCACTTCTCCAAGTACCACGGCGCTGGCGACCACCTGCAGTGCCTCGCCATAGTTGCTCGCTTCGCCACTGAGCACCACCCTAGCCAACGCCCTACCGAGCAGCGTGTGCTGACCGCTCAGCAACGTCGCAAAGGTGATGCCTTCTTCTGCCAAGGCATGGCGCACCACAGTAAGGCGCGCGCCAAACGCGAGGATGTCCTCCGACACGCCGGTGCCGTTAAAGGTCCCATTGGTGCCGGAGCCCAGACCGATGGGAGACCGACTCACTGCGGCATACAGCCGGGCAGCGCGCGCGTCCAATTGAATATCTTCCCGCGCAATTCCGAACCATTGGTCGCCGTAGGACGAAACCTCCGGCGGCTGCGCGACAAGCATTGCATAGCCTGTATTGCCAGCGCCCTGCAAACCAAAGGCCTTCACTCGCAGCCAACTGCGGCCGCTGATGGTGCCCGGCTTGCCAGCGAAGCCGCGGTGACTCAAGCGCAACAGCGCGGTGCCATTGGCCATGCCATGAGACACGGCCTCACCTTTCGCCCCGAGACGAAGCGTGTGCAAACAAGACAAGGGCGGCTGTGGAGTCGCCACCACCAGACTCGCACTCGCCGTGCCAGTGGCTCGAAGGCGCAATCGAGCACGTCCGAACACACCCGGCTCGGTGTACCCGTAGGCGCGGAGTTTCAGTCTGGCCACGCCATCTGCATGACGTGGCGCGCCGACAAGCTCCTCAAACGTGATGGTCACGTATCACCCCCGCCAGAGCTGCCAGGCAGGAGCTTTATCGTGCCCACGCGCTTCATGTTGATGTAACCCTCGTCGCCACTGTAAACACCAATTTTGTAGCCCCGCGTTTCGTCGAAAACTGCATCGAGCTCCTGCGTCGAGAGCTGCATCTCTTCGTAATTGATCACCGGCGACGGGCTCCACCAAAGTGGGTCCGTCGCCATGCCGCGCACTGCGACCGTTGTCACCCCATCGGCCGTAGACGGGGTAATGGGAAACTCCAGTTCCTCCACCCCCTCAAACTCCCCCACCGGCCAGTGCTCTTCGAAGATTGCATAGAACCGCTTTGGCTGTGGCGGCGGAATGCTCAGCGTGAGGTTTGTTGAAAACTCAAATGTTGCATTGATGGCGCTTGATGTCTTGAGCACGTTGGCAACAACACGGAGACCCTCACTTTCAAAAGCAGCCGCCATTTTCCCGATGGACTTCCTATCCCGGACATTCCCGGAGTTATTGTCAACATCGCCCGGCGTCATCGAGTAGTAGCGGGTGTCGCCAAGAACTTCTGTATCGTCTTCGATATTGAGATAAATAAGGGCAGATATCCCACTCGAAATACCATGGCCATAGGTAACCAGCAGGCGCCCCCCGTACAAGCTTTCGGCCAAAGCCGGGAACGGGAACGCCGCCCCCTGAATCGTCAGCACCAGTTGTTTCGCTGACTCTGCGCACATCCCTGTTTCCAGCGTCCCAATGGTAGCCAGCACTCCATCGCCCAGACTGTATGCCGCAGCGCCACCGCAGGAGTTTTCAGTCTCCAGTTGATAGCTTGCACCTGGCAAATCGAGCAAGTTAACCACCACAGGATCAGCAAAATCGGGCACTTGTAGACCCACGTCGGCGGCTATAAACGATGCTTCGAAACTGCCATCATCGCCGCCGTAGTAGATGACCGCACCAGCACCCGCAGGCTCTGGCGCAGCGCTATACGCGCCGATGGCATCGCTGGAGGCATAGAGAGCTGCGCCCACATGGATCGCGCCAACGGACGCCACCCGGCTGGTATATACCCGCCGAGATCCATGCAAGTAAGTAACTTCGCCACTAGCGCGCTGGATCTTGAACTGGTCGCCCCTTGCGTAGTTGGTGTCTGGAGTTTTCGCCTTTCCCGACTCGACCACCTGAAATTTTCCGCCGTGGAAATAGAGCGCATGAGTAAGGCGCGCTGGCAAAGACACGTCCTCAAGATCCGCCGTGAAGCCACACATCGCACCCGTTGGGTGGTCCATGTCGAAAGAGCAAACGCAGTCCCCGTCATGGGATGCCACGCTGTTTGCTCCGGCGTTCCAGCCGAGCAGCACGGATGTTTCGACCCGCGCAGGTCGACCAGATACCGCTGGCACATACTGCTGCTCTGGGTAAGTGGTGCAGTAAGTCGCACCGGGCGGGCCATCGACCACCCACGCCGTAGTACACACCCTGATGTACATGTCGACCACTTTGACCTCGCCGGTCACCGGATCGATTGCGCCGTTGGGATGACGCACCACCACGATCTCCCCGCCCGGCGGTATCAGCACGCCGCCGTTAACCGGGATTTCTATCCTGGAGCACTTCTTTTCCCAGTGCCCCGGCGCCGGCTCCTGCTGGCAAACGGTGAACTGCGCCCGATAAGGCACCTCCGGCGTGCTCTCGACCCCGGGGACAAGGGTGCGCTGGAAGTCCTTGGTGAGCATCAGCTCGCGTCCATGGCCACAACGAAGGTATCCAACGCCAACGTGTTTGCACCGTTGTCGGTCTGGTCGCCGCACGGTAGATCGGTCAGCGGACCGCCTGCGCTCCCCTGCAGGCGCGCCCCTGTGGCGATGTCGCGGCAGTCGTCGCCAGCGGCACCAAACCGCCAGAACGTCGGAGTGAGGGTCGTCATTGCGGCCTGGGCGCCATCGAAGGCAATCGTTGCTTCCCACGCCTCGGCGGGGTTCTTCACCATGCCCGGACCGGACGCCGGCGAGAAGGTCAGTCCCGTAGCGCCATCGTCCCCGACAGTGAACTCGGCAATTTGGGTGTGTGACGCGCCCAGGTCGAGGGCATCATCAGCGTCACTCGGTACCGGGCCGGCGAACAGATACAGGCGGCCTCCATCGAGGGTGCCCTTGATTGCGGTCAGCGCCAGTGCGGCGGTGGTATCGGAAATGGACATATTGGGGCTCCGTTACAGTGGGGGCAGAAGGAACCACCACGACGAAATGATGATCGACGTGGATGGCGTGATAGCCAGGAGGGGAAGGCGCATTTGGAAGTCACCAAGCGATTCATCGCCCAGGCCAATTGCGAAGTCGATGTACGAACCGTCGTCGACAGCTCTACGCAAGCGCGCCCAGCCTGCTTCGCCAACCGCCAAACCAGAAAGCGTCCACAACTGCGTCGCCTTGTTGGTCGCGTAGTGCTGGTGGCGGGTGAACTGCAGACCGCCTGGCGCTCCAATTTCAGCCAGCAAGGTACCGGTTGCCGGGGCGTCAGCGCTGGCCGGCTGCAGACCGCTGAATACTTGGATCTTCCCGCCGTTGAAAATTGACTCGAACGAGCTCGGGCCGAGAATGTGCTCTCGAAACTTGGTTGAGCAAAGCGTTGCCATCAGGCTTTCTCTCGTTCCTTGGGTTGGTCGGGGTGAGGCTTGCCGAGCGGCGAGAAGTACGGCTCGGCAAACACACCGCCAGTAAGGTCGGTCACATCGCCGCGTGTGAGGTAGGTGTTGTTGTCGTACTGCGCATCCGCCCGGTGGGCCGCGATCGAGTGTTTGGAGCCGATCGCGTTGGCGTATACCAGCACCACGTATCCGCTCGGGTCGTACACCGGATCCACAGTTGGCTGGCCGGAAGGGCCAGGCTGCCGACCAAAATAGGCAGTGGTCATCCAATACCGGTCTTGCCCAGGGAGCGAAGGCTCACCCCCGATGCTCAGGCCCCCAGCGGTATGCCCAGAGATCCCGTATCGGAGCTGCAAGGCAGTGAGCCAGCCCAGCCTGGCTACACCCTCCGAAAGGAAACCGGAGGTCTGGTAATAGACCCAGCCGCACACTGCATGGCAGGCCTTTGCGATACCTGACCCACTGGCCGTCACGTCGCCTAGCAGCTTCGTCAGAAGCTGATGGCTTGAGCAAGCAGCCTTGTCGCCCGCCGGAGACGTAGAGAACTCCGTTTCAACGCCCGCTTCCAATGCAGTGAGCCAGGCTCGATGGTCGCCCGTGAAGTTACCGCCCGCTGTGCGTGTAGCTTGGCGAATCGTGCTCAGGACATAGCAATCGTCGACGGGTGAGCCGTAGAGGATCGCGCAGTACGTTACTTCGGTCTCGGAGAGCCGGAGCGCTGGAAAGCGACGCGCCGGCGTCACATAGTCGAGCGCTGCTGGGCCCACAACTTCCAGCCGGATCTGCGCCCCACCCTCCTCGAAGATCACTTCGCCGGCTTCTTCCGTACTCACGCCGTGGAGGCCTACCCGGAAGATCACCTCCCCGGCACCCAGCGGCTCCACCAGCTCCGCGTTCTTGTAGAGCAACACGGGTTGGCGCGGGAGTTGAACGCTGACGAACTCGCCTGCCGCGTCGTCAAAGGTCCATCGGTTGTAGCCACGCACCAGCGACCCCGCCCACACCAGCTCCTCGCTGTCGTAGTCAGCCTCGTAGTAGTAGTGGAAGCTGGCCGGATCGACCTTTGTCTTCAGCTTGTACCGCACCAACGCAGTCCGATGGCCCAGATCGCTGTAGAGCTTGGACGCCCAGGCGTCAGCTTCCTGCAGGGGGGCCGCTGGCCGCACTGGATACTCCAAAGCATCGAGATCGGCCAGGAGCACAAGAAGGTGGCCGTCATGGATCGCCGCGGCCATCACCCGGTTGTACGTGCTTGCCTGGCCGCCAGCGTCGAACATCGAGAAGACCTGCATACCCAGCGCATACACGGTGATGCTGTAGGCCTTGCTGGGATGCCGCGCCTGCGGCCCGATGAAGATTGCAGCTGACCACCAGGACGTAACCAGCCCATCCTTGTTCCTGTGAAAGCAGTTCCCCCCGAAAAGCCGCTTGTTGTTGTCCATAACCTGCGGAAACACATCGAGGTAGGTCCCAGCATCGGCGAAGTAGCCCGGGGCCTTGGACGATGCGAAGTACGACCGCCACCGCATCTCTTCGTCGTGACTGAGGATCACCGGGGGCAGCACCCGATCGCCGGCCTGGTTGAACTCGTCGGCCCCGGCACACGTCAGGATGTCGTCAAAGACCCGGACGGGCCGTTTACCGCCGGGGCGCGGTGGCGGCACGATAGTGACCCGGTTGATGTCGCCAATCTTCTCGGCGACCACCACAGTGCCGTCGCGAGACCTGCGCTCCAGCTTGTGCGTGCCAAGCGAGTTGAAGGCGGCTTGTTCGAGCACCTCCCCCATCAAGCCTCGGGCAGTGGAAACGTGGGCCTGCGCCGCTTCACGGTCCCCGATGACTCGCACCATCAGCTCGCCGGCGTACCGCCCGGCCATCAGACGTCGCCTTCGTCCACTGCCGACAGGTCGTATTGAAGGGCGAGCTTGCTACCACCGCCCATGCCCGTCAGGTCGTCGGCAAAGCGACTGGCGGCGAACAGCCTACCGGTAGTGCTGCCCTTCCCTGAGGTGGTCAACAGGCCTACGCCGCGGATCGCGTAAGGCCCACCAGCGTTGAAGGTGAGCGTAGCCGCCCCCAGCGCTGCGGCGTTGGTCACCTGCGGGGTCACCGCCGCCACCGTCGTCCACGGCACGCGCGTGGCATTTGTGTACTGCGTGAACTCGGTGGCCACAGCCGGGAAGGTGCTGCCCTTCCAGCCAGCGGCGACGGCTACGTCACCACTAAATGGTGCAAGGTAGTGGGCAGCGCCGGCCGCGTGGTTGGCGATCAGGTTCAGGGTTTGAATCAACCCCTCATCGACCACTTTGTTCGCACCCAACGTGGCGGGGCCCAGCGAGCCGTCTTCGTTCACCGGGAAAGCGGTGAAGTGCCCGAATGTGACCATATTCGCGCCAGGCACATAGATACCGGCAGGGGTAAATTCGGCGGTGCGGTTCTTGATGGCGCGCATCGCATCGCGCGCCAAGGCTTCGTTTACACGTTCACGGTTCATGGGCTGCTCCTGGTGATTACCATTTGCCCGCTGGGCATGTAGACCCAGCGAGTTTTGTTTTGCCCACAAGTACGCAACCGCACTTGGAGCAGAAGATCTTTCGGTTTTTGCCGCCTGAGGCGAACGGGCACGCCTGACAAATGGCCATGCGCTCTGCCGCGACCTGCGAATCAGCGATCAATGTGGATGACATGAGCCACCGCCCTGTCGGTTACGGCCAGGCCTTGGTGCCTCGGAGCCTTCAGCGTGGTGATCACCTGCTGCATACCGTCGCGCTGCGCGAACAACGAAGCGCCCCGCTCAGCGTCGTGGATGGCAGCGCGGCCAGCATTGATGCTCTGAACAGAGCCGCCGGGCATGCCAATGACGTACGAGCCCCGCCGCGATAGCCAGATCGTGTAGTCGGCATCGTCAGGCATCCCGATAGCCTGACCAGGCACTCGCACGCTCGTGCCCGGCACCGCCCCCGCTGCATGCGCGTCCACCGGACTGAAATTGCTGGGGTCAGCACCAGCAAGCCAGTACGTTCTCTTGCCGGCGGCGATGAAGAGTCCAACGGCTGGCGTGCCCGCCCCAACCGGTTCAAGTAGGTCGATCCGATCGTCAAACCGAATCAGGTTGTGAGCCAAGTCCGTCATCCCAAAGCGAAGCGAGGGCGACCAGCGGAGCGTGCGACCGTCGGCCACCCAATGGCGGCCGTTGTGGATCCTTGTGATCTGGCCAGGTGGCAGCGGATCCAGCAGCTGCGTTGCAATCTTCACGCCCTCGGCAGCGGTGCCGATCAGCCAGGAGGCAGTGCCCGCCGGAACCCGGGCGGCTAGACGCAGCACCTGGTCGTCTGGCCCGCTCAAGTAGATCCCAACCTGCCCGCCTGCCGGCAGGCCCTGCAGCAAGATCCCCTGCAGGTCTGCCACTCGAATCTGCCGCGCCAGCTCGGCACCGGACTCTCTCCCGAGAGCATCCGTAACGGTGATTGCGAGCTGGTAGAGACCTGCAGGCAGCGCGTATCCGTCGACCAGCTCAACTGCGGGGACTGCTGGCGTTTCCGGCGCACCCCATCCATGAACGGATCGATCCAGAGCCATCAGCATTCCGCAGACGCTTGTATTGCTGAAGAACACTCGCTCGCCAACAGCGGCATAGCTCATCGGCAGGTTGCCGACGGTCTGGCCAAGCGGAGACACGCTTTCGTCAGCATCCAACGTGTGAAGCTGTCCGGCATCCACAAACAACCCGAACCCGAGCTCGTCGTGCGCCCAGAGGGAATGGGTGAGGACGCCGGTGAAACAGCTCTCGCTCCCCTGGCGGCGCTTGCCGTAGCCCGCTGTGGTCAGGTCGACGTTGTCTGCTTCGCGCAGCACGGTCGGCCGCCCGTTCTCATCAGTGGGCAGCCTCCCTTCTGGGGCAAGATTGTTCACGCCCGCGGGCCATGGCCCTGCCCGCGGCAACTCTTCCTCACGGATCTTCATGGGTTAAAACCAGTTCGGCTGAGTGCCGGTTACAGGGTCGATCGACAGCTCCTGCAGCGCGCGAGCTGTCGGGCGCGGGCCGAAATACTCCTCAAAGACGCCCATCTGCATGGCGGCCTCCTGCGGGCTGGATCGCTCTACGTCCTTCTTCATGAAGGCGCGGCCGCACGCCCAGTGCACCAGCTTGCGGTGGTGAATGGCGTCGATGACCGGCTCATCGTCATCACCCTCCATGACTTCGTCTGCCGCCGGCACGCGCCAGACGGTGAGCATCAGCTCAGAGGGCTCGCTCGGGATCGGTGACAGCGTGAGCGTCCTGCTCTGACGATCGCGCACCAGGTACTCAGGGCGCCCGGCTTCGGAGCGCCAATCACGACAAACGCCGTCCAGCGCTGCGGATGTCGTGCGCACCAGTGGCTTTCCCTGCGCATCGCCGAGTACCACCCGCCGAATCACGATGATCGAGGGGTGAAGCAGGTACTCCGCCTGCCCCGCCTTCAGCGCTATGCGGCAAATATCAGCCCGGCTGCTCTCCACAAGCAGCCGGGCCCGGATACACGCTTCCTCGACTGCCTCATTGAGGTGCTTGGTCAGGAGCTCATCGGACCAGAGGAAGGGCCCGACTTCATCGTCGAGGTCCTCGCGACAGTCCTCGATCAGCTGCCGGAGCGTGCGAGCTTCCATGTCATGCCTCGAGCGCGGCCAGAAGGAACTTCAGCGTGGTAGCACGCTGGTCAGCCTCGGGCTTGGCCTGCTCGATCTCCAGGGCGATTTTGATAACGGCCTTGTCGATGCCGCCCTTCTTCAGCTGGCCCTGCAGAGCCTGCCAGCTCAGGCCGTTCAATGCCTCGCCCTGCTCCTGCAGCTCCTTCGGCGGCGGAACTTGGCTATTGGCATCGCCGTTGGCTTCGCCGGTCGGATCATTTGCCGGCGGGAGGCTGCCGGTTCCCAGATCACCGCCTTCGCCGGTACCGGACGTTGCCGGCTGCGAGCCGGACACTGCCGCCACGGGCTTGGCCACGGTCGGCGGCAGCTCGGTCACGGCGATGTAGTACGCCTCGGGGATCTGCAGGAGGCGCTGAATGTGGTTGTTGTCCTCCACCACCGCGACGTGCTCGGAATCCGCGTTTGCCGGATCCACGGGCTTGAAGAAATAGACCTTGTCGCCCAAGTCGACAGGGGCGTTGGGGCGCTTGAAACGGCATGCGATCAACATTGTTGGTACTCCGAAAGCAGAAGGGCCCGCGAGTGCGGGCCCTTCTGTGGGTTGACGGACGGTGCTATCAGCCGGTGAACGTGGCCAGGCGCAGGATCAACTCGCCCTGACCAGTTGCCGGGGCGGTGCCCAGCTTGATGTAGACCGGACGGTTGACCGGACGGGAACCGATCGCCTCGCTCACCAGATGGCTAGTCAGCGGTACGAACGCGGCAGTGTCCGCCACGACTGCGGTAGCAGCGAGGATGGTGTTGTCGGCCGTTGCCGCACCATCGGGAGCATCCGGGACATAGATGCTGACGTTCTGTGCTGCCAGCTTGCCGCCGGCATCCAGCTTGGCGAACAGGCCGCTGCCCTGGGTGTGCAGTTTGTGGAAGGCCGGCAGCTCGCCGACAAGGACCAGGTCATTGTTCGCGCCAGCTTCGACCGGCCAGCTGAAGTCGTTGACTACCAGCTGGCCAGCGGCCGGCGCAGTGGCGCCGCTGTTGCGGCCAATCGCGAGTTTCGTTGCCATGTTGCTTCTCCTTCAGAGAACAGGATCCACCGCCGCCCGTCCATGGGCAGCGAATGGAAAGGGGTTAGACCGGGTTCGGGTTCGCCGCGGCGGTATCCAGGGCGATCGTGCCGAAGTCCTTGCCGTTGAAGCGGGTCTTCTTGATGCCGAAGATCGCGCCGGCGCAGATCTCGATGTCGTTGCCGTGATCCAACGGCACCTCGGACCAGTCGAAACGCAGGCCGTTGCCGGGCGAGCCAAACGCCAGCACCATCGCCTGGCGGCCCAGGAACAGCGCACGGGCCGCTGCCACGTTGTTGCCCGCGCCGAAGTCGTTGAAGCGCACCACCGACTTGTGCTTGTGCAGGATCGTGTTACCGATCATGCCCAGGTTGTCCTTGAAAATCGGGTTGCTCGCACCTTCAGCCGCGGCTGCAGCCTTCTGGATGTCGAGCCAGTTGCCCGCGTCAGTGGACGTCTTCAGGTCATGCGCCTGGAACGGGTGCATCACCACCACGAAGTGCTCACCGCCGGCGATGGTGATCGGCTGGATCTCCGCCACCTGCGTCGAACCACCGCCCTGCGACGCGGCCTTGGTGTTGGCGCGCTCGATCAACACGCGGCTCATCTTGCCCGCACTGGTCAACGAGGCCTTGCTGCTGCCATCGCCAAACAGGATGTGATCGGTATCGGGCGCTTCGAAGTTGTTGCCTGCACGCCCGGCGTAGTTCAGCGGGACGTTGTAGTCCTCATTGATGCCGCGGGAGCCGGAGCCGTACATGAAGAACAGCTCGTCGTAGAAGCGCGCCCAGAACTCGGTGAGGCGGTTGCGGCCGACCTTACGCAGGTCGTGGACGGTGCGCTTGCGGCTCATGCGGCCGCCGCAGCTCACGGGCTTACGCGCCTGGTCGATGAAGACCTTGTCGGTGAAGAAGTCGAGCTTCTCGCCCTTGCCCTCCGCCTTGGCGTCGCCTTCGATCACACCGCCGGACAGCTGGACCGACAGGTCGTAGCTGATGGTGTCGCCGGCTTCCTGCTCCAGATCGGTCTGCAGCATGACCGGCAAGGAGGTCTCCGACCCCTTGCCCATCATCTTGCGAGTCCAGTACGAGCTCTTGGAAACCGAAACCATCAGGTCTGCGGACCACAACTTCCGGGCTTTCGGGTCGTTCAGACCCACAATCGTCTGTGCCATGTTGCTTCTCCTTGGGAGATCACGGCACTTCTGCGCCTTCGTCGTTGACCCGCACTGCTGCGCAGGTATTCAGAAATTTCAGGCCCTGTTGGGCATAGGTCGTCTTGGCACCAGCCGCTCTGGTGACTGCTGCGCTGGGGCGTTGCTGGCTCTCGTCACGGTCACCGGCTCGTTCGATTCGACGATCACACGCGACCGCCGTCCGCTCTTCTCGATGAAGGTAATCGCGGCCCCGGATCCTGCCGGTATCAGCAGGACGTCACCTGGCTCGAGCGTGGTGTGCAGCTTGGGCATTGGCGCCTCAGTCGTCCGCGAACTGGCCCGGCAGATCCTTCAGGATCCGGTCGCGCTCTGCTTCGGACTTACCGGCCAGATACCCCTCGAGGTCCTCGATGCCCTGCTCAGCGGCAGCATCGACTGTGGCACGGGAAGACGGATCCGCAGCAGCCGGTACCGAGCTCAGCGTCTGCGGCACCTGATGGATCGGTGCGGCGCGATTGGGCTTGTCGGGCACCGGTGCCGGCGGCTGGTTCACCGCAGCTGCCGCGCCCAACATCCCCGCCTTTACCAGCTCCTCGCGCGCCTTCGTCAGGACATCCCAGTCCGTCAGCTGGACGTTGGCCACCGCCGCATCGTTCACTACCACTTCCATGGCGGTTGCCCACGCGGAGAACAGCAGCGGACTGGCAGCGATCACCGCGTTCTGGGGATCGCTGAGGAACTGGCGCTGCAGGTACGCCCAAGACTGATCCGAGTTCTGCTGGTTCAGCTGGGCCGTAATCTCGGCTCGGTCCTGGGCGCGCTCGAGCACGCTTCGCTGATCGCGCAGCTGTTCGTACAGATCTTCGTACTGGTCGTCCTCGACGTCGCCAGCCTTGTACTTCGCTTTGAGCCTAGTCAGCTGCTGGTTGATGCCTGAGATCTCGGTGTTGAAGTCGCGCGATTCCGGAGTGTAGGTCGGAACGAAGTGGGCCGGTGCCGCAGCAGCGGCCGGCGGCGACTGCACAGCCGCCGGCTCTGGGTTTGCTGCAGCAGCAGCGGCTGCTGGATCGACGGCAGCTGCAGTGCCATCGGTCGGCGCGGCGCCAGCATTGCCAGCACCACCGTCAACGGCGCCGGCAGCGGCCGGTGCGCCCTCGGCAACCGCGGCCCCGGTACCGGCCTGCGCAGCTTCGGCAGCTGCAGCAGTTGCAGCCTCATCGAGCAACTGGCGCTCGGCGTCGGTAGGCTCAAACTCGTTTGCGGCCAGAGCCGCGTTCTGATCAGGCTGCGACATGCGCGTTTTCCTCTTGGGATTGGGTGCTCATCAGGCGGTCAGCCGCCGGAGCAAGGGGGAGTAAAATTTCGAGGAGCTCGGCGAGATTGAGCGCGTCGCCCTTCGACTTGAGCTGCAGATTCTTGACCTTGGCCATGAGTTCCTCGCGCTTGGCTTCGTCCAGGCCAACCTTGGCCATGCGCTCGCGCAGCGCCACGTCCCGCTCTTGCTGCTCGGCCTGGTTGCGAGCGATCGCTTCTGGGCTGTTCGGGTCAATCTCGTCCTCGGTCTGACCGGTGATCTTGCGGATCCGCTTGACCACCTCGTCCTTGCCCGGCATATCGATCATGTCGAATGCGAGGTCGAGCAGCTGGATGGACATATCCGGCGGCAGCTTGCCCAGCATGTCGAAGAACTGCTCGGCGAAGGCCTGACGCATCGTCTCGCGGAAGTCCTGCTGGTCGACAACGAAGTCGGCGTGATTGCGGCTGATGTCGTTGTCGACCACCCAGACGTTGTTCAGCGTGTCCAAGCGCAGCTTGTTGATCGCCCGCCAGTCCACGCCCTTCTGCTCGCCCACAATGCGGAACTGCCGCTCTTCGGTCATGAATTGTTCGGTCAGCGACAACTGCTTCTCGCCGCTGATCTGGATGCCCAGGCGGTAATTGTCGAACAGCTCGGCCGTCGAAACCGCACCTTCTTGCTGCTTGGCCAAGATGGCCCGGCCGCTTGCGGCGTTGGTCTCCCGGCCCAGCATCTCCCGATTCACGCCCATGCCGTCATGGATGTGAGCTGCGTCGAGCTCCAGCAGCTTGATCTGGGCCTCGGCGACGTCCAGGTTGCGCTCGACTTTGATTCGCTGCAGGCCGCCGGACTGCAGCGGAATCACGCCGTTCGGCTTGGCCAGCTCGCGCTTGACCTCTTCGATACGGTCCTCGTCGATCGAGCCTGCCTCGTAGAACAGCTGATTGGTGCTGAGCGCCCACAGGAGCTTGCTCATGCGCTTGTTCAGATCTTCCTGCGAGTCACGGACGCCCCGGACCAAGCCGTACTCCATACCATCGCGATTTCGGCGATAGCACCAGTACGGGGTGTACGGGAAGTTGCCGTGGGCGAAGGGGCTGCGCTTGAGCTGCAAGAGCCCCTCTTCCGTGAAGATGGCGCACCACATTTCTTCGACCACCGCGTCCGTGATCGAGTAGATCTCCGAGCTCGATGCGGCCATCTCGGCTTGGGCAGCGGCGTGCTGCTGGTCGGCAGGGTCGAACCGCTCCCCTCGAAAGTCGCCCCCCCAGATCCGCCGGTGCGTAACGGGCTTGCGGAACCAGCATTCAAGCAGCCGCACGCGCAAGCGACTGCGCGTATCAAGCGACGTGCGGCCAGTGATCCTTCGCCCACTGACTTCGTGGCCACGGCTGTCATATCGCCGAAAGACCTGCGGCAGATCGATCTCGTCTTCCCACCCGGCGTCGTCGCCATCGAAATGATCGCGCGCCGCGCGGTTCACGATCTCGACCCGCTCCGGGAACATCGCCTCGGCGTAGTCTAGGTCCGCAAACTTCTCCCGGATTACGAACCTGCAATCCTTCAGATCAAGCGCGCGGCTGCACGGATCTCGCCGCATCTGCCGCCACGGTACGTGATTGACCATCACCGGCTCGTCTGAGCGGTCTGTGCGGATCGACTCTTCAGTCCAGCCACAACCGGCGATCGCGGCGTCCTTGAACGCCAACGAGCGCTCCCACGGCACGCGGTTGGTGTCGCTCAGGTACTTGAGCAACTCGCCCTTGACGGTGGCCAGCTCGACGTCGTCCTCCGAGCGCGGGTGCACCACCCCATCGATGCGGGTCCGACGCTCGGTGCCGATAACCCAGTCCAGGGCCATCTTGATCTTGTTGTAGGTCAGCGGCGCCTGGTGGCGCGCGGCCAGAACCTGCCGATCGGCGTCAGACCATTGGATATGGTCATAGAAATCGTAGTCGAGCATCTGCTCGATCCGATTGTCCAGGTGCGCGTCCAGAGCCGAGTAGTAGTAGTCCAATACCTTGGCGTGCACCTGCCTTGACTCACGAGAGTCGAGGAAATGCTCCGGAGCCTCCGGCGGCGCAACCGATGCGAAGTCAGCCATCCCCGGCACGTGAGCCGGCTGGCTGCGGACGTTCTCGATGGTCTGCATCAGTTCACCGCCTGTCCGTTGATCTTGACGGTCATGCCGAGCCGGCTCATCTCGGCCAGCCACTGCTCGCGGGTCTTCTCTTCCGGCGGACGCAGGTTCTTCACGTCTTCGCAGAACTCAAGGATCGCGTCGTGGATCCGGTGCCGATAGGGCGCGGCATCGATGCCATAGAGCGCAGCCGAAGCGTTGGCCAGGCGCGAGGTCATGTCTTCGATCCTGTGCATGCCACCGCGATCGCGGTCCTCGGGTCGGAACACCCAGAAGTCCCTGAACGGCACCACATAAGCCGGGCAGCCGGTGGCAGGACCTCCTGTGACGGGGTCCTCGGTGGCGATGCGGCGGTTCTCGTTGCGGATATACAGCGCCGCGTCGTCATCTCCGTCGCGGGTGATGTGGGTGAGATACAGCGACAGGTCTCCCTTCTTGCCGCACCACACAAAGCCCTCAGGCGCTAGCTGCAAGCTCATGCGCGCGCACCCAGCAGCTGCAAGGCAGCATCAAGCTCTTCACGCACAGCTGCAGCGGCCTCATCGGCCGAGAGCACATGATCCTCGACCACGGTGCCGTGCTTTTCCCCGCCGGGCAGGTAGCGGGTGTATGAACGCGCCTGCTGGATATGCAGGGTGAGCTGCTCGTCCTGCATCAGTGGCGCTCCCGCATGAGGTCCGCGTGGATCCGCTGCGCGATCAACGGGTCGGTGAAGCGAACCTCCTGGGCGATCCGTTCCCGCACCGTGCGCGTGGCCAGCTCGGTGAACTCTTGGCAGCCGCGGTAATCGACCATCGTTTCGTCCGGCCCGCGCCGCAACATGAAAGTCAGGCTTACAAGCTGGCCCTCTTCGGCAGCAGCCAGCAGCATGCCCAGCAGCTCCTCGAGCTCCTCTTTGGTGGGGTGATTACGCTCGCGCGCTGAAACGGTCATGCGGTTCTCCAGTTGTCGTTGTTCAGCGCTCGGCTCTCGCCAACTCGGCGCCCCGTACTGCTGACGTATCCCTGGGCGGCCTGACGGAAGCCGTCGGCCGGATTCGATGCCCAGTCATGCTTGGGCATGTCCGAGAAGGTCTCGGTCTTTTCGTTCCATGCCTTGTGGTACCGGCGCAGGCCCTCGAGGCCACCTCGTCCGTTCCCTGCCTTGGGCGGGCCGCAGCGCGTCTTGTCGAAGCGGCACCGAGGCAGCATGTTGCGCACCATGTCGATGCCCTCGGTGATGTCATCAATCCGCGGCACCACGATGATTGGCTTGATGCCCAGTTTGTTTGCCACCTGGACCCGGTTCTCGTTGGCCGACCAGTCCTCATTGGCGCCATCGTGTGGCCAGTAGTGCTTGCCGTACAGGTAGCCGCGCTCCTTCAGCACCTTGGCGTAGTGCGAGACACCAAAACCGGAATTTTCGTAGTAGTCCACGAAGTCCAGCCACGGGCCGTTTTCCTGCATGAACCAGATGACCGTGGTGTCGCTGCGGCCGATGTCCCAGAAAGTGTGGATCGGCACTGCCGGGTTGATCGGCAGCGAGGTGATCCGCCCTTCGTTTGTGGCCGCGGCCATCTCCTTACCGTAGTAAGCGCCCTCGGTTGACGCCTCGAAGGCCTCCTCCGGTGTCGACGGGTGCTCGCGCTTCATCTTGTCGCGCTGATCACCCGCCTTCTTGACGTACCAAGCCTTCTGACGGTCAGAGAGCTTGTAGTTCATCTCCGCCTCGACCTTGGCGAAGTAGAGCTCGTCTTCCGCACCGAGCTGAACCCCCTCAGGGTCCAGTTCGTTGATCGGGTCCCTGAACCACGGATAGAAATGGAACTTGTAGTCCATCACCGTGAGCTTCGCGGTGCCGGCGCGAACCTGTCTGTCCAGCTCCATCGCTGTCTGGCAACGATCGTAGAAATCGCCCGACGCGCCGTAGGCGGTCGATTCGATGATCACGATATTGCCAGGCGCGATCGCGTTCAATGCGCCGGACGACACTTCCTGCGCTGCCTCTGGCCGCTGTGCACACAGCGGGCCGTACTCGGAGATGTGCAGGAAGGTCAGCGTGCCGCCGCGATGCGACACCGAAACTTCGATGCTCGACCCGTTGGCAAGCTCCAGCACGCCGTCGCGCATGTCGCGGCGAACAGCTGGTCGAACAGCCTTCAACCAGTCCGGCAAGTTGTCATAGGCATACAGCACCTTCTTGCGAAAGAACTTGGCAGCGTCGCCGGCCGTGTGAGCTACCACGCCCGCCTGCGTGTTCTTCTTGAACAGCGCCATGTCCAGGGCGCGTATGCATGCCAAGGTGGTGATGCCGTGCTGTCGAGACTTCAGCACAAGGTTGAGCGTGTGCAGGTTGTCATCGAGGTCGGCCTGCACCTCGTTCACCTTGAACAGCACCTTCCGACCGTACTTGTCGGTGATGTAGTACAGGTTGTTGAGGCGCCACCAGCGGTCAGACAGCTTTTCGAGGAAGCGGCTCGCCTCCTGGTCCGTCAGCTCGGTCACCGATTACCGTCCCCGAGAGCTGGCAGGGCCTGTACCGGTGTCGGATCCATCCATTGCCTCGAGCAAGTTGCCCAACTGCTGGTGTACGGGAATGGGACCGCCGCCCGGCCCGCTGTGCTCCACCTTCTTTGAGAACATGCCGAAGTGCTGGCCGAGGGTCTTCACCGCGTCCAATCTGCTCACCAGCTTGATCTTGCGGGTCACGCCGACGAACTGACGCTCCTCACCGCGGCCCTCGTACTCTTCGAATACCTCGATTCCCTGAAGCAGGCTGGCCTCTTCCGGGGTCAGTTCGCACATTGGCTTGAGGTTCCCATTCGCATCGAACAGCGTGCGTATGTCGCCCAGTGCCATGAAAGCCAAGCGCTGGAGGACCGCCTCCTGGTCAACTTGGGTTGATGCGATCAGCGCCTCCTTCCGCTTTGCCAGATAGGCCTGAAGCTTCGCGTTGCAAAGGAGCCTTGCTGCTGCGGCGTCTGCCGACGGGCCGCGTGCTTTGTATCCAGCGCGCTCATAGGCTGCCCGGCCATTGAAGTCGAGCAGGTACTCGTCGGCGAATCGGCGCTGCTGGTCCAGCAGGCCGGTCTCGGCATCGATCTTCGCCACTCCTACGCCCCCAGCCCCAGCGCCAGCTCCGCAGCTGCAAGGCGCGCTTCAATGTTCGCCAGTGCTGCCAACCTTGCGGCACGCTCTCCGGCGGCAATGAAAGCCAGCAGCAGCGCCATGCGGAAGCTGTAGAGGTCACCGGCGGCCCTGTACTCCTGCACCACCTCCACGCCTGCATCCACCTGCTCGCGCACCAGGTCACCGAAGTCATCCACCACACGCGGCTGGAAGGACCAGCAGTTCAGGATTTCCGGGACCTCCGGCCACTCGTCGTAGCAGATGAAGGCATAGCGCATCGGATCGAGCCCGTGGGACTCCATCACTTCGATTGCCCGCTGCACGGTCATGCCAGGGTGTAAGCGCGCTTCGATCTCTCCCTTTGCATCAATGGCTTCCAGCCACTGGTACACACCGAGCTCATCACCCAGCGCAATGGCCGCCGCGATCTCTTGGTTGGTAAAAGCCCGTACCTGCGTCTTGTGACGGGCGTCCGAAGTGTTGATCGCGCTTGCACCTGCGAATACTTCTTTGATGCGCGCAACGGGAGCACCCACGTTCTGCACATTGTCCGTCCCAGGACGCCAGTGTCGATCTCCGCCCACCTGCAAGGCGACGGCAGTAGATACCCCGGCAGCTTTGGTAACGATCTGGAAACCACCAGCGTCGTCTGCACCATCGCGGAATCCAGCAAGCGCAGCTACTCGCGTAGCCTGGTGGTAATAATTAACAACTGCGAAAGATCCTACAGCCGTCGTCCGTGATCCTTGCAGGCTCAGGTGAGCGATGTTGTCCCCACTGATCCCAGCGCTGACCACCAACTCCCTGCCAGACCCAAACAAAGGGGTGGCTCCACCCACCCGGAAGTCGCCCGCAATGTCGCTGGCCGGCACACCGTCTCCGCGTAAGAATTGCGCGCTCGTCCCAGTCGGCTTTGGGTAGTACTGAGTGTGCGGGTCGCCGGTATTACCATGGTTGCCGGCGTGGTAGCAGGTGTTGCCGCTCCAAGTAAGGCCCGTAGTGGATGCAATCAGTTCGCCGATAGCACTGAGCCGGCCATCAGGGCGCAATCGGACTCGGCCGCCTGCATGTTCCACAAAAATTCCAACATCGCCGATGCCATTGCTCGCGTAATTAGCGAGACCTCCATTACGGCCACCGGAAATGCCCACGCCTATTATCGAAGACACTTTGCTGACGAGAAAGTCGCCCGTTTGTGTGGGGAGGTTTGTCAGCGCGGAAACATCGGCCTTCGAGCTTGGGTTTATCGAGCCCCAAGCATCGACGTATACAGGAAGGCTAGACAGCAACTCCCACGCGATCGTATCGCTGACAGGGAGTTCCTTCTTGCGGCCAGCGACCAGGACGAGGGGACGACGTACAGCCATGTCAGGCGATCGTCACCGGCTCGCCAGGCTCGAAGTCGAGCTCGGTCGCTGATACCGCCGTGCCGATGTACTGGATCACGCTGCCGGCTCCCGTCGGCAGGTTCGCGGCCAGCACCAAAGCGCCAGGTGTAGCGGCGGAGAGGTAGTACCGCGCGCCGGCGGTCAGGCCAGACAGGCCAGTGATGCGGCCTTCAAAGAACACTGTCGCATTTGCTGCACTGGTGACGGCAGCCAGTACAAATCCCACACCTTCCTTGCCCTCGGCCGTCGCGTCAGCCTTGCGCGCCTTTGCGGTGCCGGCATCGTTCCAGACGTTGACGATGTTGCCCGCGGCCAGAGCTTCGGATGCCTGCAGCGTCTTCGCGTCTTGGCCAATGCCAGCGGGCATAGTCGTTGGATCTAAGCGCCCATCGGCGCCCAGAATCGGGATCTTGTTGGCGCCACTGGTAGCGGCATTGAGCAGCGAGGGATCCAGTACGCCGCTGGCATTGGTCGACGGCACCTTCTCCGCATCCGCAGCGCCAGCCGACGTTACGATCGTGGCGATCATCTTCATGCGGCCAAGAACACTGGCGAGGAAACGGGGGGCGGCCATGGTCAGTTGTCCGTGTAGATGGGAGATTCGATGCGCACGCGCATGCTTGTGGCCGTGGTGGCAAAGCCAATCACAAGCAGGAATGCCGCGTCGGTGGGTGCTGACTGTGTGGGAATGCCGTCGGCGCCAGCAAAGATCGGCTCTTCTGGTGTCCACGCCCAGGACGGCTCAGTGATCACGCCGGCCGTCTGCACTTGCACGTCATCGCCGGCAACCGCCGCGCCCAGCGTCAAGCCAAGCACGTCATCGCCATGGTCAGGGTCGTAGGCATCGGCATAGCCAACAAAGCCGCCCGAGCTGCGCACCACGCGGTGACCGCCAATATCAGCCGCAGCCGGCAGCACAACAACCTCGCCCCCAGCTGGTCCCGGCGGTCCAATGGGCCCAGCCGGGCCCTGACCACCCTTGCCAACAACCTCCACCGCTCGGGTATCGGCGTTGGTCGCTATCACCGGCACCGGCCGATCGACTACCACCGCGTCGGTGCTTGCCGTGCTGCTTCCCGCGGTCGAGCGCTTGGCCACGACGACCACGCGCGGCGCACCGCCGTTCGACACGATCACCGGCATCAGCGCGTGACCTCGCCGCGGACGCTGATCGATCCTTCGACCAGCGGGATCACGTATTCCAGCCCGGGCCCACCCGGCCTATAGAGCTCCAAGCTGTAGGCCAGCTTGTTCTTCTTGAGGTTGTCGGGATTGAGCACGACGGTATTGGCCGCTTCAACCAGCAGCACCACGCGGCCATCAGTGGGGTCTGGTACCGACAGGCCGCCACCGGTGGTGGACAGCTCGAGCACAAGCGTCTCGGCATCCGTCAGTCCGTACCGACCATCCAGCGTCCGCACCTGCATGCGGGCCTCGTACCCAGTGAGGTCAAACGGCACCCCGCTGTCGTCCTGGTACTGGAAGTCATCCTCCCAGGTGGCGCCGCGCACCACCTGTAGGCTGAAGCTGGCCGGGGTCCTGCTCACTGCGTCAGATGCTCACGCGCGATGTCAGCTCGCGGTAGCGGCTCAGCACCAATTCCAAGCGCCGGCGTTGTGCATGCAGCTTGGTCAGCAGCTCGGTCTCGGAATCGAGGTTGGCGCTGGCAGTGGTTTCGCCAGCCCTCGGCGGCGCGGATGTCAGCACCGGAGACAGATCGCGCTCGAGCTTGCCTGCGACGTTGCTCAGCTCATCGGTCAAGTGGTCGATGTCGAAAATTGCTTGATCGACCTTGCTGACTGCCTTCGGATCCGACAAGCCCGCTGCGGAATTGTGATTCATCTTTCGTTTCTCCTGATCTGCGCCGTTGGCGCTCAAAGTTGAATGACGTCTTGCTTGTCCAGCCGCTGCAAGCACTGCTCGCAGGCCTTGCGGCGCACATCGCACTGGCGCAGCCGGTTGGCCAGCTGCTGGTTCACATCACCGCCGATCTCGTCCCAGGTGCTCGCCGCTGCTGGATCGCCGAGAACGCGAACGCCGGTGTCCTCACCCTCACCCACGCACGGCCGGAAGCACTGCGCATCGCACAGCGCCGGTACCGCCTCGGGCTTGGTGCTGCAGCTGCCCCACCCTGTCAGGAGGAGCAGCACAACGGATAGAACGGCCAAGCGCATGTCAGACGCGCGCCGGCCAGTGCCAGCGGCCGGGCTCGGTGCGGCCAGGCGCAGCTTCCGCCCTGGAAGTAGCCCAAAACACGTCGTTGCCGTCCAGAAACACCTGCAGGTTCGCCTGCTGGCAGGGCAGCACCCTCACCACCATGGCGGGCAGCACGTCGCCGGCGCTGACCGTGTTTCCGATGTGGGCCTGCGCACCGATGGACCACTTGTCCTCGAGGATCCTGTCCTGGATCGCCGCACCGTTGGTACGCACGCCGTTGATCTTGGCGGCATCTTCCAGGCTCAGCACGTAGTGCACCAACCTGCCAATGCTCAATTGGGCTGCGCCAGCACCCAACGCAGCTCCCAACGCCCGACCACTGACTTCACGATCACGCACCTGCTGCGCCATATCGACCGATGGCTTGGCCTGCATCGCCACGCCGGTCTCGGATTTGCCCACGCTCGCCGCCTTTTCCAGCGCAACCGTGTTGGTGTTCAGACCAGGGTTGTCCGGGCGCGTTACGCCGGCAGCGTCGGCCTCGGCATCCGCCTGGGTCAGCGCTGCCCGCTCATGCTGGCCGCGGGCGCGATTGACGCGGCCAAGCAGCACATTCGAGTAGCCGATCATGCACTTGGCCTGGGTGTCCAGATCCTTGCGCTCGTCCTCGGGCAGGCTCGCGTAAACATCGGTGCCTTGGAACTTGCCGAGCTTGTCGATCCTGTCGCCCAGTTGCTCGAGCTCAGCCACAAGGCGCTGCACGTGCGGCGGTAGGTGACCGATATCGCCCAGCGTCAGATACGCAGCATCGAACTGCGCTTGCGGCGACCAGCTGATGTAACCGACGTGGTCAGCATGGTTCGGCTTGCCGCCGTCCAGGTACTCGACCATATAGCCTGGATCATCGCCATTCTCGTCAGCCGGCAACGTCCAACCACGGTAGTCGTTGTAAGCCTGCCGCGTCATTGGCCGGCCCGTCACAATCTTGGTGCCAACGTAGTGGCAGCTCACGACAACACCGCCACGGTGGCGAACGCAATTGCCGTCAGACCGAAGGCCACGTACATGAGGGCCTTGCAGCGTTCGGTAAAGGCGCCGGCCTGCGCCTGCTCAATCTGCGCTTCGGCTAAGCGCTCCTGCTGTTGCGGACTCATCGTTTCTCGCTTTGGGGCCCAAGGCCCTCGTTGATGGCATCGACCCGGGCCTGACCCGGAGCACAGTTCTCGGCGAGCGGCTGCGCTGCAGCGGCATCGCGATAGACAACCCGCGTCCTTTCACCGCGCTGGGCGATCTGTTCCAGCCTGTCGAGCAGCTGGTCACTGTCCTTGGTTGCTCGCTTGGCCACCTCACCGGTGGCTGTCAGGGCTTGCGCGTAGGCCTTGGCCCGAGCATCAGCCGCGGCTTCGCGCTTGCTGCCGTACTGGTGGACGTTGAGCCACACCGACAAGCCCAGGAACACGGCCAGCAGCAGCACCCACTTCCACGCTGCCCACCAGGCTGCCCAACGATCAGCGAAGGCCATCAGCAGGGTCTGCCGTTCTGGCGGTGCGCTTCGGATCTCGCACGCAGCCCCATGATTGTTGCCAAGGCCAGAACCAGCAGGACCTGATCACCGGCGACTGTGGCCGGTGCAGTCAAGGCCCTGGCAATGGCGAGCGCACAGGCGGCAACGACGCAGAGCCTGGCCAGCTGCCGCGCGTGCCCGCATACGCACCGAGGCCTTACGCTCATGATGCTGCTGGCCAAGGTGGCCAGGATCGTTGCAGCAGCGCCAAGCACGAACAGCAACACCAGCAGGTTCTGCATGATCAGCTCCCAGCCGCTGGCTTCTTGGCTGAGCCCAACCAGCGGCGACCCTGTTCCCACAGAAACCGGATCGACAGGCCCAGTGCACCAGCCAGCGCTTCAGGTGGTGCTTTGGCTGCGGCTTCCCCGATGCCGAACCAAGGCACATGCGGCAGCAGCACCGCGGCTGTGCCGGCGAAGAACGCCATTGCAAAGATGCCGAACGCGATCTTCAGCGCCTTGTCCGGCGTCTGCTCCGGCTCGAAGTAGTAGGACATTGCCGCGCCGATCAGCGCGGCGGCCCAGCCCCACGGCGTCAAACCAAACAGGCCTGCAGTCGCACCGCCCGTCGCCAGGACCTTCGAGGCCGCAGCTGCAGTTTCGAGTTTCATCCCCTGTCCTCGGTCACTTCGGGTAGCTGGCAAACGGCAACTGGAAGTGCGGACCGTCCTTGAACGTGCGCCAGTCACCGCCCCATTCGATCGGCACGCCAACCTCGGTCGCTGCCCGCTTCACGGCTGCAGCAACCTGGTGGTAGAGCGGCCAATCCCAGCGCACTTCCCCTGCGACGTAAGCTCCAAGGTCGACGGCATGGCCCGTCAGGTGGCGGGAGTTCATGGTCTTGGAGGCGCCAGCAGCTACCAGTTGCTTCTGGCGCTCCAATATCCGCAGGCCTTCCAGCACAGTGAAGTCCACCGGCGTCAGCTGGATTGCGCGCTTCACGACCTTGACCAGATCCGGATGCACACCTTCCAGCCGCTGCAAGCTGCGCTTGCTCAGCACGAATGCCATGTCACTGCCTCTAATGGTGCCGGCACACCCTCCAGCCCGACCAAGCCCCCATGGCTCGTGCATCGACGGAAACCAGCAGCGTGCCTCACGGCAGGCCTGCAGGCTTACGCCTGCAGCTGGTGCTGTTGGATGTGATAACCGGCGTAGTGGTAGCGGGGGCGCGATTCGAACGCGCGACCTGCGGCTTATGAGACCGCCGAGCTGCCGGACTGCTCTACCCCGCAAACGGTTGAGGCCGCTGGCCAACCGCGGACTCCAATCCCGGTCAACCAGCGGCCTCAATGTGCCTGGGCACCCTACTTACACCGGTGCCCACGATGACAAAAACTACGTGGCAATCGGTCCCGTTGCAACTGCGGTTCCTCATGAGGAGATTTTCTTCCTCATGCGGAACAACTGCGGATACAAAGTAACAAAACGCCCTGCCCATTCTCAAAACCTGCGACCCCCTAACAAACCTTAACAACGGCAGCTAAGATCGCACCAGGACAACAGGGGAAACAGGAATGGAAACCGTACTCGGCATGACGGATCTGCAGATCCGGCTGTTCACGGCGATGGGGCAGATCGCAGTGGCAGGCATCGTTGGCTACATCGCCTGGCAGCAGTGGCGCACGGCACAGAAGAAGCTGAAAGCTGACCTTTTCGACAAACGATTCGCCGCCTACCGTGAACTGGTAGATGCAGTGGAACAACTATGTGCTATCCCGATGAAAGACGACCTCATATCCGAGAGCGATGCCGCCCTCCTGAGAGAATCAAGGATTAAAAGGCTTGGGCATGAATTGACATGGCTCTTCGACAACGCTGCGTCCGTTCACGTGATCAAATCGCTAGTTCCTAGGGTCGAGACCCTTATCGCGTGTCACATAGAGTGGATGCTCACTCAAGACAAGGTCAAAGACCAGCACCCTCGCATTAACGCAGCCGCGGAACGCAAGCTCATTCAAGCTGACCTGAGACGGCTGAGTGACTCAATAAGCCCTTACTTGCAGCTAAAGCACTAGTCGCAACGGTAGTCGGTGATGAACAGCCGCCCATGAAACTCCCGTCGCCCATCATTGAGCGCGGCCTGCAGTACCGCTGTCGCAGCGCGGTGCACATCGCAGTACGTTCCTCGGCGCATCTTGGCGGCCTTAGCCAGCGCCGCCCAGGTCTGCCGACGCTCGGGCCACACCAGTTCGTATGCGGCGTCGAATATGACCAGGCGCAGGCGCCACCGATCCCCCGGCGTAGCCAAGTCCAAAGGCCGCGGTCGGGCCTGGACGACCAAGCTGGCCACGGGCCCATAAGCCAGCAGGGATAAGTGCGCGATCGCAGGCCGTTCCGCGCGGGTGGCCACGGCCAGCGCCGCATGCTTCTCCAGCGCGTTGGGCATCAACGCCACAGCGGCGGCTATGTCTGAGCTGCCCAGCGGCGGCAGTGTGCTACGCCCCTCCACTGGCACGCGATAGCTCCCGCCCACCAATAGGCGGGCGATCAGCTCCAGCGGATCCCGACCTTCGTCCACCCATGGCTCGGCTTTGATCTTCTTGCGGGCCATGTCAGATCCTCTGCAGCTTGTAGCGCGCTTCGAGGCGCTTGAACTTCTCCACCTCACCCAGCAGCCTCGCGCGCACGCTGGGGTCCAGCTCAGCGTTGTGCTTCCTCAGCCACTTGTCTGCCTGGGCTGCAGCCCAGGCCTCCTTCGTCTCGTGACGCATGCCAGCCTTGGCAGCAGCCGGCTGGTAGCTTCCACCTGCGCGACGCGCGAGCTCCTGCAGCAGTTGCTCGAGAGGAATCTGGGTCAGGTCGACGGCGCTCATGCAAGTAGGATCCGGAAAGGGTAGTGATGCTCGACCTCTCGCTTCTTGATCCTGAACTCCTTGGTCTCGCGCCCCTTCACATCGACGAACTGCACTTCACCACTCTTCAGGAACACGACGAAGTCCAGGACATACTTAGTACCGCCCGGCAGATGCACCGGCACTTGACGGAGCCAGAAGTGCACCTCGCCGCCGCGCTGCCGCAGCTTCAGCTGCTCGTAATAGGCAGCCTCCTTCTTCGAATCGAATCGGATGCCGTCGACCACGGTGATCTTGTTGCCGTACTTCGATCGCTTCTGGCCAGGCGCTGCCGACGCATCGACTTCAGCCGGGCGCTGGGCACCTTTTCCTTCAAACAGCGCGCGCATCCCAGCCGGCATGTCCGCAACGCTGCTGAATCGGAGACTGCGATTGCTCAAAACAGCACTCCGCCGGCGAGGATCACCTTTGCCCGGTCCTTGATGCCTTCGACCTCTGCCTGAAAGCGCGCGGTAGCTGCGGACAGCTCGTCACCCACGAGGATCATGGCCATCAACTGTTCACGCGACAGGTGTGCCAGTGGATCCTGGCCCGCAGCCTGGGCGGGAGCGGCACCCGATCTCCCGCTGGGCGCAGTCGGCGGTTGGATCATGTGCAGGCCGTCCTCCAGCCTCCACGTCGGTTCGCTGCGTCCATGCCGCGTGTTCTGGCGTGCCGGCCCGCGCACGGCAATGCCTTCGTTCTGCAGGCTCCGCAGAACGCCTGCCACGCCTGCTGGGCTGATAGCTGCGCATTCCTTTGGATGCCCCTTGGCCAAGGCCAGGCCGGTGACAGCTTCGTGCGCTTCGGCCGCGGTCATGCTCTGGCTCGAATGCAACACGTACATAGTGGCCTGGCGGTGATACTGCCTCAGGTCGTCCTGGTTGATCATTTGCCCTCCGGCAGTGGACCGGCGTAATGCGTAATCGGAATCAGGCGCGCGCCCTCACGCCACACCGTTTGGCCTTTGGAGGCGTACAGCACCAAAGGCTTCATCCCGTACCCGTAGCAGAGATACCAGCCAGCTGCGGCCGTTGGCACCGCTACGGGCTTCGTTTGGAGCTCGATACGTGGAAGCGCAGCGGTCATGGGGTCACCTCAGCTGCCGCCACACCTTCCGAAACCTGCGCACCAGCGCTGCGAAACAGTTCGTCCAGCTCCCCAAAAGCGTTGCGTGCAACCTCAGGATCTCGGCGGCGGGACTCAGGCGTTGCATCGCTGCCATGTCCTGCCAATGTTGCGACAGGCAGCTTCGGGAGCTTTTCGCCACGCATCACCCGTTCCCTTGCTATCTCGTACGCATCACGAATCATGCGATCGGTTTTGTCCGTGGAGGCGTGCCGGTACCGGTAGCTGTCGATGCAGCTCCACACCAGGATTGAGAAGGCGCTGCGCTCACCAGACGACCTCAGCTCCATCTGCACCTGAGCAAGGGCTGGTACCCCAAGGCAGCGCGCGCGGAACTCTGGCAGCGTAGGCGGCCACGGATCCGCACTTGCCAGACAACTGACCAAACCATCAGCGAGCTGGGCAGGCGTTATGCCTGCAAGGCCTTTTGCCCACGTAAGCGCTGCACCCTGATCTGGATTCTCGCCAAACGCGCTTGTCCATCGATGGCCGTAGATCTCAGCCATGCGCACCCACAGCGTCCTGCGCGACGTGGAAGACACGGCCTTCGCTGTCTCGCTCTCGCTGCTCGCCTTCTTCGGCAAGTCGGCGCGTCCGGTCGGCAGTAGATTCTCGATGGCCTTCATGGGTAACTCCTGGTGCAACTGGCTTGGCACCAGCTGCGTGGCGTGAGCGGGCAGTGGCGATCGCCCAGTTGAATGGCTTCGTCACTGGGGGCGTTTTCTCCATGGCCTCTGCCACGGTTAGCGCGAGGGTCTCGGGCGTTACGCCTTCGGCCAGCGCCGCCAGCAGATCGGGGTGCGACGGGTTGGTGTGGACACAGCCGACCTGCCGAATCAGCAGGCAAGCACGCCCAGCATCGGTCGCCCCCTCAGCAATCTCCGGTGCTTGAAGAGGTGTATCTGGAGGATTAATGGGGATTGGGGATTGGGGAGCTTTCGCTCCGGGTTCGTCATGGGTTCCATTTTCAGAACCCAGCGAAAACCCATTGGGTTTTTTGCGGGTTCCTTCTTCCTCCCCAGTTCCAACACCAGCGCGCTCCCCAGCTCCGGGTTCCGCCTGCTTGCGCGGCCGGCCTCCCTTCTTGCCATTGGCTTTGGCCGCGTCGATCTTTGGTCGGGCCTTTTCGATCTCGCTCTCGCACCTGTACTGCGTCCACAGCCCCTCCTGCTGCTCGAAGAACTCCCCAAGCACCAGGTCGGTCGCGCGGCGTTCGGACGGCGTCATTGCACGCGCGATGGCGTGCCGTTGCGCGTGCGGAATCGGGCGCTCATTTGCGTAGTACCAATCAAGAAGGCGCGTGTATGCGCCGTCCTGCTCCATGGTTAGGTGCAGGGTCTTGGTCTGGTAATGCGCGGGGTATCGCGGGTAGTAATTCATGGCTCGACCGCTATCCCCTCGGACGAGCTGCAACGAACGAACGCATCAGGGGCACCCATCCCGAGCAACCACGGACGAACCGGTGCCGTATGGCCATTCTTGCGTGCTGAAGTGATGCCGCTGACCAGGAATGATCGGCAGCGCCGGTGGCGCATGCGGAGCAGCCTGAAGCTGAGCGAGCTGTGTGCTGATCCGCTCGAGGGCTTCTCCGTGCTGGACCTGCAGGTATGCGAGCTGCTCCAGCAGCTCCTGCTGGCGCTCCTCCGTAGGCAGGCGGCGCACCTCATAGCCAAGGTCAGCGGCCATGGCCAGAAAAAGCTCGTGCCGGCCGAAGCGCTTGGACAGCGCCCACAGCTCGCCGACCTTGAAGAACTCGGACTTGTTGGGGTTCAAGCAGCTGTTGAACTTCGCGATCGCGCTTTCCCACGTCGACAGCTTCTCCTTGTCCCAGAAGCCCTCATCCAGCAGGAATTGCACCATCTCGTTCTTGGTGCGCGCATCGACGTCGAGGGTGCGTTTAAGGGCGCCCAGCGCCTCACGCAGCCACGCTTCTGTTGTCCAGGTCATTTTGGAGTCCGTGGTTGATTGTGGGGCGCCTGGTCAGGCGCTGCCCTACTGCGGGTCGGGCGCTGCCGGACAGACCGACCACGGCGCGCGATGAAAAAATGGGAAGCGATACCAACTGCAGGGATGCCCGTGTGACAGATGCGAGCGACGAGATCCACATCGATGCCGTGGCGCGCCTTGGGTTCGTGCGGGCGCTGTTCCCCCTGCTCATTGACAGTCATCCGCAACCCGCCGTGCTGCTGCGGGCGCTGAAGGAGCGCGCTGGGAGGCTCGAGCGAATAGTCCGATCCGCCGACGCCAGCGCTGCAGAAAAGGCTCACGCGCGGGAATGTCTAGCCGAACTCCATGTACTGCTGGTGCGCCTGCAGCGCGCTCGAGCGCTTGTAGAGCGTGCTCGGCCACAAAAGGACCGCCCTCAAACGCGACCAGTTCGAGGCGATCCGGACCGAGCACCACAGCGGGAGCGCGACTGAGCTCCCGCCGGCGCAACTTGGATACCTCCTGCTGGAGACCAACCACCTGACGCTCGAGCTCTGCAGCCCGACGCGCGAGCGACTGGTTCGCGCGCTCCTGGGCCCCAAGCCGGCGAAGGATGGCCGCAGCCAGGGTTGGGTTCTTGATGTCCAAGGGTGGCTTGCTCACGCAGCAGCCCCGCTTCCTTGCCCTGCCCTATCCCGAGGATTGCCGAGGTTCTTGATGACCATCAGGCTTCCTCCACGGGGACGATGCGCCGTTGGTCGGGGTCCTCTTCCTGGTCGGGCGTGGCTTCCGCGGTTGCCGCTGACGGCGCAGCGCGCGGCGGAACTCCCTCGAATAGATCCAGAGCGTCAATTACCCGCTGCAGGCTATCCACGGTGGGATTGCCGGTGTGCCCCTGAGCCAGCTTTACCAACGAGCTGTAGCTGACCCCGGTCCGACGCGAAATCTCTGCGTAATCCCCTTCATGCTGACGGAGACGCTCTTTGGTTTGTTCAAGCAAGGTTAGGGCATCCATTGCCCAATGCTATCGGCATACCGATAGGTCCACAAGCCGCAAACGGATAACCGCTATCGGCAAACTGCTAAACATGAACGGAAGTCGTGAAATTGCGCTCGCCCTGGGCAAGAACCTGCAGCAGTTGATGGACCACCATCAGCTATCGCAGGCCCAACTTTCCAAGAAGGCCGGCGTCGGCCAGAGCACGTTGTCGAACTTGTTGGATCTGACCAGCCCGCTGGAAATCAACCCACGGGCTTCCACCATTTCCCAGCTGGCGGCGTATTTCGGCCTTCCGGCTTGGCAGCTTCTGATCCCCGAGCAACCTCTCGAGCTCTTGCTCAATGACGGCTTGGCCAAGCTTCTTGAGGGCTACAAGGACCTCCCTTCCCGGGGTAGGCAGCAGCTCGTGACGACCCTTGATGCAGAGCAACGCTATGCCGCAATGGAACGCCAGGCCACAGGCCGAAAGGCTTCGGCATAACTGAACCCACTACGGAGCGACCACGATGGGATTCTGGTCAACAGTCACAGGCACGGATGCGACGGCTGCCGCGGCGAACGCGGTCCTCATGGAGCACGCGCTTGCAGGGTTAAAGCCAAGCTCATACGCACCACTGGGCAGCGCTGTCAGGGCGATACTCATCCGCGCCCACGGCAATTCCAGCTCTGCGATCTTGAACCACCTGAACGGAGCCAGCCGAGCAGCGCAACTGAATCTACTCGCATTCGCGATGGCTGAACTCGATTGGCCGCCCCGTATGCCTGGAGAAAAATGGTTCCATATAAGCAACCCGTTCGTGGCCGCACCTGATCTGCCTGAAACTTGGGAGCGGGTGGAACAGGCGAGACGTCTGCTGCTCCGAAAGCACCCGGATGCCCCAGTCGTTCCCACTACCCGCTTCGTGTTTGACCAATCGTTTATTCCTCACGAGCCAGGCACGGTTCCGCCACCGCCATTGCCGCCAGCCCCAAGTCACCACAACGACAGTTTCCGGGCACGCCTTGAGCAACTAGCAATCGACTACAGGCAAGGCTACCTGCCGGACGAGCAAGTCTCCGATCTCGCTTGGGCCGAGGGCCTTCAGGAACCCGCTCAAGTGCCCGGTCTTGAGCCCTTGTACGTAGCAACAGACTTTCTCGACCCAGAGTCCAGCGCGTATTTGTTCTTCCACTTGCTCGGGGCTGGCGACGATTGGAGTGACCTCTACGGTCTTTATCGAGACGAGCTGCATGTCGCCGTTCTCCTTCAGGCAATCTCCAGCGCGCTTCACGAAGCCCGCCACCTGCAAACCGACGTATCCATTTCCGAACTCATGGAAGCCGTAAGGGGACGTGTGGCCGCCGTCGGCATCATTCCTCCCGCATAGCAGCTGCCGTCAACCGGCCCACCGATAGATCAAAGCGCATCGACCTATCGGTATACCGATTGACAACTGACTGAACTATCGGTTTACTGATAGCCATTCCACAGGGATGGCTATCGCATGACGCTTCTGTCTTCCTCGCTTTACCTCGCCCTCGGCGCTGGCGCCGCGGCCATTGCCGGCATCTGGGCTGCGCCGCAACCCACCCCGGCCACCGTTCCGCGTCTATCGGCTGAAGCAACCCGCGCACCTCACGTGCCGGCGAAGCTGGTGATCACCCATCCGCGCATCTGCGCCGCGGTGGCGGTGTACGACTTGGCCGACGCCAACGATTGGGGCCTGCGCACCACCGTGGCCAACACCGCCCTCAACCGCTTTCGCGACGGCGGCGCAGTGCCCGACTGCAGCGCGCGGCTCACCGCCCTCATGGCCAAGGATTTCTCATGGCCCCGCTGGCAGCTGGCGCTCGACGCCGTCGACGCTGTCATGAGCGGTGACTACTCCGTTTCCCCCGACGCTTGCGCCCGGGCCAACACGATCATCCCCCTGTCGATCGTGCCGGACTCCCCACCGGAAGCCGTACCCCCTGCGGCAGCCCGGGCGCAATGCGTCATCTATGACCTGGCCTTCGTAGAGGTGCGCCCGTGAGCGCCCCTACGGTCGAGCTGATGACCGAGCAGCGCGCGCTGGTGGTGGGTGGTGCTGCTGGCAAGATCGTTTGGCTCACGGTCGCCGAGTACAAGGTCTACGAGAAGCTCAGCGCAGACCTTGGCCAGTTCGTTACCCAGGCGATTCTGCACGCGGCGCTGTATGGCGTTGCCGATCCTCCGAAGTCCAACTCGCTGCAGGTCATCGTCAGCCGCCTGCGCAAGAAGCTTGCCGATGCCGGTGCTGAGCACAAGATCCTGGTCGTCTGGAAGGTGGGCTATCGGCTGACCACGGGCGGTGAGGCATGAGCGCGCCTGCTAAGTGCCGGACCGAACGCCCAAGCGAACGTCCATCGCTGGAAATACCGCTTCAGGTGGACCAGAGCACGCTACGGCTGATCCTCAGCCTCAACGCGCTGGGCGACCGCAAGTGGTGGAGCATGTCGCTCTGGTCGGGGTACGCGCCGGTAATTACCGCGCTCGCAGACGCGCCAGAAACGCCGCAGTTCCAACATGGCGATGACGCGGAGGATTGTGGGATCTGGCTCGGGCATGCCTTCGTGACCGTGTCCGCTGAGGCTATGGCCAGGGCTCAGACGTGGCTCGAAGGCCTGCAGGGCCGAGGTGTCGCCCCATGAGCGCGCCTTCTCTGTCCGGCGTCGACGCTCAGTTCGAGGCCATTTTCGGCCGCAATCTGCTGCCAGAGATCGCTAAGCCGGTACCGCTCGAGCACCAGTTCACTGAAGACGGCATCTGCAGCCACTGCAGCCACTGCGGCTACGAAGGCGCCGACTTCCACCACTGGAAGCACCACACGCCGGAAGGCCTGGCGTCGGATGCCAGCTGCCCGCCGTGTGCCTGATCGCCTGCCGAGCATTGCTCAGCACTTTGGCTGGTGCCTGCATCGCCGCGGTCCTGCCGGTGCTGCTGCTCAGCCTCCTCGCATGGAGCCCCTCCAGTGAATCAAGAGATTGGGTGTCTGAAGTACGGGTTGAACGCCGTTGTGTTCCGGAACTCGCGGGAGCGCACCGCCGAGGAGCGGATGAAGCGCTACTACGCCGCGTCGGTGGCTTATCCGCACCGCCAGCTGGCACTTCGCGAGCAGATCGGAGCCTCGCTACGTGCGGCATGGAAGGACGGCAAGCGCCCGAACCTGAAGCTGATCAGCCGCATGGTCGCCGCATTGGGGCGCTCATGAAGCTGTTCTTCGTCTACGCGCCGGGCATTGCCCGCCCTCATGAGGTGCTGGCCGAGGAGGAGGACGGCGCAGCCGCAGATGCCATCTACGCCTGGGGCATGACCGAACTGCCCGCCGGCACGTCCATCACTTCCGAGTCACCTGGAGACGCTTCATGTTCTTCCGCAACCTGACCATGTTCCGCTTCCCGGCGTCGGCCGACTTCTCGGTGATCGCCACGCTGTTGCCGCAGGTCCAGCTGAAGCCAGTTGGTGCGCTCGAGATGGTGTCCCGCGGCTTCATCTCCCCCTTCGGCCGCGAAGAGAAAGAGATCCTCTCGCACCGCATCGGCGATGCGCTGTGGCTGACCGTCGGTACCGAGTCGAAGATCCTGCCCAACACGGCGGTGAACGACGCTCTGGGCCGGAAGCTGGAGCAGATCGAACAGAACGAGGGTCGCAAGCCCGGCGGACGCGAACGCAAGCGTCTGAAGGATGACTTGCTGCACGAGCTGCTGCCGCGCGCGCTGACCACCAGTGGCCGCACCGACGTGCTGCTGGACCTCCAGCTCGGCTATGCCGTCGTCGACACGTCCAGCCGCAAGACTGGCGAGAACGTGATGAGCGACATCCGCGGCATGTTGGGCACCTTCCCGGCGATGCCGCTCAATGCCGAAGTGGCACCACGCTCGATCCTGACCAACTGGATTGCTGGCGAGTCGCTGCCCGATGGCCTGAGCCTGGGCGAAGAGTGCCAGCTGCAGGATCCGGCGCAGGGCGGCGCGGTCGTGAAGTGCCAGTACCAGGAACTGCGCTGCGACGAGATCGACAAGCATCTGGACGCCGGCAAGCAGGTCACCCGCTTGGCGCTGGTGCTCGAAGACAACCTGTCGTTCGTGCTCGGCGAGGACATGGTCGTTCGCAAGCTGAAGTTCCTGGACGGTGCGCTCGACAAGCTGGACCAGGTCGAGGAGGACAGCCGCCGCGCGGAGCTGGACGCCCGCTTCGCACTGCAGAGCGGTGAGATCCGCCGCCTGTTCCTGCTGTTGGAGCGCGTCTTCAAGATCTCGAAGGCGGGGGGCTGACCATGAAGCTCACCAAGATGTCCGACGTGGTCACCATCATCCGCGGCGGCGGATCCGTCCGGAAGACCGGTCAAGGCGGTCTGCTGGCGCTGTACGACGCCGACGGGAAGCAGGTCGACGCCTGGCAGAACGCCATCAAGGCAGCCGCAACGTTTCTCAGGTACGAACCGCTGGATCTGCCCGAGCCGGGTGCTGCCGCAACCACGACGATCTGCTTACGCGCTGAGCCCGAACGCCCAGTTTCCCCGACCGGCAAGCAGCAGAAGTTCGAGGTGCTGCGCGGCCGCGTGAAAGAACTTGCCGACTACTTCCGACTGGCCGGCAAGTGTCCCGAGCGGATCAGCCTCAGTCCTGCGGACTTCACCTACCTGCTCCGCAGCATCAACGCGCGCATTCGTGCAGACGCTCGCGCAGTGGCCCGCGCCGAGAACGAACGACGCAAGGCCGAAGGTGTCCGCGGCAAGCGCGTGAAGCCGGCCTACGTCGAGGCATGCGCCATGACCTGGGCGGGCATTCCACTTGTCGAGGGTCCTACGTATTCGAAGCACCGGTCCGTCGACCTCACGCCTACCCCCACCACCAGCGCATTGGCGCCGTAGGAGATCCACGCATGTTCCACCGCCCTCGCCTTCTGCTCGGCGTCGCACTTGCCTTGGGCACCAAGCTCGCAGGCAACCAGCCGATCCGTCCGCCGCAGCCGGCCCCGAAGCCTGAAATCAAGAAGGCCCGCCGGGTCGCTCGCTCCGAACGCTGGAGCGGCTTCCTCACTGATCGCCGGCGCTGGCTGATTCGCTGGGCCCCGAATGGCGGTGGCAATCGCGAACGCCAGCGCCGCTGCCGGCAGATTGCCGCCGGAACGCTCAACCGCTCCAACGGGCTTGTGCCCTTCAACCGCAACCACTGATCACCCCGTCCCGGCCGCGCCCCCACGGCCGGGCTCCATGGAAACAGGAGACACCAATGCTCGTTCTCACCCGCCGCGAAGGCGAAGTAATGCACATCGGCGACAACGTCGCCGTCACCGTCCTTGGCATCAAGGGCAACCAGGTGCGCATCGGAATCACGGCGCCGCGCGCTGTAAATGTTGCCCGCGAGGAGCTGCTCACGCCTGAAGAGCTAGCCAGCCGCCGGGAGGCCGAGCAGGCATGACTGAGCGCAGATTCAATCGAGCCGAGCGACGGGCATTGGCCGCCAAACACCGAGGGCTTCCGGAGGCATTGGTCGAAGTACCAATGCACCTGTGGCCAACGGCCATGGTCGGCCTGCAGCGGCCGCCTGAGCGGGTCTGGCGCAACCGCGACTTTCTGGTGCAGCAGTACGTCGAAAATGGCGCGCCGCCGCGTTTGTCCATCAATCGCGTGCGCATGTTGGGCAACGGCCGCTGGGCAGATGGAATCACCTGGGACGAGATCCAGAACCTCAAAGCCCAAGCCGGCTACGGGGACCGCTGGGCTGTGGAGATCTTTCCTGCAGCGCGCGACCTGGTAGACGTGGCCAACGTGCGCCATGTCTGGCTGCTCGACGATGCTCCCGAGTTCGCTTGGAGGCGCAATGAAGTTTCGCGCTCCGTGGACTGAGGACGAGGACGAGACCTTGCGCCTCAACTATCCCCACTTCCCAGCGTTCCTGATCGCACATGTGCTGGGCCGGCCGCGGTCGGCCGTGTATCGCCGTGCCGAGGTGCTTGGGCTCAGAAAGTCCGAAGATTTCGACGCGCACCCCCTTGCGCATCTGTGGAATGGGACGTGCGCGCCGGAGAGTATCGCTGCGCGCTTCCAGCCCGGGCAGGTCCCGCCCAACAAGGGGTTGCGTCGCCCAGGTTGGCACGCCGGCCGAATGAGGGAGACCCAGTTCAAGAAGGGACGGCCAGCCCATGAGGCCCGCAACTATGTGGCGATCGGTACCGAGAAGATCTGCCCGAGACGCAGGGTGCTGATGCGCAAGATCACGGACGACCCATCCATCTTTTCGGTCAAACGCTGGCGCCCCGTACACGTGATGGTCTGGGAAGCCGCCCACGGTCCAGTGGCCGACGGGCACATCGTGGTGTTCAAGCCTGGGCTGAAGTCCTTCGTGGCCACCGAAATCACCGCTGACCGACTGGAGCAGATCTCGCTCGCCGAGAACATGCGTCGCAACAGCTTCCACACCCGCTACCCGAAGGAGCTGGCCGAGCTCGTGCTGCTCAAGGCCCGCATCACCCGAAAGATCAACCAGCGCACGAAGGAGCAGCGCGATGAAGAACAAAGTCAGTGACGTCCGCGACCACCTGGTCGCGATGCTTGAGGCGCTTGGTGATGAGACCGCGCCAGCCGAAAAGATGGCCCTGACCATCGAACGCGCCAAAGCGACCTCGCAGGTCGCCAACACCTACATCGCCGCAGTGAAGATCGAGCTGGATGCAATCGAGCTCTTCGACGAAGTCGGCCGCACCACCGTCGCAGTGGATCCGCCGCCGCGCACCCCCGCCCTTCCTGGAGCCCGCTGATGTCTACCCCCCGCAACCCCATCCTTATTGGCCAGGCCGAGGTCATCGACGTGCTGCCGCCCGAGGTGCGCACCATGCTGCAGCGCCAGGGCATCTACTTGGCCAGCGACAGCGCGCGCCCGGGCTTCACGGTTCCATTGGTGGTCAACGCCGATGGCGTCTGGTCCATGGAGATTGACGGGCGACTGGATCCCGAACACTTCCACAAGACCGTGCGCATTTCGGGGCCCTTCTTCGCTCCGGGCGAGGAAATCGACCCAGTGACTGCCAAGGACGCAGCATTCGCTGCCGCTCAGATCGACGAGCACGCGGTTATGCACGGTCTTGCCGACCGAATCGTCGGCAACGCAGCCCCTGACGAAGATGGCCGGCTGGAAGTCGCCTATGCGATCGCGCGTTACCTGGGCTTGGACTGGCCCGCCGCAGCGCCGGGGATCGACCCGGCCGACCCGTGGCGCGGCCTGTACGCCCCAGAGCTGATGCCCAAGCTGGATGGCGTCAAGGACTGGAGCGCGATCCATCCGGATCTGCCGCAGTGGCCGAACCCGGAAGACGAAGAGCGCGCCCTTGATCCGCTGGTAAGGGCGCAGGGCTTCGCGTTCGCCGTGGTCGACGGCGAATACCCGGACGAAGACCATGTTGCAGATGAGCCCGACGCTTGCGCTTGGCTGGCCAACTGGAAGCCCGCCGCGCCGGCAGGCGACCACTGGCGCCTTGTGATGGTCCACGACACCGAGGACGGCCCTGCCGCCGTCTTCGTTCGCCCGCTTGCAACGACCGACGCCGGCTCCAAGGGCGACCTGCATCCGGATAACCTGGCCGTGGACGCCTTCGCAGCTGCGATGAAAGCAAAGCTGGCCGAGGCCCGCGCCAAGGGTCGTAGCGGCTGGAATGAGGACGAGCCCGGCATGCAACAACGGCTTTCAGACATGCTGCGCGATCACGTCGAGAAAGGCGATCCGCGCGACGTGGCGAATTTCTGCATGTTCCTGCACCAGCGCAGCGAAACAATCGCCGTTGTAGTCCGCAGCGATGCCAGCGTACACGCCAAAAAGGCACTCGCTCACCTGTCGAACGCATTGGAAGACCTCACTTCAAACCCCGACCAGCGCCCTGTACCGCTGATCCGCGAAGCCATGTGGCATCTGCAGCAACTGCAGCAACTGGCAGGAGCGGCTCAATGACCGCCCTATCCTCCCTCGACTTCACCATCGAGCGCCGCACCGGCATCGACGTCGTCGTGTTCGCCAACGATAGCTGCAGGCCGGCCATGGAGACTGAGGTCGCCATGTGGAGCCGCCTGGCCAGCTCGATCAAGCCGATCACCCACGTGGTTGTCGCCGACACCGAAGAGTTCGGTACCGTCGCCTGTGGCTACTCAGGTAGCTCGGACGAGATCGCCCGTGCGGTGATGGCCAAGGCATGCGCCCAAGGCTATTCCGGTTCCTATCAGGACCGTCTGGCCGAGCTCGGCTGGCGCGTCGAACCCGTCTACCTGGCCGTGCCGCCAGAGGTCCAGACATTCCAGGAAGGCGTTTCCGACTGGATGGCGCAATGCTTCGTCCCTTCCCTCTACAGCAACATGACGGAGCGTGGTGATCGACTGCTGGAGGAGGTGTTGGAGCTGCTACAGGCGCACGGCTACGACCCGTCCCGTGTGGCCACACTGGTCGACTACGTGTTCAACCGGCCCGTGGGGCAACCCGCGCAGGAAGTTGGCGGCGTCATGGTCACCCTCGCCGGCTACTGCTGGGTGGCAGGCTTGGACATGCACGCCGCCGGCGACACCGAGCTGGTGCGCATCACCCAACCCGAGGTGATGGCGAAGATCCGCGCAAAGCAGGAAACCAAGAACTCGCTCCACTTCGATTCACCGCTGCCAGGGCAGCCCGCCGCCAGCGCCGATACGGCGCTGCTAGACGCCGTCCAGCGCAACCACTGGAAGCTGGCTCCAGTGGATCTGCCGACCGGCCTGGGCGACGCAGACGTGGGCTGGCGAGTCATCGAGGAAGACATGTCTGCTCCAAGCGGACGGCGCGTGGTTCACGAGCACGCCACAGATGACGTCCGCGCAGCGCTCCGCTATGCAATTGATGCCACGAACAGCATCGCCGGAGAGGATTGATGTCCATTCCAGCATTTCCTCTCGCTTGGCCGGTCGGCTGGCGACGTACGGCAGGCGGCGCCCGTTCCAGCGCCAAGTTCGGCAAGCGCGTGCGAAGCAACCAGGGCAGCTGGAACACCAAGGCCGAACTCACGATCGCTCAGGCCATCGAGAGGGTGCGCACCCAGCTGAAGATGATGGGCATCCACGACGACGACCTGGTCGTGAGCACCAACCTCGAGCTGCGCCTTGACGGCTGGCCGCGATCCAACCAGCGCGAGCCATCTGACCCCGGCGTCGCCGTCTACTGGTCCGACCGCTACAGCCGCGGGAATCCGCCGCGGTGCATGGCAATCGACCGCTACGACCGGGTAGCCGACAACCTCGCTGCCGTGGCCGCCACGCTGGAAGCCATGCGCGCAATCGAGCGCCACGGCGGTGCCGAGATCCTCGAGCGGGCTTTCACCGGTTTTGCTGCCCTGCCTTCGTCAGCGCGCGAGCGGTGGTCGACCGTCCTCGATCCGCTCGACCCACAGGGGAGCTACCGGCGACTGCGCTCCAAGCACCACCCCGACAACGGCGGCAATCGCGAGCAGTTCGAGCGCGTGCAGCAGGCGTGGGAAGACTATCAACAGGAGGTATCGAGTTGAAAACCCTGACCGTTTCCGAATTCCGCGCAGCGATCGCCGCTCAAAAGGTTGATCGCGAAGACATCGCCTTCATCTGCCCACGGTGCGCGACGGTGCAGTCAGCTCGTAGCCTCATCGCTGCCGGTGCTGGCGTGGACTTTGATTCCGTCGAAAGGTACCTCGGCTTCTCCTGCATCGGTCGGTTCACCGGCGCCGGCAGCGCGCGGACGAAACCGGATGGCGCTCCCTGCAACTGGACTCTGGGTGGCCTGTTTCAGCTCCATGAGCTCGAGGTGGTCACCGAGGACGGAAAAGCCCATCCGCACTTTGAGGTGGCAACGCCTGAGCAGGCCCGCACGATCATCGAGGCCGCCGACAATGTCTGAAAGCGCAGTCATCAGCCCCTGTGGCGCTTATCGCTACGTCCTGACCAGGACATCAGAGGTCGTGCACCCAGATCGCGGAACGGCGCTGTTCCTCATGCTCAACCCGAGCACGGCAGACGCCACGCAGGACGATCCAACCATCCGCCGCTGCAGGGGCTTCGCCCGGTCCTGGGGATGCGCAGGCCTGACCGTGGCCAACCTCTTTGCCCTACGCGCCACGGATCCATCGGCGCTGCAGCGGCATACGGCCCCAATCGGGCCTGATAACGACGCTTGGCTGCGCAGGCTGGCGGCCGAGCACATGGACGTTGTGTGCGCCTGGGGCGCCCTACCATTTGCAGCGGCCAGGGCATCGGATGTCGCCCTGATCCTCCGAGCTGCTGGTGCCCGCCTATGGTGCTTGGGCACCACAAAGCACGGCGCGCCACGCCACCCGCTCTATGTCCGCGGCGATCAAACGCTGGTCCCGTGGGAGGTGTCCCAGTGAGCACTTCTGCACTTTGTGCTGTGTTCAAAACGAAGGCTGTCCCTGTTGCTGAGTACCGGAATGGTTACGGCACTGGGCCAGTGATCTGGACGTATCTCTCTGACCGCTATTTGGGCGGTAGGAACTGGGGGTCCGCAGGTGGCGAGCTCTGGGCGCTGGCCAAGGACGAAAGCATCCCGTTCAGTTTGCGAGCCGCACACGCAATGACCTTCGACCAAGCATTGGTACGCCCCACCGACTGCCTGAGCTTCGCCTGTTTGATTGAGGAAGCCGCGGCAATTCTTGAACAGTGGAACCCGGAATATGTGAACCATTTCGGGGCAATCGCATCCGACTTAAAAGGCATCCAACTGGATCATCGAGCGTTAGGCATGGGCCTGTGTTGCAGCTCTGTTGCCGACGTTTGGAGATCGTGGCAGGGCATCAAGACCGGCCGACGTCCGGTCGATTGTCTGGCATACATCACTGGCCGCGAATATGGGGTGTCCCATGGATGACCGGCAGCGCGCCAGGGAGTTGCTGGCGGAGGAATACGAGCGCGTCGGATCGGTGGAAGCTGCCCGGAGCTTGCGGGCCAACGATGCCATCTGGAACGACAGCGCGACGGTCGCGGCCATCGAGTCAGCACTGGCGCACGCCGCCCAACACGCCGCGCCAGAGGTGGGTCGCATTCTCGCGCTCCTGGAACAGTGGGAGCAGCGGGCCGCGAAGGCTTACCCAGTCGACGCCATGCTGATCAACAAGCACATCCGTGAGCTTGGCTCAGTCCTCCGTGGGGAGAACCTGCTCGATCAGCAGCGTGTCGCCGTCGTGGCCGACAGTTCGCAGGTTGTTCCGCCTGCCACACTCAGGGCACATGAAGTGCATCCCGAAGCTGTCGATAGCGGGCTCAACCTCGGTGAAGCCGGTGAACGTCTCGTGGCAGCGGATGCACTGGAGCATGCCTCCGGTGTACGCCAGAACTGTGACGGTTCGGCTACCGCGCTGGAGGTTCCGGTCTATGGCTGGGTAATCACTGGACCGAACGGTAGCTACTTCTGCCCCGCATCGGCCCGACATGTGATGGAGGCCAACTCAACCGATCTTTCCAAAGAGCTTGGGATCACTGTCGTGGAGGTCTACACACGAGAACTCGCCGCCCGCCCGCAGGGGGTGAAGGATGCGGGTTGATCAACGACGGGCACAGCTCGAACGTGTGCTGGACTACATGGCCTACGCGCACTCCAGGTGGATCGCTTGCGACAAGCAAATTGACCTGTTCAACGGCGACTTGTACGGGTTCTGGCACCAGCTCTGGCGGGCACTGGATGCTGAAGGCTGCCGCATCCTGCAGACCATCATGAACAGCCCGCAGGAGACGAGTCGATGAGCCGACGTTATGGCAGGAACCAGCGTCGCCGGGCTCGTGCCCACGCTGCCGAGCTTGAAGCTCGGGCCGAAGAACTGCAGCAACAAGCCTCCAGCACGCGGTCTGAGGCAAACACCTATCGCTGGCAGTTGGCAGACGTCCGCGAGGTTCTGGGCCCACACTTCATGGGGCTTCCACCGCAGATGCTCGGCGCAGAGATCTGGCGCCTCTACGAGTTGGACCGGGCCCGCCTGCCTGGCCCTGCGGATGACGCTATCGAAGTGCGCGCGATGACCTACGAAACCGTCGTCGACAGCGCAGACCCGACACACTACATGCACTTCCTGGTGCGCTTAGCTGGCGGGGAAGTGGCATACGCCATTTCCTCGGCTGCCTTGCGTAACGCACCAGCCGAAGTGGTTGCCCGCAAGATCGGCCACCAGCTGGCCACACGACTGGTCCGTGATCTCCGGAGGGCAGGCCTGCGATGAGCGTTGCGCAATCTCGAGGGTTGCCGAGGGCAGAGGGGGGCGCCAACGTGCTGACCGCGCCCCCTACCCAACTGGCATCGCCAAGCCCCCTGCCCACCCTCTATTCCGAGGATCAGGTGGCGGCCTGGCTCGGTGTATCGGTGAGGACGCTGCAGCGGCTGCGCAAGGCCGGCCAGATTCGATGGCGCGACCTGTGCGGCACCCCGAAATACACCTTGGAAGACCTCGAATGGCTGTTGACGCAAAATCTGAACGGACCGGTGACACCGACCGGATCGCCTACCGAATTACGGACGAATACGCCATCGTGCGCCGCGACGGGACCCCGCTCCTCTACCTCGAATGGCGCGAGAACGGGCGGCCGGTCCGGCGCTCTACACGCTGCGCAGATCTTGAGCAGGCAAAGCAAGCTGCCAGAAGGCTGATTCTTGAGTACGCGCAAGTGCGTGACACGCCCCCGGCGGACGCCGGCATCGCCGACGTGGTGGAACGTTACTACCTGCGTCACGGGCAGCACCTCGCTAGCGCAGAGACCGCCAAGCGCGCCAGCGACGTGTGGGCCGAGTTCTTTGGCCAAGACACCGTCGACACCCTCCTCCCGCCGCGCCAGCGCGCGTTCTTGAAGTGGATGATCGTCAACAAAGGCTGGACTGAGTCGTATGCCCGGCGCGTGCTTGGCGTCGGCAAGGCAGCCCTGAACCTTGCTTGGGAGGACCAGGAGATCACTCGGGTGCCGTTTGTCCGACTGCCCGCTATCGGCGCCGGATACCCGCACTACGCGAAGCGGGAGCAGCTGGTGCGGTTCCTCAATCAGGATATGCCCGACCACGTCTTTACCTACTGCATGATCCGACTCAACACGGGCTGCCGCGGGGACGCCACGTTGGACCTGCAGCCATTCCAGGTCGACACCCACATGGGCCTGATCAACCTCAATCCTGCCGGTCGCACCCAGACCAAGAAGTTCCGCCCGATCGTGCCCCTGACCGACTTCCTCGCCGCCTACCTGGGGAAGCTGCCCCGGGCCAGTCACTACGTGAACTGGCATGGCGAACAAATCGAAAGCGTGCGCACGACCTGGCGCAAGCTGCGCCAAAGCGCCGGGCTTCCCGCATGGTTCGTACCCAAGGTGATACGCCACACGGTCGGTACCGAGCTGCGGCGCCGCGGGGTGAAAGGCTGGGACGTCTCGGGCCAGATGGGCCACAAGAAGGGCGAGAGCTCGCCCACGACCGAGAACTACGCCAAGTTCGACCCTGAGTATCTGGCCGGGGCCAAACGCGCGCTGGATGACTGGATGTTGGAGTTGTCGGCAGAGGTGCCGAGGATGCGCGATGCCAGTGCGATGACAGTGGCCGTTTCGGCACCGGCAGAACTGCCGATGCCAGCTGATGCCAGTGCGATGCCACTGCAAACTGGCCCTTCAGACATTACTTCCACCGAAACCCCTGATACACCGAGGTTTAAGGTGGTGGGCGGTACAGGGTTCGAACCTGTGACCCCTACCATGTCAAGGTAGTGCTCTACCGCTGAGCTAACCGCCCTTCTCAACAACAATTAAGCGTTGCGAGGGCGCGTATCTTAACCCTGCTCTTCACGAAGAACAACCGTTTTCTGGAAATATTTCACACCCGGCCGGCTCAGCCCAGATTCGCCTCCTTCAGGCGATGGATCTGGTCGCGTATACGTGCGGCATCCTCGAACTCCAGGTCACGGGCGTGCTGGTACATGGTCTGCTCCAGCTCCTTGAGGCGTGCAGCCAGCTTGGCCGGCTCCAGCGGCAGGTAATCCGCCTCGGGCTCAGCCACGCGCCGGCCCTTGCCCTTCGCACTGGACTTGGGCGAGCTTTCCTCATGCGCCCCTTCCAGGATGTCGACGATGGGCCGCATCACCGACTGCGGCACGATGCCGTGCGCCTCGTTGTACTCCACCTGCTTCCGCCGACGACGGTCGGTCTCGTCGATCGCCGCCTGCATCGAGCGGGTGATCTTGTCGGCGTACAGGATCGCCTTGCCGCGCACATTGCGCGCCGCACGACCGATGGTCTGGATCAGCGAGCCGGTTGAACGCAGGAAGCCTTCCTTGTCGGCATCGAGGATCGCGACCAGCGACACCTCGGGCATATCCAGGCCTTCGCGCAGGAGGTTGATGCCGACCAGCACGTCGAACTTGCCCAGGCGCAGATCGCGGATGATTTCCACGCGTTCGACCGTATCCACGTCCGAGTGCAGGTAGCGCACGCGGATGCCGTGTTCACCCAGGTACTCGGTGAGGTTCTCGGCCATGCGCTTGGTCAGCGTGGTAACCAGCACGCGGTCGCCCATCTTGATGCGCTCAGTCGCCTGCGACATCAGGTCATCGACCTGGGTGCCAACCGGGCGGATCTCCACCTGCGGATCGATCAGGCCGGTCGGACGCACCACCAGCTCGGTGATGTCATCGCCCGACTCGCGCAGCTCGTACGGACCCGGCGTCGCCGACACATAGATGGCACGCGGCGAACGGGCCTCCCACTCTTCAAAACGGAGCGGCCGATTGTCCAGCGCTGAAGGCAGGCGGAAACCGAATTCGACCAGGGTTTCCTTGCGCGAACGGTCACCCTTGTACATGGCACCAATCTGCGGAATGGTCACGTGCGACTCGTCGATGACCAGCAACGCGTCAGGCGGCAGGTAATCGAACAGGGTCGGCGGCGGATCGCCAGCCGCCTTGCCGGTGAGGTGCCGCGAGTAATTCTCGATGCCGTTGCAGTATCCAACCTCGGCCATCATTTCCAGATCGTACTGGGTGCGCTGCGCCAGGCGCTGCGCTTCGACCAGCTTGTTCTGTGCGTACAACTGCTCCAGCCGCTCCTTCAGCTCGACCTTGATGGTCTCGACTGCCGCCAGCACACGCTCCCGCGTGGTCGCATAGTGGGTCTTTGGATAGATGGTGTAGCGCTGCATCTTGCGCAGGCTTTCGCCGGTGAGCGGATCGAACATGCTCAACTGCTCGATGTCACCATCGAACAACTCGATACGCAGCGCCTCGCTGTCCAGCTCGGCCGGGAACACATCGATCACCTCGCCGCGCACCCGGAAGGTGCCGCGCTGCAGCTCGTACTCGTTGCGGGTGTATTGCAGCTGGGTCAGATGCTTGATCAGGTCGCGCTGATCGATGCGCTCGCCCTTGGACAGGATCAGGCGCAGCGACAGATAGTCCTCCGGCGCACCGAGGCCATAGATGGCCGATACCGTCGCCACCACGATCGCATCCGGCCGCGACAGCAAGGTCTTGGTCGCGGCCAGGCGCATCTGCTCGATGTGCTCGTTGATCGAGCTGTCCTTTTCGATGAAGGTGTCCGACGACGGCACATAGGCCTCGGGCTGGTAGTAATCGTAATAGCTGACGAAGTACTCCACCGCGTTGTTCGGGAAGAACGCCTTGAACTCGCCGTACAACTGTGCCGCCAATGTCTTGTTCGGCGCCATCACCAGGGTCGGGCGCTGCACCTGCTGCACCACATTGGCAATGGTGTAGGTCTTGCCGGAGCCGGTCACACCCAGCAGGGTCTGCTTGGCGATGCCGGCCTCGAAATTGGCCACCAGCTTTTCGATGGCGGCCGGCTGGTCGCCGGCGGGCGAATACGGCGATACGAGCTGGAAGCTGTCGGACATGGCGAGTAGGACCTGCGTGGACCACTCAGTATAGCCAGCCCCGAGACGACGGCGCGGCAAGGGCTAACCCCATGTTCAGCCACCCGCTCCAGCGACACCGCCACCGCAAGGCTTTGGCGAGCATCACTGCTCCCAACCCCGATACCCGGCCCATGCCAGCCTCCCACCCAGACCGCAGGCGCCATCCAATTGCGCGCCAATACGGCGTCAGCATGGTCGAACTGCTCGTCTGCATCTGTGTGGCCGCAACGCTTGCCGGGGTGGCGGTCCCACAGTTTGCATCCATGATCGAGCGCAATCGCGCAATCGCCGCCAGCAACGCCGTGATGGCACAGCTCTACCTCGCCAGGACAACAGCAGTGAGCCGACGCACTGCAACCGTGCTCTGCCCGTCCCGCAATGGTGCTCAGTGCAGCAATGGCACCGACTGGTCGAAGGACTGGCTGATGTTTCTTGATCGCGACGGCAATGGCCGCCCCGACGCACCGACGGACATCATCCGCGCCGAACCGCCACCGGTTTCCGGCCTGCAACTATTCAGCACGGCCGGCAGAACCCGTATCCGGTATCTCCCTGACGGCCGCAGCAGCGGCTCAAACCTCACGCTATCCATCTGCGGCAGCGATGGCAGCCTGCTCAGCAAAGTGATAGTCAACAACGCAGGCCGCGCGCGCAGCCAGCGCGGCGGCAATGTCGACAGATGCACAAAATAGCCAAAAGGTGTTGCAACAATCTTCAGGGCTAAGTAGAATGCGCCTCCCCGCCCGAATAGCTCAGCCGGTTAGAGCACTTGACTGTTAATCAGGGGGTCGTTGGTTCGAGTCCAACTTCGGGCGCCATAGATTCAAACACTTAGGGTCGCGAAAGCGGCCCTTTTTGCTGCCCCACGTAAATTCGCACGTAAAATTCGCCCCTCCCTTGGGCAGACTCAGCCGCCATCTTTCGGCCCAGAATCTTGCGCAAAGCACTGCTGCGACCGCACATGAGAGCGGTAGCGACAGGTGGTCTCGCCGACTGCAAGCCCACCGACCCGCTCCCGCATCGCTATATCCGCAGCGCCTCTGCGGCGGGCGCGAAGCCCACCCATCGGCCCGTTCCGTCGATACCCCTTTCGGCTAGCAGCCGGCGGGCCACAGCCTGTACGTCGACATCACCGTGGTGGATCGCGAGCAGGAAGCGGGTGTCCAGCGCCGAGAGCTGCTCGGCGAGGTCGTGCTCCAGGCCTTGGCTTATCGCGCGGGGCATCGCATTGCTCCTGACAGGCGGGTGAACAGTGACGCTCAGGTGGCGGGCCCCCCCCCCCGCGGGGCCCCCCCCCCCCACGCCCCCCCCCCCGCCACCCCCCGGGCCG
>NZ_JASCOR010000029.1 GCF_029959445.1 Stenotrophomonas sp. PS02298 | reverse complement strand
GCTGATGTACTGGAAGGTGCGGACATGCCAGCGACCTGAAAGGACCTTGGCTTCGCGGCTGACGCCGCTCCCACAAAAAACGTGCAGCGTTATTGGATTGTCGGCAATGCCCCTGCCGAGCATGGCTCGGCACTACCAGTCAGTGCAGCGTTATGGGATTGTCGGCAACGCCCCTGCCGAGCATGGCTCGGCACTACCGGTTGGATCAGATGTCTTCGGCTTCTTCGGTGCTTTTGCGCAGGCGGCCGATCTGTGCGGCGGCAGGGCCGCTGAAGGAGACCAGTTCGCGGCCGCGCAAGACCATGCGGCCGGTATGGCGATCCTGGCCATCATAGGAATAGTCGAAACGGAAGCTGCGTTCGAAGCCCAGCCAGCCGTTGGGCAGGCGGCACAGGCGCAGGCCGGTGCTGTGCACGCTCTGGTCCAACCACTGCACGTCGGCAGCGCGGCAGGCGTTGCGACCCAGTTCGGTGGCGCGGTCGGCAGCGGCGCGGGAGCGGTCCCAGAACGCAAAACCAATCGCGCCGACAATCATCAGGATAAGAAGGGTAGGCATGCGAGCACTTTAGGCGATCTGCTCATCCATGCGCAGCCCTCTGTTTGCGGTTGATGCCGGCGCGCCAGCAAGCCTCAGTGAGTGACAGGCGTTGGAATCGGCTTGTCCGGTGGTGGCGGCAACGGCGCGGTCGAATTGAATACCGGCGCCGGGTTGGTCGCGGTCAACTTCAGGAGTGCGGCCCAATCCTGTCGATTGAGGTTGCACTCTTCCTCCTGGCCGGGTGAACAGCGTTGTTCAATCGGCGAGCTCGGCACCTGCGCAGCGTTGGCTTTTGGCAACTCGAGCAGGCCAGTGCGATCAAGCATGAGCTTGCGCATCACCACCGAATTGGCGACATTGCCGCCGACCAGGTAGAGCGTGCGGTCGCCGCCCATGTTGGCGCTGACCACGATTTCGCAGTGCGATTTCCAGTTGCCGGCACGGCCGCTGCCCAGTGCCTGGATCAAGCCTGCGTAGTTCAAGGTGCTGCTGCGGTCGCGCAGGAAGCACAGCATGTCACCGGGCGCCGGCTTCTCGCTGGCCGGGTCGGCCAGGCGATACGGCATGCCGTTGCTGCCGCCCTGGTAGGCGGCACGGATGTAGTCGATATGGCGCGGTGATCGGGTAAAGCCGGGCACGGCGGCGCGCGTCATCACCCAGGAGATGAAAGCGGCCGACCACGGGTTGTCGATCAGGAACGCGCGGCAGTCGGTATCGGTATAGCGGTTTCCGGCCGGCTGCGCGCAGCTGCTGGCGCCGGCAATGGCGCCCATCGGGCCAAGCGTGCCGCTATCGCGCCAATAGCCGACGACGCGCTGCCAGGCGATCAGGCCGTTGTCAGCCAGATGCTCGTTCTCGGCCTCGGTAACGCCGAGGCTGGCGATGCGGCCATCGCGGTCGATGAAGGGGCGATACCACAGGCGGTGTTCACCGCAGGCCGCCGCAACCACGGCCTTGGCGGTTTCGCTCAGGCCATAGCGCGGCGGCACGTCACAGGCTTCGGCTGCCATCGCCGGCAGGGTGGGTAACAGCAGGGTCAGGCCGCACAACAGGAATCGGTATGCCACAGCGGGCTCCGCGGGGGATATTGGGGGAGTGTCGCAGCCGGGACCGTGTGCATGCCGTGAGTCAGCGTGGTGGCGGGCCCAGCTTCAGCGACAGATCGATGGCTTGCACGTGTTTGGTCAGTCCGCCGATGGAAATGCAGTCCACGCCGTCTTCGGCGATGGCGCGCAACGTGGTCATGTCGACGCTGCCGGAGACTTCCAGTGGAATCCGCCCGGCAGTGATGCGCACCGCATCGCGGCGCATCGCTGCGCTGAAGTCGTCGATCAGGATGCGCTCGCAACCGGCGGCCAGTGCCTCCTGCAGCTGCTGCAGGTCTTCCACTTCCACTACCAGGGGCAGTTTGGGTTGTTGTGCGCGTGCGGCGTGCACGGCGGCAGTCAATGAGCCGGCGGCGCGGATGTGGTTTTCTTTCAGCATCACCGTATCGAACAGGCCGATGCGGTGGTTGTCGCCGCCGCCGCAACGCACCGCGTACTTCTGCGCCAGGCGCAGGCCGGGCAGGGTTTTACGGGTGTCGAGGATGCGCGCCCTGGTGCCTGCCACCGCCGCGACGTAGCGCGCGGTGATGGTGGCGGTGCCGGACAGGGTCTGCAGGAAGTTGAGCGAGGTGCGCTCGGCGCTGACCAGGCTGCGGCTGCGGCCGCTCAGTGTGGCCAGCACCGTTCCGGCGCTGACGTGCTCGCCTTCCAGTACCCGCCAATCGATCCGGACCTGCGGGTCCAGCGCACGATGGGTGGCGTCGAACCAGGGGCGGCCGGCGATCACCGCGTCCTGCTTGCACAGCAGGTAGGCGACGTCGGCGGCATCGGGCAACAGTGCGGCGGTGACGTCGCCGCTGCCGATGTCCTCGGCCAGGGCGCGGGCTACATCGGCGTCAATCTGTTCCTGCGGCGGGGCCAGCGGCGGGTGCGGCAGCATTATTTGGCCGGGAAGTCGGTGATCTGGGCGGTGGCGATGGCTTCATCGGCCAGCAGCACTGGAATGCCGTCATCGACGCGGAAGACCTGCTTGCGGTCGCCGCTGATCAGGGCCTCGCGCAGTGGCTGGGCCTGCGGGCTGCCGTCGGCGCGGGTCACGCCGCCGCTGCCGATGGCGCGGTTGAGGGCTTCCAGGCCGGCGCTTTCCAGCAGGAACAGCGGCTGGCGGGTGTCGGGGGAGACGAGCAGGTCGAGCAGTTTGCGGTCCATCAGTTCGTGGTCTTGCGGGGAAGACGGCTAGAATACGTCTTTGCAGCAGGTGACGGCCAATGACCCCCAACCACCCCGCGCCGCTAGTCGGCATCGTGATGGGTTCCCGCTCAGACTGGGAAACCATGCAGCACGCCGCCCAGAAGCTTGATGCTTTGGGCGTTCCGTATGAAGTGAAGGTAGTTTCCGCACACCGGACCCCGGATGTGCTATTCAGCTATGCCGAGCAGGCGGGCCCGCGTGGCCTGCGCGCGATCATCGGTGGCGCTGGTGGTGCGGCGCACCTGCCGGGCATGCTGGCTGCCAAGACCGCCGTGCCGGTGCTGGGCGTGCCGGTGCAGTCCAAGGCACTCAATGGCATGGATTCGTTGCTGTCGATCGTGCAGATGCCGGCGGGTATCCCGGTGGCGACCTTTGCCATCGGCAACGCGGGCGCATCCAATGCGGCCCTGTTCGCCGCGGCCATGCTGGCCGCCGAGCAGCCGCAGATCGGTGCCGCGCTGGACGCCTTCCGCGCGCGCCAGACCGAAGATGTGATGGCTGCGGACGATCCGCGCCAATGATCACGGTTGGTATTCTCGGTGGCGGGCAGCTGGCTCGCATGATGGCGCTGGCGGGAGCTCCGCTGGGCCTGCGTTTCGTGGTGTTCGATCCGGCCGCCGATGCGTGCGCGGGGCAGGTGGCGCCGCTGCAGGTGGGTAACTTCGATGACACCGAGGCATTGGCCGAGTTCGCGGCCAAGGTCGACGTGATCACCTTCGATTTCGAAAATGTGCCGGCTGCCAGCGCGCATTGGCTGGCCGAACGCAAGCCGGTGTTCCCGAATCCGGCCGCCCTGGCGGTGGCGCAGGATCGGCTCAGTGAAAAGACCTTGTTCCAGGAACTGGGCATAGCGCTGCCAGCATTTGCCGATATCCGCAGCCGCGATGAATTGGCCGCCAAGGCTGCCGAGTTCGGCATGCCGTGCATTCTCAAGACGCGGCGGTTGGGCTACGACGGCAAGGGCCAGTTCCGTATCCGTGACGCGGCGGACATCGATACCGCCTGGCAGACGCTGGGTGCGCAGGTCGACAAGACCGGGCTGATCCTCGAGGGCTTTGTGGCATTCGAGCGGGAAGTCAGCGTGGTGGCCGTGCGCGGCCGCGACGGCGAGTTCCGCGCCTGGCCACTGACCGCCAATTGGCATGTGGACGGTGTGCTGTCGGCCAGTCTGGCGCCGGCTGCGCTGTCTGCCGAGCAGCAGGCGACCGCGATTGCCTATGCGCGCCGTGTTGCCGAGCGCTTGGACTACGTTGGCGTATTCGCGCTGGAACTGTTCTGCCGTGGCGATGCGCTGCTGGCCAACGAGATGGCGCCGCGCGTGCACAATTCGGGTCACTGGACCAGCGATGGTGCGGAAACCTCGCAGTTCGAGAACCATATCCGCGCCGTGCTTGGCCTGCCCCTGGGCGATACCCGCATGCTCGGCCACGCCTGCATGCTGAACTGGCTGGGGCAGATGCCCGACGCCAAGGCGGTGCTGGGCGAAGCTGCTGGTCATTGGCACGACTACGGCAAGCAGGCCCGCGAGGGTCGCAAGGTCGGTCACGCCAACCTGCGTGATGACGCGCCGGCGGCGCTGGCGGATGCCTTGCTGCGTGTGGGTGAGGCCTTGGGTCGGCAGGAACAGGTCGCCCCGGTGGTTGAGGTCCTGCGTCGCGGCGACATGACGGCGAACTAATCTTTGCCGGCGTAAGGTTCTCCAGTCCCAACTGGAGAACCCAGCCATGCTCGACTGGAATGACTACCGTCGTGAGTTGAAGGGCCGTATCGGCGAACTCGGCAAGCTCTCGCCGGATACGCTCAAGGGCTATATCACCCTGAGCGGCGCAGGCGCGCAGACCAACCACCTGGACGGCAAGACCCGCGAATTGATCGCGTTGGCGGTGGCGGTGACCACCCGCTGCGATGGTTGCATCACCACCCATGTCGACGCTGCCTTGAAGCAGGGCGCCAGCCGCGAGGAAATCGCCGAGGCGCTGGGTGTGGCGGTGGCGCTCAATGCTGGCGCTGCGCTGGTGTATTCGGCGCGGGTGCTGGATGCGGTGGCTGCGCACGAGTGAGGCGGGTTTTGCTTCTGGCTCACTCAGAGAACTTTCAGATCGTCATTCCCGCGCAGGCGGGAATCGCTCTGGCTTCTGTGCTTCTGCAGTAGCCGCGCGCGTTGCTCAAGTGCACAAGTAGTTCCGAGTCTGGAGCAGGAGCAGGAGCGATTCCCGCCTGCGCGGGAATGACGGCGTAGGAGCAAAGCCAAAGCCCTGCATGCCTGCCCTCGCGGGCGCTCAGCGCAGCTGTGCTTCCACAAAGTCCCAGTTGACCAGCTTCCAGAACGCCTGCAGAAAGCGCGCGCGATCATTCTGGTAATCGCTGTAATACGCGTGCTCCCAGACATCGCAGACCAGCAAGGGCGTGCTGTCGCCGGTCAATGGGGTGTTGGCGTTGCGGGTGCTGACAACGGCCAGCTTGCCGTCCGGGTGCTGCACCAGCCAGGTCCAGCCCGAGCCAAACACGCCCAGGGCGGCCCGATTGAACTCTTCCCGCAGTTTCTGCGCATCGCCGAATTGACGGTTGATGTGCTCGGCCAGCACTCCCTGCGGGTCGCCGCCTGCGCGCGGGTGCAGGCATTGCCAGAAGAAGTCGTGGTTCCATGCCTGCGCCGCCGCCTGGAACAGGCTGCCCTGGCTGTTGCGCACGATCTCCTCCAACGACAGCGCGTCCAGCTCGGTGCCGGCGATGCGCGCATTGACCGCGTCCACGTAGCCGCGATGGTGCCTGCCGTGGTGCAGGTCCAGGGTCTCGGCGGAAATGTGTGGCTGCAGTGCGGTACGGGCGTAGGGCAGTTCAGGAAGTTGGACGGGCATCGGAGATTCTTTTCGGGGCAGGGCGCCGGGAGTTGGCCGGCTCGGCTTACAATGGTCAACCACGGGAAAGTCTATCCGACCAGGACGGGCCGTTCTTTCGCAGTAGGGAGAATTCGAATGCCGGTGATGGAACAAATCCAGGCTGAGGTAGAGCAACACCCCCTTGTCCTGTTCATGAAGGGTACGCCGCAGTACCCGATGTGCGGCTTTTCCAGCCGCGCGGTACAGGCGTTGACGGCAGCCGGGGCAATCAATCTGCGCACGGTCAACCTGCTCGAGTTCCCTGAGGTGCGAGCCAATCTGCCGCGCTACTCGAACCTGGCGACCTTCCCGCAGTTCTTCATGCACGGCGAGTTGATTGGCGGCTGCGACATCATTCTGGAGCTGCTGGAGTCCGGCGAGCTCAAGCGCATCGTTGCCGAGGCCGGGCAAGCGTGAGCGCCCAGCCCCGGGGTGACGTGGGCGCCGACCTGGCTGGTCGGGTAATTCTGATCGCGGGTGCTGCGGGCGGTCTGGGCGCAGCGGCGACCCGGGCCTGCACGGAGGCCGGCGCGACGGTGGTGATGCTGGGCCGCAAGGTCGCCAAGCTCAATCGCGTCTACGACAGCGCCGCACAACTCGGCCCGGAGCCATTGCTCTATCCGCTGGATCTGGAGGGGGCCAGCCCCGATGACTACGCGGCTTTGGCCGAACGGCTGGAGTCCGAGCTTGGGCGGCTGGACGGTGTGTTGCATTGCGCGGCCGATTTTGCCGGGCTGACCCCGTTTGCATCCGGCGACCCGGCCGCCTTCGCCCGTGCCATCCACGTCAACCTGACTGCCCGTGCCTGGTTGACCCAGGCCTGCCTGCCCTTGCTGCGGCAGCGTGAGGACGCGGCCGTGGTGTTCGCGCTGGATGATCCGCGACGGGTGGGGCAGGCCTATTGGGGCGGTTACGGGGTAGCCCAGTACGGGCTGCGCGGGCTGATCGAGAGCCTGCACCATGAGCTGCGCAACGGTCCGGTCCGGGTCTGTGGCATGCAGCCGGGGCCGATGCGTACCGGGCTGCGGGCGCGTGCGTTCACCCATGAAGAAGACGCGGCGCCGGTGGATCCCGCCAACTATGCCGCCGCCAGCGTGCAGCTGCTCGCGGCCAGCGGCGCGCAGTGGCGTGGAAAGGTGTTGGACCTGGCCCCGTGACGATCCTTTCAGCGGCCTTGCTGCTGTTTCTGATCCTGGACCCGCTGGGCAACATCCCGGTATTCCTCAGCCTGCTCAAACCGTTGACGCCCCGGCGTCAGCGGGTGGTGCTGGTGCGCGAGTTGCTGATAGCGCTGGCAGTCCTGATGGCCTTTCTATGGGGCGGCAAATACGCGCTGGAGCTGATGCACCTGCGCCAGGAGTCGGTGGCCATTGCTGGCGGCATCGTGTTGTTCCTGATCGGCATCCGCATGATCTTCCCGCGCCCGGAGGGTCTGATGGGGGCGGTGCCGGACGGTGAGCCGTTCATCGTGCCAATGGCGATTCCGCTGGTCGCCGGGCCCTCGGGCATGGCGGCGGTGATGCTGATGGGGAGCAACGAGCCGTCGCGCCTGGGTGATTGGAGCCTGGCCTTGCTGCTGGCCTGGGGTGGGACAGCGGCGATCCTGATGTCCGCAACCCTGCTGTACAAGCTGCTGGGTGCCCGCGCGCTGACCGCGCTGGAGCGCCTGATGGGCATGCTGTTGGTCGCAATTTCGGTACAAATGCTGCTGGATGGTCTGGGGACCTATCTGGCGTCAATCCGCTAACTGCTTGATCCGCCGTAGGGGGAACTGCTGCAGCGCAATACCGCTGTCTTCTTGCAGTCATAAATTGTCATTACCGTGTTAACCTTATCTTAACCGTTGCGGCTGTAACCGCCTCGGAAGGGACCCCCAAGATTCAAGACGATCAGGCGCTCGGTTGATCCCGGGGCTGATGGATCGCGTTTTTTCTCAATCGCCAACTCGTTTCGAGGCTACCCACCTATGAATCACCCGCGTATCAAGATGTCCAAGCTTGCACTTGGTCTTGTCGTCGCTCTTGCGGCTGCACCGGCTTTCGCACAGAGCACCTCTGCCGGCGTCGGCGGTCAGGTCACCAACGTCGGCGGCCAGCCGGTTGCTGGCGCTGAAGTCACGATCACCCACACCGAGTCGGGCACGGTCAGCCGCGCAGTCACCGATGATTCGGGTCGTTACTCCGCGCGCGGCCTGCGCGTTGGTGGTCCGTACACGATCACCATCACCAAGCCGGGCGAAGGCACCAAGACCGAAGAGGGTGTTTACCTCAACCTGAACCAGGTCGGCGCGATCAACGCCCAGCTCGGCGGCGACGTCACCACGATGGCTGGCGTTGCAGTCACCGCTTCGCGTCTGATGGACACCTTCAACCCGGACAACAAGGGTGTGGGCACCTCGATCAGCGGCCGCCAGCTGGACCTGACCCCGAAGGGCAACCGTTCGCTGGATGACGTGGCGCGCCTTGATCCGCGTATCACGGTAACCGACCAGGGCACCGGCGCCATCTCGGTTGCAGGCGTCAACAACCGTTACAACAACATCTCGGTCGATGGCCTGTCCCAGGGCGACCCGTTCGGCCTGAACGCCAACGGCATGCCGTATGCGGGTTCGCCGATTTCGGTCGACACCATTGCAGCCTACGACCTGAAGGTGTCCGACTATGACGTCGGTTCCGACACCGTTGGCGCAACCGTCAATGCAGTGACCAAGTCCGGTACCAACGAGTTCCACGGCTCGGTGTACTACGCGTACAAGAATGCCGATGACATGGTCGGTTCGCGCAATGGCCAGAATTACGGCGGCTTTGACAAGGATGCCACCAAGGGCGTGACCCTGGGCGGCCCGATCGTCAAGGACAAGCTGTTCTTCTTCGCCTCGTACGAAGAGCAGGAAGTGACCAACTTCGGTGGTTCGTCCAATGCGGATGGCTACGAGAACGGTGTGATCTCGATGGACGAGATCAACCAGGTCATCGACATCGCCAAGAACAAGTACGGCTTCGACGCTGGTACCTATGGCGCTTTCGGCGTCAACCTGGACAGCAAGCGCTACCTGGCAAAGATCGACTGGAACATCAATGACAGTCACCGTCTGAGCTTGACCCACCAGCGTACCGAAGAGTTCCTGCCGCAGCCTTACGATGCCAACAGCAACTCGGTGATCCTGAGCAGCCGCTGGTACAACAAGGACAACCTGACCAAGAACACCTCGTTGCAGCTGTTCAGCGACTGGAGCCCGAATTTCTCCACCGAGGCCAAGGTCAGCTACCAGACCTTCGATCAGATCAACGGCAACCCGCTGAATCTGCCGACGATCAACATCACCACGGCCAACAACACCACCCTGGGCAACGGTATCCGTCTGGGTGAGGATCGCAACCGTCACGAGAACCAGATCAATACCGAGAAGCTCACCGCGACGGTGTTTGCCAACTGGTACTTGAACGACCACACGCTGAAGTTCGGTGTGGATTACATGCGCAACGATGTGTTCAACCTGTATGGTCGCGACCTGCACGGTGTGTACACCTTCGCCAGCATCGCCGACTTCGAAGCTGGTCAGTACGACTCGTACAACGTCCGTCAGCCGATTGGCCAGTACGGCGTCAACGACACCGCTGCCGCGATGGTCTATACGCAGGTCAGCCCGTTCGTCCAGGACACCTGGGTAGTCAATGACAACCTGTCGCTGACCTACGGCGTGCGCGTCAATATCCCGAAGGCCAACAAGGCTCCGCCGACCACGCCTGGCTTTGAAGAAGCATTCGGTTATCGCAATGACTACCGCCTGGGCGCCAGCAACAAGGTCGTCCTGCCGCGCGCTGCGTTCAACTACACCTTTGATACCGAGCGCTACTCGCAGTTGCGCGGTGGTATCGGCCTGTTCCAGAGCGTGCCGCCGTTCGTGTGGCTGGCCAACCCGTACCAGAACAACGGCGTGACCGCTGCTTCGTTCACCTCGTACGATCCGAGCCAGTACCCGTTCAGCCCGGACTCCAACAACCAGCCGTTCCCGCCGAACATGACCGCCGATGGCGTGGCCAAGCAGGTCGATACCATCGATCCTGACTTCAAGCTGCCGACCGTTTGGAAGGTAAGCCTGGGTTATGACGCGGAACTGCCGTGGATGGGTCTGATCGGCTCGGTGGAAGCACAGCACATCAAGAACAAGGATGGCGTGTTCTACCAGGCGATCAACATCGGTGAAGTGCAGGGTCAGCTGGCTGATGGCCGTGACTACTACTACTGCAACCTTGGTTCGATCAGCAGCTCCAACAAGAACTGCGGCCGCAATACCGCTTTCGAATACAACTCCACCAAGCTGGGCAACACCGACAAGGGTTCCTCGACGGCGGTGACGTTCTCGTTGAACAAGCCGCTGGCTAATGGCTGGTACGGCAACTTGAGCTATACCTACACGAAGGCGACCGAAGTAGGTTCGGACAACTCGTCGCAGGCGTGGTCGGGCTACCAGTTCGTATCGCGTCTGAATCCGAACGAAGAAATCGCTTCGACCGCCAGCCGTGAAGTGCGCAACTCGATCAAGGCATCGTTCGGTTGGGAGCACGCGTTCTTCGGTGACTACAAGACCAGCTTCACCGCGTTCTACAACGGTCGTGACGGCCTGCCGTATACCTGGATCATCGATGGAGATCCGAACGGCGACCGCATCTTCCAGGATCCGGCGTACATCCCGTTGGTCAACGATCCGAACGTGAGCTACGGCAATGCAACCGCCGAGCAGATTGCAGCGTTCCATGCGTTCATCGACGCCAACCCGTACCTGTCTTCGCACCGTGGCCAGATCGCCAAGCGCAATGGCGCCCGCTACCCGTGGGTGAACCAGTTCGACGTGAGTCTGCAGCAGGAGCTGCCGGGCTTCTTCAAGGAACACAAGTCGATCATTCGCTTGGACATCTTCAATGTCCTGAACATGCTCAACAAGGATTGGGGCGTGACGGAGCAACAGTCGCAGGGCTATGACACCCGTTATCTGGCTGGCTTGGCCGGTATCAAGACGGATGGTACCTACGAGTACAGGCTCGGCAACCAGTACCCGGAGAAGCTGGCCACGTATGACTCCAACACCGGTTACCCGCATCGTGTCGTTTCGCGCTGGTCGGCCCTGCTGACCCTGCGTTACGAATTCTGATCGGTCAGGCTGAAATGAAGTAACAGGTGAACGGCCGGGGCAACCCGGCCGTTTTCTTTTTATTGGGGGTAGCGCTAAAGTCGATCGCCAATGAATGGAGTTGAAGTGGAAATGACCAAGAACGAAGGGGCAGCGAGGGCGCTGCCGGTGCAGGACGCACGGATTTATCCGCGTGGTGGGTTGGACGTGCTGTCACGGGCCGAGGTTGCGCGGTTGCGTGATGCTTCTGGCGGTGGCATGCATGAACTACTGCGTCGCTGCGCACTTGCGGTGCTGACCAGTGGTAGTGCTTCGGATGACCCGCGCGCTGCGCGCGACCTGTATCCGGACTTCGATGTGCAGGTGACCCAGCAGGACCGTGGTGTCCGCATCGACCTGAGCAATGCGCCGGCGGTGGCCTTCGTTGATGGCGAGATCATCCGCGGTATCGCCGAGCTGCTGTTCTCGGTGGTGCGCGACCTGGCCTATATGGCCATCGAGCTGGGGCCGGAGTACGCCTCCGACCTTGAGACCTCTGACGGCATCACCAACGCGGTGTTCGGCGTGTTGCGCAATGCGCGCATCCTGCAGCCCAGCGACCCGAACCTGGTCGTGTGCTGGGGTGGTCACTCGATCTCGCGTGACGAATACCTGTACACCAAGCAGGTTGGCTATGAGCTGGGCCTGCGCGGCCTGGACATCTGCACGGGTTGCGGCCCGGGTGCGATGAAGGGGCCGATGAAGGGCGCCACCATTGCCCATGCCAAGCAGCGCAAGACCAATACCCGTTACATCGGCATCACCGAGCCGGGCATCATCGCTGCCGAGTCGCCGAACCCGATCGTCAACCATCTGGTGATCATGCCGGACATCGAGAAACGCCTGGAGGCGTTTGTCCGTCTCGGCCACGGCATCATCGTGTTTCCGGGTGGTGTCGGTACCGCCGAAGAGATCCTGTACCTGCTCGGCATCCTGTTGAGCGAGGAGAACAAGGATCTGCCGTTCCCGCTGATTCTCAGCGGCCCGGCCATTGCCGCGCCGTACTTCCAGCAGATCGACCGTTTCATCCGCCTGACCCTGGGTGACAAGGCGGCGGAGCGTTACGAGATCATCGTGGGTGACCCGGTCGGCGTGGCCCGCAAGATGTCGCAAGGCATCAAGCGTGTGCGCGAGTTCCGCCTGGCGCAGCGCGATTCGTTCTTCTACAACTGGCAGGTGGAGATCCCGTTGCCCTACCAGCAGCCGTTCGTGCCTACGCACGAGGCCATGGCTGGCCTGGACCTGCACAAGGGGCGTCCGGCCCCGGACCTTGCTGCCGACCTGCGCCGCGCGTTTTCCGGCATCGTCGCCGGCAACGTAAAGGAAGAGAGCATGGCCCGGATCGAGGAATTCGGCCCGTTCAAGATCCACGGCGATACCGAGATGATGCAGGCCCTGGACGAGCTGCTGCGCGCGTTTGTAGAGCAGCGCCGGATGAAGATCTCCGGTGAGTACCGACCGTGTTATCAGGTCGTTGCCTGAGTATCAGCCGGGTAAGGTGATTGTGGTGATGTGGCGGCCATTCGTCGAATGTGTTGCCACATCGCCAAGGCCTGCAGTGAGGGCCTGGATGCGGGCTTTGGATGACTCCAGGCCGACCTTGTGACCGCCGCGCATCGGTGCGTAGCCCGTTGGCGGCAGTGCGTTCTCAATCGTTACCCTCACCTGGTTCACTTCCTGGCGGACGGTGACGTTGACGTCGCCGCCTTCGGCGTAGGGTTCAATGCCATAGCGGATCGCGTTCTCAACCAATGGTTGCAGGGACAGCGTTGGCACCTTGATGGTGGGCAGGGGGGCTGGCGTATCCCAGTAAATACGCATGCGCTCGCCAAAGCGCAGTTTTTCAATCTCGACGTAGCGTTGGGTCAGGGCGATCTCGTCTGCAAGGGCAATCTCCTGTGGGCCGGCCAACGCGGCGCGGAACAGGTCGGCCAGATCCAGTAGAAGGTGTTCGACGACTTCCGGGCGCTGGTGTACCAATGCCGCGCCGGTGTTGAGCGTATTGAACAGGAAGTGAGGGCGGATCCGTGCCTGCAGGGCTTCAAGTTCGGCTTGCTTGGTGCGTACAGCGAGCTGGCGGGCACGCCAATGGTTCTGGAAGGCGGCCACGCCGAGCAGTCCGAAGGTGAGGACGATGCCGGTGAAACGGAGTAGTGCGGACAGCCAGTTGCCCGCCGACATCGGCCATAGTGCCTTGAGCAGCCACCAGCAGGCGGTGCAGACCAGCAGATTGCATACCACCAGCAGCAGCAAGGTGATGTTGGCTACCCAGGTGGGGGGCAGGCGGGACAGCGGGGCGCGCAACAGGTAAAGGGCGCCCAGTGCGGACAGGGACACCCACTGCACCATCAAGGAAAGCACCCCGAACAACACCCAGCGACTGCCGCTGATCTCCGGTGCCAGTGCCAGGATGATCGCCAGGCCCTCGCCGGCAATGATGGTCCAGATGATGGCGGGGGCCTTCCACAGGGCGTCAAGCGGGGTGATCGCTTGCCCGGTGGCTGGCCTGGGGTGGGGGCCGCCATTGGTCATGAATGAATTACCGTCCATCGGCAGGGGCTGGCTATGGTGTGGGAGGCTGGCTTAGCGTGTCAGCTTAGACAATATGGGGAGCTTGCGCATGGTCAGGTTTCGGCCAGCAAGGGGTTGCAGGGCGGGGCGCGCGCGCGCCAGGGGCTTCACCCTGGTTGAGATGATGGTGACTGTCGCGGTGATAGCGATCGTGGGTGCGATCGCAGTGCCGGCTTTCAGCAACATGATCAGGCACAACCGGGTTGTTTCCAGCAGCAACGAAATGATTGCAGCCTTGCAGCTTGCACGTTCCGAGGCATTGGCACGCCGTTCTACCACCGCACTGTGTGCCAGCAACGATGGCAACACCTGCTCCGGTAGCGTGGGCTCACGCTGGATCGTGCTGTCGACGAAAAGTGGGGTGCCCACGGTGTTGCGTTCGATCACGGTGCATCCCGGGTTGCGCCTGGTGCCCAGCGCCAACCTGGCAGGTTCTGCGCGCATCGGCTTTTCGTCCAGTGGTTTCGTACAGGTGGGCGCCGCGACCAGTGGCACCATTTCGCTGTGTGCTGCCGACCTGGGTGGTGACAACGCCGTGGACATTTCAGCGGCGGTAGTGCGCATTGCATCTGCGCGCCGTGCCGCTGGTTCTGGCTGTTCGGCTCCGGGAGATATCTGATATGACTCGCTATGGCAGAAAGCGCAGGTTCGGCTTGGCGCAGCAGCGCGGCATCGGCATGATCGAGGTGATGGTTGCGGTATTGATCCTGGCAATCGGTGTACTTGGTATTGCTGCTTTGCAGGCCATCACCCTGAAGAACAGTGGTAGCTCGGCTGCACGTACCCAGGCAGCGCTGCAGGCGTATTCGATGATGGACATCATTCGCGCGGATCGGGCGAATATTGGCAGTTACAACACCAATATCTATGTCGCAGGTGATGGTGGGGATCCCGGCACCATGGCGGCCTGGCTTACTGGCTTGCAGCAGACGGTGGCCCCGGATGCGATGGGGCGGGTTGTCTGCGTCGCCAACACCATGAGTTGTACCGTTGGCGTGCAGTGGAATGATTCGCGTGCAACCGGTGGTGACTCCAAACAGCAGGTCGAGGTGGCCAGTAACCTATGAACGTCCAGAGCCCCCGCCGGCAGCGCGGTTTTACGCTGATCGAATTGATGGTTGCCTTGTTGCTGGGTCTTCTGGTCGTGGCTGCCGCGGGCAGTATTTTCCTGTCCAACCGCCGTGTCTATGGGTCGACCGAAGCGGTTGGTCGAATCCAGGAGAACCAGCGCGCCGCGTTTGAAATGATGGCCCGTGATATTCGTGAAGCGGGAGTCAATCCCTGCTCGCGGTTCACTGCGGCCAACCCGATCACGGTGCAGATGACAGGAGCGGACGCGCAGTTCTGGGGGCGCTTCGCCAATGGCATGTTCGGTGATACAAGCGATGGCAACGATGCGGTATCGCTGTATTTGGCCAACGGGCGCGAATACCGCGTGCAGGCGCATGCGCGGCCGGGTGATGCAGTTACCCTCAATACCGCGGCCGGGCTTGTTTCAGGCCAGGCATTGATGGTGTGCAATAGCGATCAGGCAATCGTGTTTTCCGTCACGGGTATTTCTGGTGCCGCGGTCCAGCATGCAGCAGGTAACAACTGTGGTGCGGGCCTGACCCCAACGCCCGACCTCGGCCAGTGCAGTGCTGCAGTTTCAGGGCCGGGTTATTGCTTCCGCGTTGCAGGCACGCCTACCGCTGCTGATGTAACGGCATGCCCGCGTGGGATTGGCCGGTCGCCTGCGTTCGTTGTCGTCCCTTATGAGGCGCGCTGGACCGTGGGGAGCAATACCCGCGGCGGGTCTTCGTTGTACCGCACGGTGCAGGGCGCCCGCAGCGAGATCGCAGAAGGTGTGAGCGCGATGGCGTTGCGCTACAAGATTGGTTCTGCTTCCGCCTATGTGACGGCTGCTGACGTGGAAGCCGCCGCGGCCTGGGGGCGGGTGACCGCGATCCATCTGGCGTTGACCCTGCAGGCGGAGCGTGGCGCGATGACGGATTCGGACCGGCGCGGTGTTGATGGCGCGGTGCTGTCGCGGACGATGGAGGACTACATCGTCCTCCGCAATCATCAGGATGACATTCAATGAAAAGCAAATACGGGGCCCTTGGCCGGGGGGCGCAGTCTGGCGCAGCGCTGATCGTGGTGCTGATGATGCTGGTGGTGATTACCCTGCTGGGCTTGGCATCGATGCGTGGTGCCATCATGCAGGAGCGTATGGCGGCCAATACCATCGCGCGCGGCTTGGCCTTCCAGGGGGCCGAGGCCGGCTTGCGACAGGCTGAGATTGTCGTGCGCGATGGCAGTGTTGGTTTCCCAAGCTCAGGATGTTCCAGCGGGCTGTGCGCGACGCCTCTGCCTGATGCGGATGCGCCTTGGGCGGCTGCGGACTTCTGGAAGAATGGTGCGTTCCGGGAAGGGGCGGCAGTCAGCACGGTCAATGGTGCGATCACCCCGAAGTTTGTGATCGAGGATTTTGGAACGTCGGTGAACGGTGGTGGTGCCTCTGACTGCATTGATTTCTCCAAGACCTGCATCCCCACCACCGAGCAGAGCGTTTTCCGTATCACCTCTTATGCAGCCACGGCAACGGGCACCGAGGTGATCGTCCAATCGTTGTATCGCCGCTGATGGGGCACGTCATGAACTCAAAGACCAGATCTGAATCCATAAAAGTCCTGGGCGAACGCGTTCGTACGTGCGCGCTGGCAATGGGGATATCCTTGGTTGCAGCAGGCTCTGCGCCAGCGGCGGTTTCGTTTCCGCCATATCCGCTGCTGACCGGTGGTGACTCCATTCCGCCCAACATCATGATGATTCTCGATGACTCCGGCTCGATGGCGTTCGAGTACATGCCTGATGACGAGTGTGAGTTCTCCGATGCGGGCTGTCCTGAGGGCAGGGGAACGCGTGTAGGTAAGTGGACAACCAGCAACGTCAATGTTGCACGTCGCGCCTACACCCGGAATACGCTGTATTACAACCCGGCAGTTACATACAAGCCGTGGTTGAATGCGGATGGTACTTCGCGCATGAACGGCGGAACCTCCTATTCTGCCGTATACGCAAGTTTCAATCTGGTCGGTGGCGGCACGATCGACCTGGGTGATGCGGGTAGCTGCAGGAAATACAACTACAACCTTGGTTCCAACAACTCGCCAAGTTCCGATGAGCCGAACAGCGGCGGCAGGGAAGTGTGTGGTGGCGAGCAGGTCTTCTTCGTGCCCAAGGATCCTTCCAATACCACGGCCACTTATGTTGCCAACGGCAACAACTACCGGTTCTACAAGATCCTGGCTGGCGGGTCGGGTATTGTCAGTACGATCACTTATGGCACAGTCACCAGCACGGTTAGCAATGCAGCGGGCTTTCCCAAGAGTTCGCTTTCTGCCAACAAGGGGAATTGGCTGCCAGGCTACACGGTGGTTGTCCCCAGTGGAGCTACTAAATTCGAGGTGACGACTTCCGGTGGTAGTGGCGATTCGGATTTGTATGTTCGGTATGGATCAAGCCCGACGGGCAATACTTACGACTGCATGTCGAATGGAGGCGGAAACTCCGAGACCTGTACTTTCAATGCGCCCAGTGCCGGTACTTACTACATCGGGGCATATGCGTACTCCACGTTCTCCGGCATGACCATGAACGCAAAGGTGACGACCACGAATCGCTGTGGCGTCGGCACTGACAGCAAGGATTGGATCAACTGTTCCAATGCGTTGCCGACCTCGCGCACGCTGGCGGAGGAGTTGAGCAATTATGCGACCTGGTATTCCTACCATCGCACGCGTAACAAGATTGCCAAGGGCGGTGCTTCGGAGGCGTTTGGTGGGTTGGAGAAAAATTACCGTATCGGTTTCGACACGATCTGGAATCGTGGCGGCGGTACGGCCTCGGTAGGTGGCAACACGCCTGCCTTCCCGATCCCCACCAGTCGTAACAACGGACTGTTCGAAGACAAGACCGGTGCTACCAATCGCGGTGATTTCTTTGGCAGGTTGCAGAACGTGGTTGCCTACAATGGCACGCCGTTGCATGGCGCTCTTCAGCGTGCAGGGCGATATTTCAGTCGTTCCGATAGTGGGAGCCCATGGCGTGACGGGGCGGGCAACGAACTGAGTTGCCGGCAGAACTATGCGCTCCTGGCGACGGATGGTTATTGGAACAATGCTGGTACCGATGGTGGTTATACGACCAGTGTCGGTAACGCGGATAGTGGCAGCAAGTACTCCGATAGTTACAGCAACACGCTCGCCGACGTGGCGTACTACTACTGGAAGAACGACCTTCGTACCGATACGAACATGCCGAACAATGTGCGGCCGACCAGCTTGGATGAAGCTACCTGGCAGCATATGGTGACGTTTGGCATTTCCATTGGTGCACAAGGCACACTTGATCCGACCAAGCCCGCGCCGGCCGTATGGCCTGATCCGACCAATGCCGAGGATGCCGAGCGTATTGATGATCTATGGCATGCCAGCCTCAATGGGCGTGGCGCGTTCGTGGTTGCATCGGATACCGAAAAGTTCGCTGCAGCGCTCAAGAGTGCGTTGCAGTCGATCGATGCGCGGACGGCCTCGGGTTCCAATATCGCATCCAGCTCCACCAAGACCGATACGACAACGCTGACGTTCGTGGCTGGCTTTACCTCGGTGACCTGGGTCGGTGATTTGAAGGCCAGTCCGTTCAATGCCTCCCTGACTGGTGTGTCTGATACGCCGCTGTGGCAGCTTTCGCAGACGTTCGGTGCAGGCGGGGTCAATGCTGATAGTTTCTCGTCACGCACCGTCCTGACCAGCATGAATGGGACGCCGGCACTGTTCAACAGTGCACTGGCCAATACGACGGTGTTCGCGCGCAGTGGTGGCAGCGACCCGGTGACGGCAAGCGAGAACATTGCGTATCTGCGCGGTGATCAGAGCAAGGAAAAATCGAAGAAGGACGGCGTTCTGCGCACGCGGACATATCCGATCGGTGACATCGTCGATTCCTCGCCAGCGTATGTCGACGATTCGAAGAGCGTTTTTGTCGGTGCCAATGACGGCATGATGCACGGCATCAATGCTGCGACGGGCAAGGTGCTGTTTTCCTACGTGCCGAAGGGCTTGGATTTTGCTTCGTTGGCGACGTTGAGCTCGCAGACCTACGAGCATCGGTATTTCGTGGACGGCCAGATCGATGTGATCAGCCGTGCCAATCAAGGCAATGGCAAGAACATCCTGGTAGGCGCATTGGGTCGTGGCGGGCGTGGCGTGTTTGCGCTGGACGTCACCAATCCCGGTTCGATGGGTGTGTCCAATGTACTTTGGGACCAGTCCTTCCAGACGCCTTCCAGTGGCACTGATCCGGACGCCGACATGGGTTATGTGTTTGGTCCTGTCCGGATCCGCAAGGGGAATGAGGGCAAGACCTATGCGTTGGTGCCAAACGGCATCGACAGCCCCAATGGCTCGGCCACGTTGTACGCCTATGAGTTGTCGTCAACCGGTTCCATCGTCAAGACCCACAAGCTCACCGCAGACATGGGCTCGGGTAATGGTTTGATGTCGACCGGTTTGGCTGACCTCAATGCCGACGGGAAGGTCGATGTGGTCTACGGTGGTGACCTGAAGGGCAATATCTGGCGCTGGGACTTCACGGGCCTCAATCCTGGGGCTGCGGTAAAGGTGTTTCAGGCTGTCGATGGTGCTGGCAACGCACAGCCTGTCACCGGCGGGCTGGGTGTTGGGCGTGATACCTCTGGCCGCATTTTCGTCGGGTTTGGTACCGGGCGTTACATCTCCAACAGTGATGTGCCTTCGTCTGATACCTCCCAGACGGTGCAGAGCATCTACGGCATCATCGATTCAGGCGCCGCCATCAGCGGGCGTAGTGTGCTGCAGGCGCGGACCATTCCCTACAGTGGCAAGACTGCCAAGGGTGAGGATGCGCGGGGTTTCGAGAGCTATACGATGTTGCCAACTGACAAGCAGGGCTGGTACATCGACCTGCCGCGTCCTGAGCGCGTGACCTCGGCACCCACGATCTATGGTTCGGCCATGTATCTTGCCTCGCAGATTCCGGCGACCGGTGCCGATTGCAGTGGCGCTACCGGCAAGGGCTTTGTCAACGCCCTGAATCTGTTCACGGGTACCAGTCCGAAGTCGGGTGGCTATTTCAATGACCAGACTGGCTTGACGGGCAAGGATGGCAGTACCGGTGTTATTGGTTCGATTGGGGTGACTGGTGGTATGCCGACCGAGGTGAACCTCACGAGTGCGCTGGCAACATGGGGCACTGGTGGCGGGCTTGATACGGGTAGCGGCGGTATTCCTTCGCCGACCGGCGGGCAGCCGCGGCGCATCAGCTGGCGTGAAATCGTTCCGGAATGAGAGGCGGGGCTATGAATATGTTGAAGCAGAAAGGCTTTACGCTGATTGAGTTGATGATCGTGGTGGCGGTGATCGGCATTCTTGCCGGCATCGCCTACCCGAGCTATATCAATCATGTGGTCAAGGGGCGCCGTGTCGCTGCGGCTGGCTGCATACTGGAGTGGGGACAGTTGATGGAACGGCAGTACGCCAGTAACCCGGGTGGCGGGTATGTCGGTGTAGCGGCGGGCACCGTGCTGCCATGCCAGAACGAGATAAGCGCGCATTACGCCATCGGATCCTCCAATGTATCGGCAACCACCTATACGATCAGCGCAGTTCCGCAGGGCTCACAGGAATCGAAGGACACGCTGTGCAAGACGATCAGTATCAACCAGAATGGCGTACGAGCCGTGACTGGTTCGGCAGGCTCGGATACGAGTAAGTGCTTCTGAGTGCTGTTTGAGTTTTTGATGGACGGGCCGCTTTGCGGCCCGTCTTTTTAGGTGTCAAAAAGCGGTGCAAAAAAAAACCTGCGATTGCTCGCAGGTTTTTGAATTTTGGCGCCCGAAGTTGGACTCGAACCAACGACCCCCTGATTAACAGTCCAGTACGCTACCGCTTTCCAATCAACTACTTAGGTCATTTCATTTTACGCGGCTAGATTTTGCAAGCCGTTGATTTTCAAGGTAGCTACGGGCGCGATTTACGTGGAGTCTCCGGCCGGCCGGACGCGCGGCACGCTGAAGTCGTAGACCTCCAGCATGGATTCGTTCTTGTGCCCGCTGGCGAGCTGCTTCTCTGGGCGTGTACCAAGCGTGTCGGTGATGCCGCGGCGCTTCAGATCGTGAGCGCCGAAGGTCTGATCTTCGGTGATTACCCCGGCGTCGATCGCTGCAGCCAACAGCCGGCGCCAGGCCGAGTTGAAGGTACTCCGGCCGATCGGTTCGCCGACGTGGTTGACCATGAGCGGCCGATCCTGGGCGCGGATGGGCCATGCCTTCGGCCGCTTCTCGCTGCTCCAGATCGCCTTTCGCAGCTCGACGAGATAGTCCCATGCCTCACGCAGATCGGCGGACCACTCGGTGATGTTGTCGCGACTTCCTTTTCGGCGATTTGTGTGAATGCCTTCGGGCGTGTGGTGTGCGTCGGTCAGCGTCCTGGTCTCGATCGGCCGCAGCCGGCAGCGGTAGCCGATGACGATCGCTGCCCACAAGTACGGCGCTACGCTGCCCTTCTTGCCACGCCCGCCTGCCTGCGCCTTGGCGAAGGCTATCAGCGCCTGCATAGCGTCCCTCTCCGGTAGCCGGCGGCGCTTGCGCTCCTTCGGCATTTCAATACCGTCGGCGGGGTTGATGTCGTTGTAGCCGCGGTTCGCGCCCCAGCGAAACAGCCTGCGCAGGTAGCGTTGCGCATGGGCCGCCTTGCTTGGGGTCGGGATCAACTGGCCAGCGGTGTCGCACTCGCTGCCCAGCGCGATAGCGTCGATCAGGCCTTGGACAACAGGTTGGGTCACGCGTTTGGTGATGAGGTCCCCAACCAAGCTGCCATTGGCCAGCTTGAAATCACACACGATCGCGCGGCAGTACTGATAGTCCTCCTGCGTCGCCGCAGACAAAGCCCTGAACTGCGGGCTATCTTCGAAGGCGGTGCATAGGCCGCGCACGGTCTTGCTGCTGACCTGCCCGGTTCGCGCTTCGGCGATCACATGCAGGTCAGCAAGCGTTGCCGTCTTGCCAGCGACGTTCACACGGCGCGGGCGTTGGCCTGGCTTGCGATCGAATACGTACCAGGTTCCACCCCATCGGCCATCCCAGTAAATTCCGGTGGGGATCTTGGCTTGGTCGATGTGGCGCGGAATCGTTGGGTCGGCTTTGCGTTTTCTGCCGGGCGGGGTCATGAATGTGGCTCACCCTTTTCAAGTGCAGAGCAGTTAATCCACACACAGCCGCATTGAGTGCACGTTCCCGACATCTCTCGGATGTACATCGATTGGCAACCTATGCATTCGCCTGCAGGATGACGCGTTGCGGCCGCCATTCCACCCGCCCTCCGCCGGTTGATCGCGCTGACAAGGAATTGGACGATTGCTCTCAACACGGCTATTTCCTTCCAAACAGATCGTCGGGGTTGTAGGGTTCAGCGTCGTTGGCGGCACTGACCCCGAGCGCGGCATTCAGGGCGGCGGTGGTCGACCAGATGCCACCGCTCCCATCGTACTTGTACCGAATGCCGGCATCCTGCGCCCACTTCTCGACCGTCGCCAGCCTAGGGTGCTCCCCGGGCCGGCACAACTCCTGCAGGTCCTCGAACTGGAGGATGTGTTCGCCGATCATGATCGTATCCGGCGCTCCTTTACCGCAACGCGCCGCGTGGTTCGCTGCCGAGCGGGTTGCGAATATGCTGGCGCGTTGGCCTCGGGGACTCACCACCGGCGGTGCGTTGCTGTTCATCGAGCGTGTCGCCGGGCGGAGCGATCGCGACGAAGCCGGTCGGCCGCATCCCGCGCTGGCCAACCGCGCGGATCATGTCGACCTCGACCTTCGCGCTGTTGATCATGACCTGGGCAAGGTCACCGATGGCCTTGGCCTTGTCCACCGTCATGTTGCCGTCGTTGTTGCGTAGCGCCCTGATAGTCGCCGCGAGATCCGTGCGCATGTCATTGATGGTGTAGGTGGATGCGTCGCTGTCTTTGCTCATGGGTCAGTCCTCTGCTTTCCGGTGATTCGATTGATTGTCCGGGTCAGCGCGCCGCGCATCTGCATCGCGCGCTTCAGCTCCGGCGGGTAGTTGTGGATGCTGTTCCGCTTCATGTTCTCGCGCAGCGAGACAAGCTCGAGGCGGTCCAGCGTGATGTCCGTAGTGACCAGCGTCTTCATTCCTTCGCGGAACCGAACGACATGGCCAGCCGGTACCGGGCCGTTTGCGGCCTCCCACACCAGCTTTGCAACTGGCTGCCAGCGTTGCGCCGGAAACACGCTGGGGTCATCGGTGACCTTGCGCACGATTGCATTGCGCTTGACGTCGAGCTTCTCGGTCCCGATGGGTACGTAGTTCCGCGACTCACACGCGGGGCGCCCTTTCTTGAACTGTGTGGTCGCCATGCGGCCAGGTGCCCAGCCTGGACGGCGCAGCCCCTTATTGGGCGGCACTTGTCCCTTCCGGAACTGATGCTTCCTGCATTCTTTGTGCTGGCCGCCTGCCCACAGCTTCGCGATCGGCTTGCTCCAGAAGTCCGGCGCCTTGGTCAGGCCAAGGATGTGCGCGCGGTTATGGACCGATCCGACTTCCCGCCCCAGCACATAGGCAACCAGGTATGCAGGAAAGTGGGGATAGTTGATCCGCAGCGTTTCGTCATCATCTGCGGACCAGCGTGTGCGCGGTGCGTGCCTTGGCTTACAGATCGACTTCATGGCACTCCCTGCCTGATGCTTTCGCTTCAATGCGAGCGGCCTCGCGTAGGTAGTGGGCATGGCGGGCCTGCTGCTCAACGCGGCTCCAGTGGGGATCGACCAGCGCAGTTGCCGCAGCCTGCCTGCAGGCGTTCGCTTCGCGGGCTGCACTGATGGCGGGGTCATCGCGGAAGATGTCGAGCTGGTTGTCACTGGAGCGCATCGTGTGCCTCCTGGATATCGCTGGCTGCAGCACCTGGTGCGATCACACTCTGCCGATGCGGGTGGTCTCGGCGCCGGCGACGTTTACCCCAACTGCTGCCCCGGCCGACTTCGCGGATGGTGCTCGGGGCCACATCGAAGCGAGCGGCAAGCCAACCGACGTCACGACCCTCCTGCAGCGCCGCACGGATCTCTTGTACGTCACCCGGCAGAAGCTTCGTGGCGGCGCCGGCGCGGTTGGCGTCAGCCTGGAACGCGCAGGCCAGGTGCGCGGGGTTCGGGCATTCCCGGTTGCCACAGGTGTTGTAGACCACCAGGCCCTCGGGTATGGGGCCGAAGAACATCTGCCAGATCCAGCGCTGCGCTGTGGTTGGGTTGCCGCCGAACTGCTTGATGGGCCTGCCTTGGTCGTTGATGCGGCCCAGCCACTTCCAGCACTGCTCCGGGTTCTTGGGCAACTGCACCAGCGGTTTGAGCGTTGCGCCTGCGATGTGCGTCATAGGACTGCCTCGTGCGGGCTGTCGATCCGCTTGAAGGAGATGACCCACACCCATGGGTTCGCGTCCCAGTCGCCGCCGGTGCTGGTCCACAGCGATCGGAAGCTGCGCTGGATACTACCCGCATCCCTGACGTTGAAGCCGTCGCCACCGGAATAGTCCTTACACGCGGTGCCGCCGACAGTTGCGAAGCGCTCGATACCCTCGGCCAATGCATCTGCCTCGCTGATCGCCTGCAGCCGCTCCACACGCACGTTGGTGATCTCCAGCACTAGGCGGCAGGCCCAGCGCGGCATGTGGATGCTGGGGCGCCACCGGCCCGGGTCGCAGCGGTCGAAGCCCTCGCGGTAGTAGGCGATCTGCTTCCCATCCTCTGACACTGTGGTCGGCAGACCGGCCCACGGGCCCCAGCGTCCGCCATCGGCGCGGTGCTGGCCGTGCGCAGGGAAAATGGAATGTGCTTCGCGCACCCACAGCCGGTCGCCGGGCTGACCGAACGGGCATGCCAGGACGCGGTCAACGTCGTCGCCGGCGGCGAGTGCCCACCACAGCGCGTTCTCGTCCTCGGCGCCCCAGTGTTTCGGATCGCTGGGATCGTCGCCGAGTCCGCCGGTGAAGTCGAAGGCCGGCGGCATCTTGACCACGCGCCGGGTCTGTGTCTTCCGGCCGTCGAGGATCGCGCGCACCATGGTGCCGTTGAAGAGGATGGGCTGCTCAACCATGGGTCACCCCCTGCGGGCGTGCGGCGAGCGCCAGGCGCGCCTCGCCTTCCGCGACAAGCTCGTCCAGCGGCTTGCGACTTTGATGCATGGTGTAGCCGGTACGCTGCTCCATCTCGAGGTACTTCGCCAGCAGCTCCGGCCGATGCCGTGCACCGTTTGCGAGGTCGCGCGGACTCCCCATGATGCAGAACACGCAGCTCAGCCGCTCATTGCCGGCAGCGTAGGCCCAGTGCGGTTCCTGTCCCGCGGCCTTGATGGTGGCGAACACCTCGGGCGTCGTCATGCCATGGATCGGCAGCCATTCGTACCAACTGCGGCCGGCCAGGCTGTTGCGTGCGCTCCACGACATTTCCGCCCGCTTCGCCCGGCCAGGACTCTCCGCGGCGCGGATGCCAAGGCAGGTGACGATCTTGGTAAAGCCATGCTCGCCTGCGTAGCGCCGAATCTCCCGTTCGATCGGGCCGCGTTTGAGATCGCTGGTGCACTGGCGGTTGGACGCCGACGGCCAGCACGATGAATTCGGACCTGGCCGCACCTTGAAGCGGTGCTCCACCATGCCGAAGAACGTCTTGACCGCGTGTGCCACTACGAAGGGAAGGCGTGCCGCCTCGGCCTGGACTTGGGCATGCTCAAGCGCACCGTCCCACTCGGCCTCGCCGAGGGATGCATGCACCACCAGGATCTGCGATCGCGGCACGATCTCGAGCAGTCGGATCAGCATTGCCTGCGAATCCTTGCCGCCGCTGTGGTTGGCCACAAACAGCGCACCCGCGGCCACCAGGCCATCGATGCTGGGCAGAGGGTGGTCAGCCATCCGCCACCCCCGCACCGTGGCTGCTGCCCTCCAGCCGTTCCCCAGCCCTGGTACGCCATTCGTCACAGACGCCGCGGACGGTCGTATGGAAGTTACCGAAGGTGCACCGCTGCAGGTGCTCGATGCCACGCCCCTTCTTCGCCTCGATCGCGCGTTGGCCCCAAGACCCGAGCGTGAAGTACAAGCACGTGCCGCAGCGAGGTGGATCGGGATCGTAGTCCTGCTCGGTCTGCCGGCGCACGACACGCTCGAGCTCTGCAGGTCCCATCGGGATCGGTCGTGGATTCAGATTAAGCACGTCGACCTCCTGCTGAAGATGAGGCGAAGAGGAGCGAACACGGATCACGCATGGCGCTGCTCCTTAGTAGTCAAGGCGTATGTGCTCGGAGCGTGGAGCGCAATGGCTCGCGCTACCTGGCCGTGGCTGACGAGGTACTGGAGGCCCTGCACCGCGCTGCCAGGGGATACGTGAAGTTCTTGCGCGATGTTCCTGGCAAGGTGCCACCGCTCCTGGTTCTGCGGCTGCCGCAGGTACTGCAGGATGCGATCGGTCAGCTTCTCGCTGTCCGCCTTGCGGGCAGCTCCCGATTTTGCGAGCGCGGCCACTGTCGCTCGGATCGCTCGGTCGACCTCCTCGGATGTCCAGGTGCCGGCGCGGATCATCTGGGCGAGGGTTCGTCGCCCGTCTGCCTCGAACTCGGCTGCGACCAGCTCGCGGGCCAGCTGCATCGGGTCAGCCATCACCATTCCTCCGATGCGAGCAGACGCGGGAAGCGCCCGCCATCCGCCAGTTCGATTGCCAGTTGCTCGCGGAACGTGCGAACCAAGCCGGTGGGCCGTTCGTTCTCGTCTGCGTCGGTGAACTTCAGCTCGTCAAGGGTTGCGTCCTTCACTTCCTCGACATCATCAATTGCGATGTCGTCCTCGGTGTATCCGTATTCCTCGGTCACGGCCTGCAGGACGGATTCAGCGCTGGTACCGATCCACCACTCGACATCGTGTACACAGAAAACCTTCATGGCGTATCCCCCGCGCCGTGGCTGTTGGCCTGCTCAAACTTCGTGAGGACCAGCGTCGTCCGCAGCCTGGCTTCGAGATATGCGATTGAATCTCCCTTGTCGCTCGCGGCCCGCTCGGCCTTGATCGCTTCGCACAACTCGGCGACATCGTTCGCAACGCCTTCAATTCCGCGCGCAACGTCATGCTCGCCGTGATCGCGACAGTCAGCAGCAAGGGACCGGAGAAGCTTCATCTGCTTCATAGCCGCACCTCCGCATCGCTGGCCTGCGCCTCGGCGCGCAGCGCCGCCCGAACCCGGCGCTTCTCGGCCCTTGTGCCGTCGCGCTTGATGTACTCAGCTAGCCCGGTGAATTCCAACTCGCCATCGGTGATGGCCGACTTGATGATCCGGTCGCGTCCACAGCTGTTGAGGATTTCTTCGTAGTAGGTGCTGCCGCAGTCGCCCGCGCCGTTCAGATAGCCAAGCACGTACCGGATCGCACAGTCGTGGCCGTCATCCTGTGCCGCCCTCAGTTCGGCCTTCCACGCCTCGCTGCCGGCATTGGGGCTGATGGCTTCGCCGCGCTGGTGCAGGAACATGCAGAAGTTCGCAACGTCGCGCGGGTCACCCTTCTCGACGTGCGCGCGCAGCATGTCGGACAGACGCTGCTGCATGCCCGGCTCGTCGCCGTTCCAGCCGCCTCGGCCCTTGGCGCGCGCTTCCGCGAGCTTTGCTTTCATCGCGCTGGAGAACGCATCGACCGCTGCATCGTCCGGGTGGGTGCCGCCCTTGGGGCTGTCCAGCATCGGCAACCAGCCGACCGGCGTACCTTTGCCCTCGGTGAAGTGGTCGTGATCCCAGCACCAGCCGGCGAACCTCCAGCCTTCGCGCTCGTCATCACCCACGTTGTCGTCGTTGTTGGCGCCGATAGTCCACGCCGGCCCGGCCGTGTCCTCGGTGGCGTGGTCATCGAACTGCACCAGGAGCCGCACCATCGTGCCGTCGCGCGGCGCGGTGTCCATCGGGCACGGTACGGGCGCGGGCACGTCGTCGCCCGATAGAGCAGCGATGATGGCGCCGCACGCTTCCTTCCAGATGGCCAGGCGCTCGGCCTGGCTTGGATCGCGGCTATCGGCCTTGTAGTAGGCCTCGTAGGCGGGGATGTATGCCTCAGACACGGCTCGCCTCCGTGTGCTTGGTGCTCTTGGTCCCCTTGGTCCCGGCCGTCTTCTTCGGCTTTGCCTTGCGCGTGGACTTCGCCGCTTTACTCGGTGCCTTGGACGTTGGCTTGGCCTTCGAGGCAGTTGCCGGTGCCTTCGCGCTGTTCAAGGCATAGCCTTCGCCGCGCAGGGGCTTGGGAAGCCAGCCGGTGCCCGCCAACTGCTTGGCGGCTTCCGACATGGCGGCGTCCTTCTTCTTCGCCAACAGGCCTTCGCCGATGGCCTTGCCAGCAGCGTCGGTCACGGCCTCGGCCAGGAGCGCCTTGGATACCAGGCTGACGTAGTTGTCGGCATTCGGCTCCCACCAGCGCGCCATGTCCACACCGAACCGGGTGGCCAGTTCCCGGCCGCGGATCTGCGCAACCGGGACCGCCAGCGCCGCCAGGAATGCAAGCAGTTCATGCCGCTGCGCAACGGTCAGCTTGCTGAGCCATTGCACGAGCTCGGCGTCCTTCTTCGGGATGAGCGGCAGCCACTTGGCGGCGCGCTTCTCCAGCGCGGTGCGTGCGGGCGCCTTGCTGACCTCCGGGAACCTGCTGTGGCTATCGGTCAGGTGCTGATTGGTGGCATCGATGGAGAGCAGGCTGCAGCTCCGACCCGGCAGGAGCTGGCCCACCAACACCTGCAACACCAAGGTAAGCGCCGCATCAGGGCTATTGGCAATATGCTCGCGGATGGCGGCCGTCCGCTGCATTTCCAGTCGTGCCAGCATGTCGTGGCTGAGGGTGGGCTTTTTCGGACCACTGGGGTTGCCGCCGGTGACCTTTCCCGCCTTGAGTTTTTGCCCCGGCTTCAGCCTGCCTCGGTCGATCTGGAGGCCGTGGTGCGTATCCAGGTAGATCAGGACGCCCGTTTTCGCCTTCGCTTCTGAGCTCCAGACTTCCCGCGACGCCAGCAGCAGGTCCTTCTCGGCGTTCAAGCGATCTGCCTCGGCCTGCAGAGTGTCATAATCCTGTTCGTCATCGAACAACGCTTGCTCGATCTCCTCAAGCCGCTGTTCGATTGTGGCGCGACGCTTGGCCTGAGCAGGAGAGAGCGACTCGTGCCTGCTGGAGTACGGCCCATGGCCATAGCGGGATCGGTCGCTGTAGTCCAGTTCCAGGTGGACGTCGACCCAGGACCATCCTGCCGAGCGCTCGGCGCCGGCGATCGCTTCCAGCTTGGTCACGGCGAGCTTCTCAAGCAATGCCGCATCAGCGAAGTAGACCGCCGGCGAGAACATATCGCGCCGCACGGCGCCGCCGGCGGCTTCGTAGGCGGCGGTGCCCACGAACTTGGCCACAGCACTGTCCGGGCCTACTTCTTTGGCCGTGATGCGCTTGCGGATCTCGTGTGGGCGCCGCTGCCAGTCATGTTCGATCTTTGCGCCCTTCTGCCCGAACCAGGCGCGGCGCTGGGCATCGTGGTCGTCCGTCAGCGCCAGCGCCTGGAGCTGCTCAAGGGTCATGTTGCCCTGCTCATAGAGCGCAAACAGCTCCGGCGCAGCATTCGCCAGCTTCAGGCGCGCCGCCACGACGGACTCCGCGACGCTGAAGTGCGCAGCAATCTCCGTGGTGGATTTCCCGGCCTCGACCATGCCGCGGAATGCTTTGTACTGGTCGGCGGGGTGCATGTCCTCGCGAATCACGTTCTCTGCGGTACTTGCTTCCAGCGCACCCTCCGCGGGGATGGGCCTGCAAAGGACGGGATAGTCCGGCGCGATCTCGCCGCGCTCGACGCCAAGCTGGAGCGCAAGCCAACGCGTCCCACCAGCGCTCACCTCGTAGTGGTCAGGCTGTGCGCCGGCGGTAACGACAAGGTTCTGCAGCTGGCCGTGCGCCTTGAGCGATTCCAGCGTTGCCGCGATGTGCTCGGGCGTGCGGCGCTTGCGCGCGTTCTCCGGCGAAAGGCTGAGGTGGTTGAGCGGGATGGTGATGATGCTCTGTTGGGTCTGCATGATCGATATCACTCCGAAGTGGCCTGGCTGGAAGCGCTGTCGACACCGGATGCGGCGGCGGCTTGCGCGTAGGGGATGCACCGGATCAAACCGATGTGGTGCTGCCCGGAAAGGTCGACGTTGGTGAGGACCAGCGTGCCCATGGAGATGCCAGGCGGCAGCGCGTGCGGGTCTTGGTCGTCCAGGATCGTGGAGAGCCCGTAGTGGCGGGCGATCGCTACAGCGTTGCGGGTCTTGCCGCATGCCTGGGGGCCGTGCACGATGATCGAACGGTTCACTGCTGCGCCCTCCGTTCGATCTGCCTGCGAGCGTTGACGTAGTTGGTGAAGCCGTGGCGCTGCGCGGCCACATCCAGCGCCTTTGAATGCTGGATTCCCTGTTCCTTCTTGATGAGTTTGGCAAGCCGCTTCAGTCGATCGATGGTGGCTTGCTTCTGCGCGCAGGCACTGCACTGGTTGTCGCTGACCCAGTGGCAACCGCCTGGGCAGGCCTGCATATCGGTGCAGCCGCATTCGCGGCAATGACGAGGTGAGTTCATCGAGTGCTCCTGATCGTGATGTGCCTGCCCTGCAGGCGATGAGAGAAGCGCCGCGGTGACGCGGCAGTCGTGATCCAAGGGAAGCGCCGTTCCAGGCTCTGCCAGAGGCGGCGGCTTGCGGCGTGCTGCAGATGACCGGCATAGCTGGCGATGACGGTGCGGATGTGGTCGAAGTCGGCCGGCGTGCCGCTCAGATTCCTCCCGCGCACGTGGGCGATCTCCCAAGCGGCCAAGGCCTCCTGCAGGTGCGACACCACCCGGCGGCGCGCGCGGAGGTGGGTCGGGTAGATGACGTAGCCCAGGAAATCAAGGCCGTCTCCGAGGCGCCGCAGCTTGACCTCGTCCTTCAGGCGGAGATCCAGCGTGTCGGTGAGGAAGGCTTCGATTCGGCGCTGCCACTCGACCAGTTGGGTGCGGTCATGGTGGAAAAGCACGAAGTCATCGACGTAGCGCAGGTACCTGCGGACCTTGAGCTCGTGCTTGACGAACTGGTCCAGCGCATCCAGAAACACATTCGCAAAGAACTGGCTGGACAAGTTGCCGATCGGCAACCCGCACCGTCGCGGAGCGTTCTCCAGGCGCTTGTGTGCAGGCACCAGCTGCAGTTGTTCCTGGGTGGCGCGTTGCCGCACGCCCGCACTTAAAGCTGGACCACGCAGCAATGCGTGCACGGCCATCTGCGCTTCCAGAGACAAGCGCGCCCGCTGCAGGACTGGCTTGAGCATCGCCCACAGCTTGTCGCGGCGTACGCTATTGAAAAAATTGGCAATGTCGAGCTGGAGATACCAGCCGCCACCTTGGCCCGAGTGCACCTGGCGCACGCAGTCCCGGGCATACCTGACTGCGGCATGGCTACCCTTACCCTTCCGGTTGGCATAGCTGTGAGCGATGAAGCGAGGCTCGTAGATGGCTTCCAACTGAGGGACGATCCAGTGGTGCACCACGCGATCCCGGAACGCCGGCGCGTGGATCTCGCGTGCCTTCGGCCGGGTTGCGACAAAGCTGGTGGATGCTGCCGGCGACCACGTCCCGGCGTTGAGGTTCTGCTGGATATACAGCAGATGGGTGATGAAGTGCGCGTCGAAGCGGAGCTTGTCGAAGCTCGGCTGTTTGCCGCGACGGGCAGCCTGGTAGGCGTCGTACAGGGCGCGGAGCTGCACACCCTGGGCACCCTGAGACTCACGGGCACGACGGCACGCCAACCCGAACCCGCTGTTGTTGCGGTGGTTGTTGTTGACATTGCCGTTGTTGAGGTTGACGTTGAACGCGGACGCCGGCGACCCCGGCATCTCCCCATGCACTTGCGACCCTGCCACGCAGGCCCGGGCGGGATAGCGTGGCGTCGTCATGTGTTGGCCCTCGGGTGGGCGGCACGGGTACTCAGTCTCTCGCCGCGCTGCGCTACGCCTTCGGCTCGCGCATTCTGGGCGTTGGGGTGCTGCTCGATGCTCCGCCTCCAGCCGCCGGCCTGGCTGCCGAGACTGTGCGCGGCCTTGGCCAGCCTCTCAAACTGGCCGAAGTTCTTGAACGCGTGCACGATCTTGCACACCTGCAGCCGTTCGTTGAATCGATCGACGGCGTCGACCAGTTCCTCGGCACGCTGCAGACGGTTGTCCTTCTTTAGCCACGTGCGCATTGCGCAGGTGAGCACCTCATCGGCGCGGGCGCGCAACTGGTCGCCTGTGCGGTAGCGGTGATACTGCGAGAAGGTCCGGACGATCTGCTCAACGTCCGCGCACAGCCTGCGCGCGGCGTCGACGATCGGTGGCGGCTGGAAGCGCGAGCTCATATCAGGCCACAGAGATCAAATTACTGACGGGCACGACGGCACGCCAACCCGAACCCGCTGCTGCCGCGGCGGAGGCTGTAGACATCGCCGCCGTCGAGGGCGACGCTGAACGCGGACGCCGGCGACCCCGGCACGATCGTGCTCGTCCAGTACCAGTCGTCCAGCAGCAGGTGCGGATAGAGATTCGGGTCCGCGGCCGGCTTGCGGTAACGGCGATCGATCACGTGGCGGTCATAGACCGTATCCGGAGACAGGTGCCAGTCGTCGTAATCCAGGAGCTGCAATCCCTTGGCGGCCGTCTCGACACTCTCCTGGCTGTCGTAGGACTTGCCATCACGCGCCAGCGTCGCCGGGTGCACCCAGATGCCCGTGTCCGGGAAGATCAGGGCAACGTGATCCGTAACCGTCTCGCGCGCGTCGACCTGGTGCCCATCGGCCATGACTTTCAGCGGCTGCGCCGGATCGCGCACGATGATCGAGGGTGCTTCGGCTTTCGGGGTGGCTCTCATCCGCGTCTTGAGTGCATCCTGCAGTGACGCGGCGGTAGCATGGCCTTCCGCGACCAGGACGATCGATGCCGGTTTTTCCTTCTCGGGATTCAGGTGGATGTTGACGTCGCCGTGGAAATTGAAGGTGAAAAACGGGCTGTTGGCCGATCCGTTCACTTCCAGCTGCTCGCTGGTGCTGTTGGTGTTCTCACTCATGGGTGTTGCCTCCGTGTGCTTGGGTGAAACGGCGGATGTTCTCCAGCAGACCGGTGGGGCATTGGCTGTCAGAGAGGTCATGGAAGAAGCGTTCTGCCTGCATCAGCAGGTCGTGGGCCTTGCGTAGGTCACGCTGCGCCAACCGCAGCTGGCGGGCATAGCTCTGTGGCGCGGGGAGCGGCTTGAAGGTCATCCGTCGATGCCGTCGGACGATTCGGTAGCGCCGAGCCGCTCGATCTGGCCGCCCGAGCGGAGGAACGCCTCGGTGTCCTGGGCGATCTGTTGGCGATCCCGCTCCTTTCGCGCCATCGCGGTGCCGGTGCTGGTCGAGGCTTCGAGCACAGTGCGCCGCTGCCGCGCGAGCAGTTCCTCGAAGGTTGGGGTATGCCGAGGCGCGGCCGGGAGATCCTCCGGCTTCGGGTACTCGGGCAACGGCGTGTAGCCGGTCGATGCCTTGCTCGGGTCCCAGGTGCTGCTGTCGTTGAGGTCGGCATTGCCGAGCTCGAGCACCTGCAGGCCGCGGGTGTGTGGGGTAATCATGGCTTCACCGTCCTGGTTGCCATCGATGCCTTGAGCTCGCGTGCGGCTGCAACACCGGCCTCGGTGAGCGTGACGACGCTGGGGAACTTAGGCACGTCGAACTCCGCAAGGCCTTCGCGTTCCAGGAACTGGATGGCACGTCGGGTGAATGCCTGGTACGGCACAGGGCCGCTCTTCTTGATGGGCTGCCCGATGGCGATGTAGCCGCCGGGGCCGCGCCGGAGGGAGTGGGTCGGGGTATCCAGCGCGGCGATGAGCGCGCTACGGATCACCGGGGTATGCGGTTGCATCTGCATGGTCAGGCTCCTGACGACTGCACGTTGCCGCGCAGCTGCGTGGTGGCGGTGCCCTGCGATTCCTCCCAGGGCCAGGTATTGGGAAGCGGCGGCAGCCAGGTGCGGCGGAAGGCGAGATAGCGCTCGCGGTTGTCGAGCGGCGCCGGCACCGGCGTGTTGTGCGGGCAATGCGTGATGGACAGGTGCGCCAGCGTTCCATGCCAGTTGGATGGCCGACGCAGGAGTCGGGAAAGGGCCTTCATGGCCGGCTCCCGATCATTACGATGCGCCGGTCGATCTCCGCCTCCAGGCGTTCGACAGCCTTGGTGTCACCACGCTTGAACGCAGCGATGCGTGCATCGATCAGCACATGCAGGCGGCAGTTGTCCGCAGAGAGGTGGGCATCGCAGTTCATGCGCCACCTGCCTTTGCGGTCCTGCTTTTTCTGCAAGCGGCAGTCCGAACGCCGCGCTGCTGGAGCCACTCAATGGCCGTCTGCAGCGCCTCCGGCTTCATCTGGAATGATTGCCCTGCAACGACCAGTGCATCGCCACGCAGGCGTACTCCGGCCTGCTTGGTGGCCACGCCGATCTCCAGTGGCGTACGCGCCTCCTGCCGCTCGTACACGCCGGCCCAGATCGTTTCGGTGTGCACCTGCAGGCAGAGCACGGTGCTGTCGATGCCGGTGCCGATGTTGGTGAGGTGCAGTTGCACGGCGTTCATGGCGTGCGCCCGGGTTGAGGCTGGCGCATGCGCATGGCGAGCATCTGCAGCGCGCCTGACACGGCCATACCCGTGCGGCCGGCGCGGTTCTCGGCAATCACTGCATCGACCACCGCCTGGCGCTGGTTGGTCGGGCCAAGCCGATCGAGCTGCTGGACGGCGCAGCGTGCAGCCGCAAAGTTGACGATGACGGCGCTCATCGGCGGTCCTCCACGATGATTCCCCGCGCTGCCAGCCACCGGCATGCACCGTCGACGACCGCGGCCGTCAGGACGAAATCGGCGTCCCCGATGCTGAGCTCGTCGTCCGCGTTCCGGCGGATGAGCGTGCTGGAGGTGCGCAGGCAGGTATGGCGCGCGAACTGCGGGCGCACCTCGCGGAGAATGGCGACCACGATGTCCGGCTGGACCGATATCTCCAGCTGCAGCTTTTTTCCTGCGGGCAGCGCGAGGATGTCCATCAGCGCACCTCCATTGCCAGATCAGCCGCCTGCGCTTCATAGCGGGCGCTCATCACGCACAGATGCGCCAGCCGGCGTGCCATCGAACGCGTGCGCGCGTTCTTGCCGCGGTTGTGCATCGCCGAGGCGAGCTTGTGGTCCTGGTTGGCGGCGGTGCGCAGGCAGCGCAGCACCGCAGGCGATGACAGGCGGTCCTCGGCCCCATCGCGGAAGGTTTCAGTCATGCGAGCCATGACGGTCTCCTATGCAGATGGGCGATTACTGACGGGCACGACGGCACGCCAACCCGAACCCGCTGTCGCCGCGGTGGAGGTCGTAGACATAGCCGTCGTCGAGGTAGACGTAGAACGCGGACGCCGGCGACCAGGGCGTGACGTCGCTGCGAATCCAGCCCTGCTTCGGGAAGTTGGGGAACAGGTTGGTGTCCACCGCCGGCGAGTGGCGGTCATGCCGGATGACGTGGCGCAGCAGCACCTCATCGAGCGGCGCGTTGATCCAGTCATGGAATCCCAGCAGGCGTTCCTGCTTCACGGCCTCCACGGCGTCGTCGCTTTCGTCGTATTCGGTGCCATCGTCTGCGGCGGTCAGCCGGGTGCTGACCAACCAGCCATCCGGAAACAGGACGGCGATGTGGTCGGTGCGGGGGTCATCGGCCGGAATCTGGGAGCCGTCGGCCAAGACCTTCAACGGGGCTGCGCTGGACTGCCAGCCTTCTGCGCGGATCTTCAGCGGGATTCTGTCTTGCATCTTTGCGCTCTCCTGGAAGGTAGAGAGCGCCGGCGGGTCGCCGTACGGGCCAACTGGGGAGAAGCTGGTTTCCGCGACCGGAGGGGGATGGCTCCGGCGGGTGGCGACCCGCCGGTCGCCCCCCCGCGGGGGGGGGGGGCGGCGAATAATACTCAAACGAATATGTAATT
>NZ_JASCOR010000299.1 GCF_029959445.1 Stenotrophomonas sp. PS02298 | reverse complement strand
CGCCTGCATGGGCAGGCGCGCGCCGACGTCGCCGTACTCGGTGCCGGTTATACCGGCCTGACCGCCGCGCTGGCATTGGCCGAGAAGGGCTACAAGGTCACCGTACTGGAAGCCGAGCGTGTCGGCTGGGGTGCCTCAGGCCGCAACGGCGGCCAGGCCATCGTCGGCTACGGCTGCGAGCAGGACACGCTGGAGGCCTTGGTTGGCGATGCCGATGCACGGCTGCTGTTCGATTTCTCGCGCGACGGCATGCACATGCTCAAGCAGCGCATTGCCAGACACGGCATCGACTGCGACTGGCGCGACGGCCACGCCAGCGTCCCTATCCAGCCGCGTCAGGAACGTGCCCTGCGCAATGACATCGAACGCATGGCGCAACGTTACGACTACCCGCTGGAATGGTGGGACCGCCCGCGCCTGCAGCAGGAACTGGCCAGCGAGCGCTACCTGGGCGCGGCCTATGATGCCGCCAGCGGCCACCTGCATCCGCTGGCCTATGCGCAGGGCCTGGCCCAGGCCGCCGAAGCCGCCGGTGTCACCATCCATGAGCAATCCGCAGTCACCCGGCTTGAACGTGGCTCACAACCAGCGCTGATCACCCCCCACGGCCGGGTCGATGCGGATTTCGTCGTATTGGCCGGCAATGCCTGGCTGCAGGACATCGCGCCCGAGCTGGAAAGCCGGATGATGCCGGTCGGCACCTATATCGGCGCCACCCGGCCACTGGGCGCCGAGCGCGCCAAGGCACTGATCCGCAATGACATGGCCGTGGCCGACGTGAACTGGGCGCTGGACTACTTCCGGCTCAGCCGCGACCACCGCCTGCTGTTCGGCGGCCAGGCCAATTACTCGGCATTGCCCCCGCCGGGCCTGCGCGCCAGCATGACCCGGCGCATGCGGCGGGTATTCCCGCAGCTGGCCGACGTGGAAATGGAGTATGTCTGGGGCGGCTATATCGACATCACCCGCAACCGTGCGCCGCATTGGGGCCGGATCACCCCGAACATGTACTTCGCGCAGGGTTTTTCCGGCCACGGCGTCGCCAGCACCGGCCTGGCCGGCGAAGTCATCGCCGCTGCCATTGCCGGCCAGGCGCAGCGGCTGGACGTGTTCGAGCGCATCCCACACGGCGTATTCCCCGGCGGCAAGGCTTTGCGCATGCCGATGCTGGTTGCGGCGATGTCCTGGTACAAGCTGCGCGATCTGTTGTGGTGAGGCGGGTATTGGGGAGGAACAGCACGGACCAGCCGAGTACAGGGCTGACGCCTGCCAGACCCGAACCCCAATTCCGAATCCCGGCCACATGAAGCCTCAAGCTCCCACGCCCGCGGCCGCTATACCTTCCGATGCTCCCAACTCTTGCCACCACTGCCAGCACGCCACAGGCCGCCTTTGACAGTCCGTCGATCGCGCCCCTGCCCCAGCGCATCCTGCTGGTGGAGAACTCGCGCACCTTCACCACGATGCTGCGCGAGGCCATCGAGCAGCGGCTTGAACTGCCCGTCAGCGTCGCCTCCAGCCTGGCCGAGGCTGGTGAACTGCTGGATCGCGAGGATGGCTGGTTCCTGGTCCTGACCGGGCTTATCCTGGCCGACGGCGACCGCGACCAGGTGGTGCAGTACTTCGTCAATCGCGGCCTGCCGACCATCGTGGTCAGCAGTGTCTACGACGAGGATCTGCGCAAGCGCGTGCTGCAACAGCAGATCATCGACTACGTGTTGAAGAACACGCCCGGCAGCATCGACTACCTGGTCTGGCTGGTGCAGCGCATGGAGCGCAACCGGCGCATCGCCGCCCTGGTCGTGGATGACTCACCGTCGGCCCGCGCCTACGCCTCCGCCCTGCTGAGCATGTACGGCTACCACGTCATCGAGGCCGATGACGGCGCCTCCGCGCTGCGTGCCATCGAGGCCGATCCGGCGATCCGACTGGTCATCGTCGACGAGGAAATGCCGGGCATGCAGGGCGTGGAATTGACCCGGCGGCTGCGCGCATTGCGCGCCCGCGACAAGGTGGCGGTGCTCGGGCTCTCCGGCAATTAGGGCCCCGCACGGGT
>NZ_JASCOR010000298.1 GCF_029959445.1 Stenotrophomonas sp. PS02298 | reverse complement strand
GTAGAGCCGCGCCATGCTCGGCTGAGTCTCTACCGGTAAAGCCCCTGCCGAGCATGGCTCGGCACTACACGGTAAGGCCCCTGCCGAGCATGGCTCGGCACTACAGGTGCCCCACAGCGCTTACCGCCCCTTGCTAACGCGGCCACTTGACCCGCTCTGCTACCCTATTGCGATGAACGAACTTGCTGAACCCTCGGTCCCCCGCCCTGCTTTCACGCCGATGGCGCAACGTTTCCGTGGCTTCCTGCCGGTGGTGGTGGACGTGGAAACGGGCGGCTTTGACTGCAATCGCCACGCCCTGCTCGAGATCGCCGCCGTGCCGGTGGAGATGGACGAGAACGGCCTGCTCTACCCCGGCCAGACCGCCAGTGCGCATGTGATCCCGGCCGAAGGCACCGAAATCGACCCCAAATCGCTGGAAGTCACTGGCATCGTGCTCGACCACCCGTTCCGCCTGGCCAAGCCCGAGCGTGACGCGCTGGAGCACGTGTTCGCGCCGGTGCGCGCGGCGATGAAGAAGTACAACTGCCAGCGCGCGATCCTGGTCGGACACAACGCGCATTTCGACCTGAATTTCGTCAACGCCACCGTCGCCCGCAGCGGTCACAAGCGCAACCCCTTCCATCCGTTCAGCGTGTTCGACACGGTGACGCTTGCCGGCGTGGCTTATGGCCAGACCGTGCTGGCCCGCTCGGTGCAGGCAGCGGGTTTTGAATGGGACGCGAGCGAAGCGCACAGCGCGGTGTACGACACCGAGCAGACCGCGCGCCTGTTCTGCAAGATCGTCAACGCCTGGCCAACCGCGCCCGGCCGCTGAGCTGCACGATCATCAGGCCGCGCAGGTCCTGGCGCGGCCTTCCTTCTTTGCCTGCGCCAATGCGTTCTTGGCACGCTGATAGAACAACACCGGCGCCTGGTCGTCTTCACCCAGCTGCACTACGCCCGCGCTGAAACTCACCTTGATGTCACCGGCTTCATGGCCACCCCACTCGGCGTACTGGCCGAACAGACGCTGCAGGCGCTGGCAGGCGACCTCGGCCTCGGGCAGCGCGGTATCAGCCAACAGCACGGCAAATTCCTTGTTGCCCAGCCGTGCTGGCATATCCGAGGCACGCAGGCTGCGGCGCATCAGATCGCCTACTTCGCACAGCACCAGATCACCAACTGCACGCGACCACTCGGCATTGATCTGCTTGAGGTGATCGATGCTCAGTACCACCAGGCTCAAGGAACGCCCGGTACGACGCGCTGCCGCCATATCGCGCGCCAGCACGTCATCGAAGGCACGACGGTTGGGCAGGCCACTGAGATCATCCTCATTGGCCAAGCGTTCGAATGCTTCGGCCTGCTCGCGCAGTTTGTGCTCGAGCTCTGCTTTCTCCAGCAACGCCGCTTCCAACCGGCCGTTCTGCTGGTGCAGCTGATCCGATCGCGCCTGTTCCTGGGCAGCCAGTTGTTGTGCTTGCCCGCGCTGCTGCTTGAGCTGCATCGCCAACCACAGCACGGCCAGAAGCAACAGCACGCACAGGCCGGTGAGCAAACCGGGCACTGGCAGTACTGCCAACTGCGGGGCTGGCAGAGACGCCGTCGCAACGCCTTGCGCGCAAGCGGGTGCGGTGGCAGCTGCCGCCATCAACAACAGCGCTGACTGGCATGGACCTGCAAAGACATTCGCCCTGCCCCACCGCGCACGCAGCCCCTCGCTCGACCGGGTGATCGGATTGTTCCCTGCTGCCATCGTTCGTGCCCCAAGCTGATCTGCGGATACTAGCAAACCGTCGGGTTCCTGCAGGAACCAGGACTGATTCCTGCCATGGATTTTCGTGGGAGTGTGATTGGCAGCGTGAACGCACGCCGAGCCAATGAAGCCGACATCACAGAGGCGGCATTTGTGGGAGCGGCGTAAGCCGCGAAGCTGGGGTTCTGCAAGATTGCAGCTGCAGCTTCCTGCGCTCGACAGGCCGATGGTGGTTTGGCTGAGGTGGCGCCGCGGAAATCTGTGGCTTCGCGGCTTACGCCGCTCCTACAAAGTCCAGGAATCCTGGCTCACTCGCTTTTTGTGGGAGCGGCGTAAGC
>NZ_JASCOR010000297.1 GCF_029959445.1 Stenotrophomonas sp. PS02298 | reverse complement strand
TTGCCGGCATGTCATGGCGGGGCTGTGTAGTGCCGACCCAGGCTCGGCAGGAGGCCGCACCGGGAGAACCTCAGCCGAGCATGGCTCGGCTCTACAGGCGCGGAGCCACGGCTGCGTCAGCCAGCGAAGAGCCAACCCCTCCCCGACCCTCCCCTTCACTACGTGAAAGGGAGGGGGCAACGGCAGCCCTGCTGTGCCTTACAGCGCGCGGTGCTTGGCTTCGCCGAAGAACGGGGTGTGGTGGGCGCAGTCGTTCAGGCGCACCACTTCCAGGTGCTCGACATCCGGGCCTTCCAGCAGGTTCAGCGTGGTCGGGGCCTGGCGGAAGCTCCACAGCTTGGAGATCGGCAGACCCAGGATCCGGCACAGGATCACTCGATTGACCGCGTCATGAGCGACCACCAGCAAAGTGTCGTCGTCCCCCAGGCCTTCGGCGGCGGCGGTCAGGCCGCGCCAGCTGCGGTCCAGCACCTGCCGCAGCGACTCACCACCGGGCATCAGCACGGTATCGGGTTCCTCGCGCCAGGCGCGCAGGCGCGCCGGGTCTTTTTCATCGATCTCGCTGGCGAGCAAGCCTTCCCACTCACCGTGGGCGATTTCCTGCAGATCCGGCTCGGTCAGCAACATGGATTCGCGTGCGCTGCCCAATGCGGCCTTGGCGGTGGCCTGCGCACGGCTCAGCGGTGAGGCCACGGCGCGGGTGATCTGCACATCGGCCAACCGCTCACCCAGGGCTTTTGCCTGGGCCTCACCCACCGGCGAGAGGGGAATGTCGATCTGGCCCTGGTAGCGGCCTTCGGCGTTCCACGGCGTTTCGCCGTGACGGGCAAGCAGGATGCGCATGCAGCTGTTTCCATTGTGATGGGGGTCCCCGCCAGCTGTCCGCGGCGGGAGGGGCATCATAGCCCGGCCATGCGCCGATACCGTCCACGGTTACCTTCGATACGGATACGGCACCAGCACCTGACCCTGCTGTACCCACGGCTTGCCGAAGCCGCAAGACCAGACCGCCCCCATACCCGGCAACAGCACCGACGGCACGGTTGCGCGCCGGGCGCAGGCGTTACCATGCCGGTTCCCTATCGGTGGCACGGCGTGACTTCCGCACGAGGGCAGCAACTTCAAGGCCCCAGAACGCGGCATGACCAACACCCCCAGTTCTCCCAAGCAGTTCAAACTCAAGCTCTGGCATGAACGTCGCGACCGCTGGATCGCGGTGCTGGTCACAGCTGTGCTGCATGTGCTGATGTTGTTGCTCCTGCTGTACTCCAATCCGCCAGTGGTTTCCTCGCCGCAGGGCTCCTCCGGCGGCGGCCGCACCAAGGTCGATTTCGTCGGCGAGGCACCGCCGTCCACGGAGCAGAGCAAGGTGCCGCCAAAGGACAAGCCCAACAAGACCACGCGTTCACAACCCAAGCCGACCACGCAGCGACGCAGCGAGGAACGCAAACCGGTGCCGGAAGCCCGCTATATCGAACCGCCGAGCGAGCCGGAGCAGGAGGAAACCAAGACCCAGGAACTGGCCCAGACCCCGGCCGCGCCCGCAGCGGCAGCCAGCCCGTCGGAAACCGTGCCGAGGCGTCCGCAGACCTGGACAGGACGCCCGCCCGGCTCGCTGGACAGGACCACCGCGCCGGACGACTACGGTCGCTCCGCCGGTCAGGGCAATGACAGCGGCAGGAGCGTGGACAAGAGTGCCGGCGCACCAGCCATGGAAGTCGGCGGCTACCAGATCATCTATGACCTGCTCAGTGAGGAAAAACTGCGCGCGTGGATGGATGGCGCCAAGGAGGTCAATGGCAAGAAGGAATTGTCGATTCCGCTGCCCGGCACCACGTATTTGATGGTCTGCCCCGCCGAGGTCGCGCTGCGCCGTGGCTCCAGCAAGTGCCGCATGCTGCAGGCCGGTTCACCCGAGCTGCAGGACATCGGCGACGCGCGTCAGTTCGTCATCGTGATGTACGTCTATCGCTACGGCGAACTGCTGTGGCGCGGCCCCGGGCCGTACCGCTGAGCCGGAGCGTAGTGCCGAGCCATGCTCGGCAGAGGTTTTCCCGGTAGAGCCCTTGCCGAGCATGGCTC
>NZ_JASCOR010000296.1 GCF_029959445.1 Stenotrophomonas sp. PS02298 | reverse complement strand
GGAACGACCGAAGAAGATCTTGGGCGGCCTGACACCGGCCGCCTATGCCCAACAGTTGGCGGCCAAAGCCGCTACGATTAAATCTGGACTCTAAAGGGCCCCGCTACTGAAAGCGGGGGGACGTCGCCAGACGTAGTAAGTCGCATCGGAAATGCCAAGTTCACGGCAGACATCCTTGACCTGCCTTCCAGCCTCAACTTGCTTCAACGTCGTAACGATCTGACTCTCGGTTAATTTGCTCTTGCGCATCAGTGGTCTCCTTGGGGCTAGTTTGCCCGGAGACCTCTAAGAATGCCTGGATCAAGTTTACGGGCAGGCGACAAGGGAGTGCTGGTTGTTTCACCCTCATGGGTGCCACGCTGGTTGAGAGGCTCGAAGGATTGCAGCTTGCCGTCGGGGAGGTATTGTGGGGGCTTGGTTACACGTTTTATTTTTGGCCGGGCCCAGCTACCCTAAAGATCGACCGGCATCAAAGGGAAAGCCCGTCTTAGGGTGCTTTGTGGATACGTCGTTAACCGGACCTAGGGGTCCATCTATTAGGTAGTCAGGCCACTATGAGCCGAGCAGAAGTTCAACTATCGTTTTCCAGCTTCTTTGACAAAGCAGCGTGTGCAACCGTGGTTGATGAAGCTCTCCTGCATAGCTACATATCGTCGCTCAGCTCCTACATTGCGGAACTGGAGAGCGGCTTTGACCCAATAGATAATTGGTCAGTACAAGAGCTAGAGAGGGCTTCTGAATTCGTTCTGCACAATCGGCAATGGGTCGCGCACAGCGACAAGGCTATTGAGTTGTTAAGCGACGCTTTCTCAATAGTTGACCGGCACAAGGATTTCTTGGCCAAGAACGGTCTACTACCTGAGTATCTCTGGGAGAGGCCCAACAATTCATTCAATCCGAAGCCGCTACGCGGTTCGGCTTAGTTCAGGCGTTAGGCCTCATGAAACTTGACTGGTTCGAGCTAACAGAGAATCCGATTGAATCTCACCAGATTGAAGGCGCCCAGTCTCTTATCAACGTTCGTTTCCCGGCGTCATACCGGGCCGTTCTTGCCAATCATCACGATTCCTATGGAGATGCAGACTTTGCCATTCATGGCTCCCTTCACCGGGCCAGCATCGGCCACTGGCTTTCACTAAGCCCATGGGAAACGGATTCGATTTGGTCCTATGTCTCAACATGGCAAGAACACCAGCTACCGCACAATGTTGTGCCATTTGCCACTGATGGTGCTGGTAATTGCATTTGCTTTGACTATCGCTCCAGCCCGGAGCCAGCCGTAGTCATGTGGTACCACGAGCTTTCGGGTGCTGATGGGCTAATAACAGTCGCCCCTACATTCGATATTTTTTTAGAACTCCTCTGTGCGCCGGCTGAGACCTAACGGCTTGCTCAAGCTAAACCTACCTCTCAGGTCGGCTGAACTCCGGAGTTGCGACCGTCCGCTCCTGGCAGACAGCAGTCGCATGGCAAGAGCTTGGGCATCTCCCGAATGCTCGATACTCGCGATGAAAAAACAGTTGGCCTTCTCATCATCGGAAGCACCAAAAGCCTTGGTGCTATTAGCGCTCAGCACTCCGTGGAACATGAACTCTTGAATTGATTTTACCGGCAATTTTACCGGTAAAACCAACTTTGGGCGCTATAGACTCGCCAACAAACTATTGGAATTCAACGAGTTACTGGTGGCTTATCTGACCCAAATAGTCGATACAACCAATTGTTTTAAATGCAATAAATATAAATCCTACGTTGAAAATACCCCCATTTGTACCCCTTAGTTGATTGGATGCTGTTGGACTTACTCGGACAGCGGCGCCGCCTGTCGATGACACCCCACTTATGGACCTCTACCTCTTCACCTTGAGAGGCAGAGGCATGGATCTGTGGCCTGCCCGGATACCTCCAAGCATTCCTGAAGGTCTCCGGACAAAAAGTCCAAAGTCAAAGTTGACGTCCGCTGTCGGCCGAGGCTGTGTAAAAACTCCCGGGCGCGGTACTGCCGACGACGATGCAGCCAGTTTGAGCAACCAGCACTGCAGCAAAAGAACGTGATGCTCAGGCTGCGATGGCCCGCACCATGCCCTCGGTG
>NZ_JASCOR010000295.1 GCF_029959445.1 Stenotrophomonas sp. PS02298 | reverse complement strand
CGGGGGGGGTGGGCGGGCCCGGCGCGGGCGGGCCGGGGCCCCCCCCCCCCCCCCCCCCCCCCCCCCGCCCCCCCCACTACCAGAGAACCGCTGCCTTGGGCATCAGCCCTCGGCAGCCACAAACCCACCGGTCTGCCGCGCCCACAACCGCGCATACAGTCCACCCGCTGCGACCAGTTCTGCATGCGTGCCGGTCTCAACGATCCGACCCTGATCCATCACCACCAGTCGATCCATGCGTGCGATGGTCGACAGGCGGTGGGCGATGGCGATGACGGTCTTGTCGCCCATCAGCTCATCCAGGCTGTCCTGGATCGCCGCCTCAACCTCTGAATCCAACGCCGATGTTGCCTCGTCGAGGATCAGGATCGGCGCGTCCTTCAACAATACCCGGGCGATGGCGATGCGCTGGCGCTGGCCACCGGACAGCTTCACCCCGCGCTCGCCGACATGGGCGTCATAGCCCTGCCGCCCCTGCCCATCCACCAGCGAATCGATGAAGCCCTCGGCGCGTGCCTTGGCAACGGCGGCGCGCAGTTGTTCCTCGCTGGCATCCGGACGCCCATACAGCAGGTTGTCGCGGATCGAGCGATGCAGCAGCGAGGTGTCCTGGGTGACGACGCCGATCTGCGCACGCAGGCTGTCCTGGGTGACGTGGGCGATGTCCTGCCCATCGATCAGGATCTTGCCGCTCTCAAGGTCGTACAGACGCAGCAGCACGTTGACCAGGGTGGATTTGCCGGCACCTGAAGGTCCGACCAGGCCGATCTTCTCGCCCGGCTTCACCGCCAGGTTCAATCCCGCCATCACCCCACCGCGCTTGCCGTAATGGAAGTGCACGTTCTGGAAATCCACCGCGCCAGCAGTGACAAGCAGCGGTTTGGCATCGGCCGCATCCTGGACGCTCAGCGGCTGGGCGATGGTCTCCATGCCGTCCTGCACGGTGCCGATGTCCTCGAAGATGCCGTTGATGGTCCACATGATCCAGCCGGACATGTTGTGGATGCGGATCACCAGACCGGTCGCCAGGGTGATCGCACCCACGCTGATCAGGCTGTCCTGCCACAGCCACAAGGCCAGTGCACAGGTACCGACGATCAGGAAGCCATTGAGGATGGCGATGACCATTTCCAGGCCGGTGGTGATGCGGGTCTGCGCACGGTGCTTCTCGACCAACTCCTGGATGGCCTCGGCGACATAGCGCTGCTCGTGTCCGCTATGTGCGAACAATTTCAGCGTGGCGATATTGGTATAGCCATCGACGATACGGCCCATCGCCCGCGAACGCGCATCCGATGCAATCCACGCACGATGCTTCATGCGTGGCACGAAATACACGCCAATCCATACATAAGCCACCAACCAGACTGCCAACGGCAGCATCAGCCGCCAGTCAGCCTGCGCGAACAGATACAACGCACTGCCGGTGTAGACCACGATGTACCACAGCGAGTCCACCATCTGCACCGCCGACTCGCGCAGCGAGGTACCGGTCTGCATCACCCGGTTGGCGACGCTGCCGGCAAAGTCGTTCTGGAAGAAACTCAGGCTCTGCCGCACCACGTGGTTGTGCATCAGCCAACGCGAACGGTTGCTCAGCCCTGGCACGATCGACTGGTTGACCAGCAGGTTGTGCAGGGCCACCAGCAGCGGACGCGCCAGCAGAGTGATGGCGGCCATCCACAGCAGTTCGCTGGCGTGGCGCTGGAAGAAGCCATTGCCAGAACCTTCAGCAAGCATGTCGACGATGCGGCCGAGGAAATCGAACATCGCCACTTCCACCAAGGCCAGCAACAGGCCAGCGACCAGCGTGGCCAGCAGCACCGGCCAGACCGGGCGCAGGTAATGCAGGTAGAAGCGCACCACACCACGCGGCGGCGTGCGGGTGTCCAGGGGCGGAAAAACGGGAATCAGGGATTCGAACCAGCGCAGCATCGCCACGGCCTGTAAAACCAGAACAGGCCGCGATTGTCCCATCGCGGCCTGTGTTGTGCCTGTCTAGGCGATGTGGAACTGTCTGGTAGTGGGAGCGGCGTCAGCCGCGAAGCCGATACCGCTCCCGCCCCCTTATCAACTGCAAACTGACAGTCCATCTGCCG
>NZ_JASCOR010000294.1 GCF_029959445.1 Stenotrophomonas sp. PS02298 | reverse complement strand
CGCCGCTCCTACAACTGTTATCCCGGTAATGCTCCTGCCGAGCATGGCTCGGCACTACAGGTTCGGTTATCCCGGTAATGCTCCTGCCGAGCATGGCTCGGCACTACAGGTTCGGTTATCCCGGTAATGCTCCTGCCGAGCATGGCTCGGCACTACAGGTTCGGCTATCCCGGTAATGCTCCTGCCGAGCATGGCTCGGCACTACCCGGTTTTTGAAGACTCTGACGTATGCAAGACCTCTTTTCTGCCCTATGCCTCGTTGCCATCATCGAAGGCCTGTTCCTGTTCATCGCGCCCTTGGCGTGGAAGCGGATGGCGGCGCAGATGCTGGAACAGCCCGCTGCATCCCTGCGCGGAATGGGCGCTGCGGCGCTGTTCATCGGCTTGGCCGTCCTGTGGTGGGTCCGCCACTGAACCAAACCCTGACGCCCGTACCAAGCTGTACTCGCAGGGGTGGTAGCTGTCAGACAAAACCCGGATAATCCACAAAAGCCGGTCGGGCTTACTCCTCCTGGAGTGCCCCGTTCGGCTTTTTCCGTGTATGGCCCTGGCGTTTGCCGGATGCTCCCCGATGGGGCGTCCATGATGGCGGACCGCAGCGCAGCGCACGGCCCCGTCCGCGGCCCCGATGGCCGCAGCAAACTCAGGAGTTACCCGTCATGGGTCAATCAGTTGTCGTTCTCGGCGCCCAGTGGGGCGATGAAGGCAAGGGCAAGATCGTCGATCTGCTGACCGAAGAAATCGGCGCAGTTGTTCGTTTCCAGGGTGGTCACAACGCCGGCCATACCTTGGTCATCAACGGCAAGAAGACCGTCCTGCACCTGATTCCGTCAGGCATCCTGCGCGATGACGCGCTGTGCCTGATCGGCAATGGCGTGGTGATTTCCCCGGCCGCCCTGCGCAAGGAAATCGAAGAGCTGGAAACGGCCGGCGTTGAAGTCCGTTCGCGCCTGAAGATCTCGCCGGCAGCGCCGCTGATCATGCCGTACCACATCGCCCTGGATCAGGCGCGTGAGAAGGCCGCTGGTGGCAAGGCCATCGGCACCACCGGTCGCGGCATCGGCCCGGCCTATGAAGACAAGGTTGCACGTCGCGGCATCCGCATCGCCGACCTGCATTACCCGGAACAGCTGGCTGAAAAGCTGCGTGCCGCGCTGGATTACCACAACTTCGTGTTGACCAAGTACCTGGGCGTGGAGCCGGTGGATTTCGACACCGTGTACCAGGAAGCACTGGCTTTCGGCGAATACGTCGAGCCGATGAAGTCCGACGTTGCCGGCATCTGCCATGACCTGCGCAAGCAGGGCAAGCGCGTGCTGTTCGAAGGCGCGCAGGGGGCTCTGCTCGATATCGACCACGGCACCTACCCGTACGTCACCAGCTCCAACACCACCGTCGGTGGTGCACTGGCCGGTGCCGGCGTTGGCGCCGATGCCATCGACTACGTGCTGGGTATTGCCAAGGCCTACGCGACCCGCGTTGGCGGTGGCCCGTTCCCGACCGAGCTGGACGATGAAATCGGCCAGGGCATCCGTGATCGTGGCGCCGAGTACGGCGCGTCGACCGGCCGTCCGCGTCGCTGTGGCTGGATGGACATCGTCGCGCTGAAGCGCGCCGTGGCCATCAACGGTATCTCCGGCCTGTGCATCACCAAGCTCGACGTGCTCGATGGCATGGAAAAGCTGAAGGTCTGCATTGCCTATGAATACCGCGGCAAGCGTTCGGAATACGCGCCGCTGGATGCGCAGGGCTGGGAAGAGTGCACCCCCGTGTACCTGGAGTTCCCGGGCTGGAGCGAAAACACCCACGGCATCACCGAGTGGGACAAGCTGCCGCCGGCCGCGCGCGCCTACCTGCGTTCGCTGGAAGAACTGGCCGGCTGCCCGGTGTCGATTGTCTCGACCGGCCCGGACCGCGACCACACCATGATCCTGCAGGATCCGTGGGGCTGATAGCCGCGCCGTGATGTAACAGCCAACGCCCCGCGAAAGCGGGGCGTTGTCGTTTTGGGGCATCAACGACAGGGCCAAACCTGTAGTGCCGACCCATGGTCGGCAGGGGCATTACCGATAAAGCCAAACCTGTAGTGCCGACCCATGGTCGGCAAGGGGCATTACCGGTAACGCCCATTGCCGACCAT
>NZ_JASCOR010000293.1 GCF_029959445.1 Stenotrophomonas sp. PS02298 | reverse complement strand
ATGCTCGGCAGAGGCTTTCCCGGCAAAGCTCCAGCCGAGCATGGCTCGGCACTACAGGTGAAGCGTTCCCGGTAAGGCCTCAGCCGAGCATGGCTCGGCACTACAGGTGAAGCGGTCCCGGCAAGGCTCCAGCCGAGCATGGCTCGGCTCTACAGGTGAGGCCTCAAATCCGGTAGGCCACGGCCTTCATTGCCTTGGAGGCCAGTGCCATTACCGACGGTATCGGGAATGGCAGTTTGCGCGCGCCGGCATGTTCGGCGTGCTCGGCGTGGCGCGCTTCATCGAGCTTCATCACCTTGAGGATCTCGCGACTGCGCTGGTCGGCTGGCGGCAGGGTGTGCAGGTGCTCGTCCAGATGCGCTTCCACCTGGCGCTCGGTTTCCACCACGAAGCCCAGGTTCCAGCCGTCACCGCGCAGGCCGGCCAGCGTGCCGATGGTGTAGCTGCCGGCATACCAGAGCGGGTTGAACAGGCTCGGGCGGCTGTCCAGCTCGCGCAGGCGGTCAGCGCACCAGCTCAGGTGATCGGTCTCTTCCTGCGCGGCGTCGAGCAGGTGCGCGCGCGTGGCCGGGTCACGGGCCACCGCTGCCTGGCCGAAATACAGGCCCTGCGCGCAGACCTCGCCGACATGGTTGATGCGCATCAGTCCGGCCGCGTGGCGGACTTCGGCTGGCTCCAGGACGACCTCCGGGGTGTCGCCGGCCGGGTTGGGGCGGGCGGCAGGCGGGTTGCCGAACACCGTGTCCAGGGCGCGTTGGGCTTCGGTCAGCAGGTGGTCCAGTGGCGTTTGTACGCGGGCGGTGATCATGACGGGGCAGTGCAGTGGGGTCTGCCCGATTCTCGCCGCTGGCTGTGAAGCTGCCAAGGCTGGGGCGGGGTGCCCGTTCAGGCGTCGGGTTGCGCCGGAGGCGTGCTGCCAGTACAATCCCGCCTCTTCTGTTTCACCTTCACAACGCGTGGCAAAGTTCCGGTGGTTCATCTCGCCGCAATCAGCCCGACCTACCTGAGTTCTTTATGAGCACTTTCACTGCAAAGAACGAGACCGTCCAGCGCGACTGGTACCTCGTTGACGCCGCCGGCAAGACGCTGGGCCGTCTCTCCACCGAGCTGGCTCGCCGCCTGCGTGGCAAGCACAAGCCGGTTTACACCCCGCATGTTGACACCGGTGATTACCTGGTCGTCATCAATGCCGACAAGATTGCTGTTACCGGCAAGAAGCTGAAGGACAAGAAGTACCATCGCTTCACCGGCTACATCGGTAACCTGAAGACCGAAACCCTGGAGCAGGCGCTGGAGCGTCACCCGGAGCGCGTCATTGAGACCGCCGTCAAGGGCATGCTGCCGAAGGGCCCGCTGGGTCGTCAGATGTACCGCAAGCTCAAGGTCTATGCAGGCACTGAGCATCCGCACGCAGCACAGCAGCCGCAGGTTCTGGATATCTAATCATGGCTATCACTCAAAACTACGGCACTGGCCGCCGCAAGTCCTCCACCGCCCGCGTGTTCCTGCGCAAGGGCACTGGCAACATCACCGTCAATGGCCGTCCGCTGGACGAGTTCTTTGGCCGTGAGACTGCACGCATGATCGTGCGTCAGCCGCTGGAACTGACCCAGAACACCGAGAGCTTTGACATTCTTGTCACTGCTGCTGGCGGCGGCACCACCGGCCAGGCCGGTGCGATCCGTCTGGGCATCGCCCGTGCGCTGGTCGAATACGACGAAACCCTGAAGTCCGAGCTGCGCAAGGCTGGCTTCATGACCCGTGACGCCCGTGAAGTCGAGCGTAAGAAGGTCGGCCTGCACAAGGCACGTCGCGCCACCCAGTTCTCCAAGCGTTAATCGCTTCGGGGTGGGGTTCTTCGGAATCCCACTGGGAAAGCAAAAGCCCGGCCTTGGCCGGGCTTTTGTCGTTTTTGGGGTTGGAGTTGGGGATTGGTGATTCGGAATTGGTGATTCGCCAAAGCCAAAGCCAAAGCCAAAGCCAAAGCACCCCTCCCCAACCCTCCCCTGCGCTATGCGCAAGGGAGGGGGCAAGTGCGGCCGTTTCCGCACCGGATATGCATCGGGCGCGGCCTTTTCACTCCCTCCCCTGCGCTACGCGCAGGGGAGGGGGGGGGGTGCGGCACTTCCCGCGCCGGATATGCATCGCGCGCGGCCG
>NZ_JASCOR010000292.1 GCF_029959445.1 Stenotrophomonas sp. PS02298 | reverse complement strand
CGAAGCTGGGGCCAATGAGACAGCCATTGGACTGGGGGGCATGAAGGGGTACGAGCTTCGCGGCTTACGCCGCTCCTACAAAAGCAGGTTACTTGCGCACTGCCAACACGCCATCCAGCGCCAGCTCGGCCTTGAAGCTGGCTTTCTGCAGGCGCGTGGCGACTTCGCGGGGTACGTCGCGGCCGCTGGTCAGCTTGTTGGGAGCGCCGGTGTAATGGAACAGACGACCGCCTTTGCGCAGCACGCGGGCGAGGTGGTCGTAGAACACCTGTGAATACAGCTCGCCGGCGATGCCGAAGCGCGGAGGGTCGTGCAGGACGGCATCCATCGAGGCATCGGCGATGGCTTCGATTTCCTTCGACACATCACCATGGTTCAACTGCAGGCGGCCACCTGCGTGTTCATCATCCGGATCCGGTGACCACGGGTTCAGGGTGCGCAGCCACAGCACTTCCGTGCTCTTTTCGAACGAACGGATGCCGGCCACGCCTTCATCCAGGCAGCAGGCGGCGAAGTACCCCATGCCGCCGCAGGTATCGAGCACCTGCTTGCCGCGCGGCTCCACCAGCGCCACCTTGCGGCGGGCATCGTCCAGCGGCGAGATCTGGGCGCTGACCAGCATCTTGATGCCGTCGATCTCGAAGGTGGGGATGCCCCAGTCGGTGGGCACAAGCTTGTACAGGCCGCTGCCGAAGCGCGAGGCAGCGCTGAACTCCTCGCCATCCCAGTAGTAGATGGTGCGGTCCTTGAGCTTGGCCGGCCACGGGTAATGCTGGCCCTTGTACTGCCAGCTGTCGGCGTTGAGGCCGACGGCTTCCTGGTTGCGGCCCAGGTCGAGTGAGGTGCTGAGCTCGCTGCTGCCTTTCTTCAGGGCGCTTTGTAGCTGCTCAAGCAAAGGGCGGGTCAGCAGGGGGCCGGTGTAGTGGGACATGGGGATGCAGGCGGTGCGGGGGAGGGAATGCTACCGCAGGGGGGGTTATGGGGCTTTGGTTCTTCGCGAAGAGCACTCCTCCCCAGCCCTCCCCTTTGCTCCGCAAAAGGGAGGGGGCAGAAGCTCCCTCCCTTTGCCGCAGGCAAGGGGAGGGCTGGGGAGGGGTAGCTTTGGACGTTCAGTGTAAGGCGAAACATGGTTTGATCACCGGCGACACTTGGTTTGATCAGTGGATAACCGTGGAACATTTCATCAGTAAAGCCACAAAAAAGCCCGCCGAAGCGGGCATCGAAGAAGGGTTGAACTGCCTTTAGACCCCGTTTGAACCGCGCTTGAGCCTTTCCATTATCTCTTCAATCCTCTCATTCAGCGTCAAGCCCGCCAACCGTTTAGCTCCTTGGGCACGGCGCAGGATTGCGCTCGTGGTGGACAAAGGAATCCCAAAGTGAAGGGCAATGTCCTTGATGAGGAACCCCTTCTCTCGGGCTTCGGCCACTTGTTGGTACAGTTTGGCCGGGTAGCGTGCTTGGCTGTAATCGTCTCTGGGGCGTGCACCAGCAGTGACCTCTCGCACCCTTGACTCTGACAATCCGTAGCGGCGCGCAATCTCGCTAACGGACACGCCAGCTCGACGTAGTGACCGCATGGCCTTGATGCGCCTGACCTGTCGCTTCTGGTCTCTCACTGGAACTGAAGTACTGTTGCCTTTCACGGTCAATCCTCCGTAACCAACTGTGGACGCAATGCCAGGGGCAGTTGATGCACTGGACCGGGGTCAGCTACCACCGGGGCGTCAGCGGCATAGCGCCGAATTGCGGCCCGCACCCCGGACTCCGAGCACTGTAATCTAGCCGCAATGTCACGCGCTGACATGCCATTCAGATATAGCCGAACGATGGTATCTAGGATGTTCTGAGGCCTGCGCTGGGCATTGTTCGTAGCTGGCGGAATCAAGCCGCCAGTCTGATACGCCACGGCGCTGACAGTGCAGAGGAACCTCTCGGCAATCGCTTTGAGTTTCAGCCCACCAGCCCGCAGGCGACGCATCTCTGCCACGTCGGCGGCACTGAACCGCCTGCGTGTGCCGTGTCGGTTGTGGCCGGACTGCTGCGGAGAATTAGCTTCAAGGGCTGCGTTGCTGACGTGCTGTGCAAGCTGATACGCGACTGGCGGTGTCATCGCGGGAAAGAGAAGGGTCCGGCCGCCAGCTGCGCCGGCCCCCGTCACTGTGGCCGCGCTATGAACTAATCCCTCCTTAGCTTTAACCCCAAGCGGG
>NZ_JASCOR010000291.1 GCF_029959445.1 Stenotrophomonas sp. PS02298 | reverse complement strand
CCGCGAAGCCGATACCGCTCCCGCCCCCTTATCAACTGCAAACTGACAGTCCATCTGCTTCGCGGCTGACGCCGCTCCCACAACCAACCAGCGGGCTTACTGCGCCTTTGGCTTCAGCAGCAGGTCCTGGAAGTCGAAGCTGAAATCGGTCAATGACGACACGGCCTGCATTCTTACCTCACGAACCTTGCCATCGGGATCGAGGCTGAAGTTGACGAAGGCGTCGGCGTTGAGCGAGCGGTTGTCCCAGCGCACGATGAAGGTGTCGTGCTGCCAGTGCTCCATCGTGCCGACCAGATCGGCCGTTGCACCAAAGCGCAGGCGTAGCTTGCCGCCTTGCTGCTCGACGAACACATCGCCGTACCAGGCATCGCGATACGTGCCCGCATATCTGGCCAGCGGCAGCGATGGTTTGCTCTTGGCATCGCGCGCCGCCACATGCTTGTCCCAGCCCTCGTCGGCATTGCCCTGCGCCTTGGCCACGCCAGCAGCATACGCAGCCACCCAGTCATTGCCCTGCGCGCCGAGCATGGCGTCGAGCACGCTCATGGTGATCGCATTGAAGGCGGCACCGGATTCCTGGTTGGTCAACACCACCACGCCCAGGTTCTGCTCAGGCACCAGGGTCAAACGCGACACCTGGCCCGGCCAGCCGCCGGTATGCCAAACCAGCTTCTGCCCGCGGTAGTCACTCAGGCTCCAGCCCTCACCATAACCAGCAAAGTTCGGCCGTGCCGGCGCCAGCTCGGGCACCGACGGCTTCGGCACGACCTGCGGGATCTGCATCTGCCACATCTGCTGCTGGGTCTTCTCGGTGAACAGCGGCGTGCCATCGGCAAGCTTGCCTTCGGCCAGCTGCACGTTCATCCACTTGGCCAGGTCATGCACGCTGGAATAGATGCCACCGGCACCGGCGTTGTTCGACCAGGTCAGGGGTGGCACCGGCCGCAGGTCCTTGAAGTCGTACTTGGCGTGACCGACGGCGGCCTTGTCGCCAGGCAGCAGATGGTCGGCGTTGTAGCGGGTTTCGCTCATGCCAACCTTGTCGAAGATGCGCTGCTGCAGGAAGTCGGCAAACGACTGCCCGGACACCTTCTCGATCACCTGCTGGGCCACCGCATACAGGATGTTGTCGTAGGCATAGCGGTCACGGAAACCATTCTTCAGCGGCACCTGCGCCAGTCGCGCCACCACTTCCGCATTGCTGTAACGGGTGGTCGGCCAGAACAACAGGTCACCCGCGCCCAGACTCAGCCCGCTGCGGTGCGAGAGCAGGTCGCGGATGCGCATCTCGCCGGTGACATACGGGTCGGACATGCGGAACGACGGCAGGTGGTCGACCACCCGGTCATCCATCTTCAGCTTGCCCTCTTCGGCCAGCAGGTTCAGCGAGGTGGCGGTGAAGGCCTTGGTATTGGAGGCAATGGCGAACAAGGTGTCGGCCTGCACCGGCTCGGGCTTGCCCAGTTCACGCAGGCCCCAGCCCCGCTCCAGGAGCACCTTGCCGTCCTTGACCACGGCCACGGCCACGCCCGGGACATCGAACTGCTGGCGCACGCGCTCGACCGTGGCGTCCAGCTGCTGCAGTTCGGTCGGCACTGCCTCCTGTGCGGAGGCCATCGGTGCCGCCACGCCCATCGCGAGCACCAGCCCGCTTCCCAACCAACTATTCAAAGTGCGCTCCTGTGTGGATCGGTGCCAGCGCTGCGCCGGCCTTCTCGCGATGGTAACGCGAGCGCGCCCACTCTCGCCTTTCCACAGCTGCCCACACGCGACCATGGACCTCGCCGCCCGCACCACTGCCACCATCATTCCCTGCCTGCGCTATCGCGATGCGCCAGCCGCCATCGAGTGGCTGTGCACGGCTTTCGGCTTCCAGCGCCATGCGGTGTACCAGGATGGCGATGTGGTCCACCACGCGCAGCTGGTGTTCGGCAACGGCATGATCATGCTCGGCTCGGTGCAACCCAGCGAATGGGGCAGCAACATGATCCAGCCCGACGAAGTGGGCGGCATGGAGACGCAGAGTGCCTGCGTCATCGTCAGCGATACCGACGCACACTACGCGCAGGCCAAGGCCGCCGGCGCGGAAATCGTCATCGACATCGCCGACCAGGACTACGGCGGCCGCGGCTATGCCTGCCGCGATCCGGAGGGTCACCTGTGGTGGTTCGGTAGCTACGACCCGTGGGCACCCAGCGTGTAGTGCCGAGCCATGCTCGGCAC
>NZ_JASCOR010000290.1 GCF_029959445.1 Stenotrophomonas sp. PS02298 | reverse complement strand
GGGTAAGCAGCGCGCACCCGGGGCAGTTGGTGCACAGTCGGAGCTATCAGCAATGGTTCACTTCCCGGGTGCGCGCTGCTTACCCGGGCTACGGTGCTACGGCGTTGCAAGCGCGAGCCTTGCTTGCAATTGCAGGTGTAGCCCCTCTCCCCTTACGGGAGGGGGGTTGGGGAGAGGGGGGCTTTAACACGGGCAAAAAATCGCCGCGACAAAGCGCGGCGATGTATGGCAACAAAGCGGGCGGGCTCAGAATGCAGGCTGCAGCCGCAATCCATCATCACCGATGTGATTGAGCTTGCCGACCAGTTCCGAATGCTGCCGCATGCGTCCGAGTTCACGCATGATGCGCACGTCCTCATGACGCAGCTCGCGGGTGCTGGTGACGGCCTGCTTGTAGTCCAGGACTTCCGGATAGTGCTCGGCCATTTCCAGCGCCTCGGCCACTTCATCCACGCTGTCGGCATCGGAGCTGATGCGGGCGCGGCTGTTGAAGGCCTTCATCCAGCGCTCGAAACCGGCGGTATGGTCGAACATGTTGGCCATGAACCAGATCACGAACAGGATCGATACCCATGAGCCGAGCACGATCACCACGCGGGTGAAGGTGATATGGAAGTCATCGCGCCACAGGTAATTGGTGATCAAGCCAAGAATCAGCAGTGACGATGCCTGCCACAGCACGATCGAGGCCATCAACCATTGGCACTTGGCCTTGGCCAGCACCGACACTTCCTCGCGTATCTGCTGATCGCTCAGGTTTTTCCAATGATCGACCTGTTTCTCGAACGGGCTGTTGTACAGCTCGTTGTCTTGCAGCAGCAATCCCAAACCTTTGAACAGTGCGATCATGTTGAGCTCCTTGCAGATACTTGCTGGAACGAGCGACGGATGCAGGTTGGTGCGGTCAGGCAGGCTCAGTTCTAGCACTTTCGTCGCACTTGGCAATGGGGGCGGTGCGAAGAACCGACCGGCGGTGTTTGCCGTGACACCCTGACAGCGCGGATTTTTTGCGGTGCGTCATCGTTCAAGCCGAAGGACGCTTCAGTTTTTTTCGAATTCTCTGCTGCATTCGCACATGGGGCGCTTGGCGCTGGCACCGGGGCTTGACGGCGGCTGTACGGTTGCCGGATCGGCGGCTCAAACAAGCCAGCTGCGCAGCCGGACCGGTACGATAGGCGCCATGTCATCCCTGTTCAGCCCCGTCTCCGCCGCCGCCACCGCCCATATCCGTCGCTGGGTGCTGGATGCCTTTCCACGTAACCAGAATGGCGTTGAATACGACATGCCGCTGGGCGATCCGGGCTGGTTCGGGCCGGGCAGCGTCACCTGGCGTATCCATTCCGAGTTCCCCGGCATGTTGGCCGGTGGCCTGTGCGCGTTGATGCTGCAGTTGCTGCATCCGCGCGCATTGGCTGGCGTCTACGACCACTCCAATTTCCGTGAAGACCTGGTCGGGCGGCTGCGCCGCACCACCAGCTTTGTCGCCGGGACCAGCTATGCGCCGACAGCCGAGGTCAAGAAGCTGATCAGCAAGGTTCGGCGTATTCATGCGCAGGTGGTGGGCACGCTGCCCGATGGCCGCACCTATGCCGCTGATGATCCGCAACTGTTGACCTGGGTGCATGTCACCGAAGCCTATGGCTTTCTGGAAGGCTGCCGGCGCTATTGCCGCGAGGTGCCGACTGCCATCGCTGATCGCTATTACGACGAGTATCGACGCGTGGCCGAGGCCTTGGGCGCATGTGATGTGCCAGCCAGTGAGGCGCAGGTGCGCGAGTATTTCCAGGCGCAGCAGTCGCAGCTGAGCATGGATGAGCGCTCACGCGAGGTATTGGAGGTGCTCAGCGATGTGCGTCTGCCGGTGCCATTGCCGGGCGTGTCGCGCGATGTGTTTCTTGCCGCCGGTGCGGCCTTGTTGCCGGAGTGGGCGGTGCAGTTGCTCGGCCGCAGTCGTGGTCAACAGTTGCAATCGGTGGTGGCGGCGCGGGTGCTGCGCAGCGTGGCGCCGCTGTTCCGGATTGCCTTGAACGATGGTATTTCGACACGAGCCTGCAAGCGGGTAGGGCAGGACCCAGCGATGCTCTCGGCCTGGCCTGATCCGGCGTAGTGCCGAGCATGCTCGGCAGGCGCTTTACCGGCGAAGGGCGCCCCTCACCCCAACCCCTCTCCCGTAAACGGGAGAGGGGCTAGCACTGTAGTGCCGAGCCATGCTCGGCAGGGGCTTTACCAGCGAAGGGCGCCCTTCACCCCAATCCCTCTTCCGTAAACGGGAGAGGGGCTAGCACTGTAGTGCCGAGCCATGCTCGGCAGGGGCTCTATCGGGAATGCTTCTTGCCGAGCATGGC
>NZ_JASCOR010000028.1 GCF_029959445.1 Stenotrophomonas sp. PS02298 | reverse complement strand
GTGCCGAGCCATGCTCGGTAAGAGGCTCCAGCGGTAACGCCCCAGCCGAGCATGGCTCGGCACTACCAACAGCTAGCCAGCCGAGCTTGGCCCGGCATCACAGTGTTGCAGCACGACTGTGGTGCCAGCGCCACCCGCGACGCTTATGATTGCGCGCTCCCCAATCCCACAGCAGGCAACCGCATGACCGCTTCCGTATACGACACCGCGCTGACCACCATCGACGGTGCCCCGACTTCGCTGGCCGACTACCGCGGCAAGGTGTTGCTGCTGGTCAACACGGCTTCCAAGTGCGGCCTCACCCCGCAGTACGAAGGCCTGGAAAAGCTCTACCGCGAAAAGAAGGATGCCGGCCTTGAAGTGCTGGGCTTCCCGGCCAACAACTTCAACGGCCAGGAGCCGGGCAGCGAAGACGAGATCAAGCAGTTCTGCGCGCTCACCTATGACATCAGCTTCCCGATGTTCTCCAAGATCAGCGTCGCCGGTGCTGACATCCACCCGCTGTACCAGCAGCTGACCGCTGCCCAGCCGGTCGCCATCGGCGAAGGCCCGATGCGCGAGAAGCTGGTCGGTTTCGGCATCGAGGCCAACCCGGCCCCGGCCGTGCTGTGGAACTTCGAGAAGTTCCTGGTCGGCAAGGACGGCACCGTCGTCGCTCGCTTTGCCCCGGACACCACTGCCGACGATGAAGGCCTGCGCAAGGCCATTGACGCGGCGTTGGCTGCGTAAACCAGCCAACGCTGTGTTGTGGGAGCGGCATAAGCCGCGAAGCTGGAATTGCTTGGCAACCGGTTCCAACTGCGATCTGCTGATTCATCAGCTTCGCGGTTGACACCGCTCCCACAAAAAAAGCAGAAAGCAAAAAGCCCGGGTTTCCCCGGGCTTTTTGTTGGCCAGCAGCAACCAGGATCAGTCGCCCCAGTTCGGCATCGGCATTGCGTCGACCGGAATCGTGGTCTGGTCGTCGTCCTGATGCTTGCGGTCGCGGCGCAGGTCCTTCTCGATCTGGTAATTGCGGCGCTGCAGCCAGGCATCGCGGGTCAATGCGTATTCGTCCACCGCGGTGTCACGCAGCGAATCCACCGCCATCAACTGTGCACGCATGTCCACCAGCTGCAGGCCCTGCAGGCTGATGCGGACCTTGTCCATCTCGATCTGGCGCATCGGCGACAACGGGATGTCACCAGCCAGGCCGAACACATCACGCACGGTGCGCGGGCCGAAGAATGGCAGCTCCACGTAACGCGAACGACGCCAGCCCCACGTGCCCAGGGTCTGACCGAAGTCTTCGCTGCGCTTGGGCACCATTGCCTTGCTGGCCGGATCGAACAGACCACCAATACCGAAGGTGGAGTTCATCAGGAAGCGGCCCAGCGTGTCCCAGGCATCATCGGCGTGGCCCTGCAGCAGCTGGTTGACCATGGTCAGCGGTGAGCGCAGGTTGCTGAAGAAGTTGCTGACGCCAGTACGCGCGAACTGCGGCACGACATTGGTGTACGCCGTGGCCAACGGGCGCGCAACGCCGCGGTCGACCGCATTGTTGAAGCGGTGCACGCCGCGGTTGTACTTCTCCCACGGGTCGTAGGTCACGCTTGCAGCGGCCCCGGCAGTCTCGCCTTCAGCGCTGGGCGCCGGGCCGCCATACAGGGCAGCGAAGTCGTCTTCGGCCCCGGTCGGTGTGGTGTCGTCGCTGGCGGTTGCGGTGCTCTGCGTGCCGTCGGCCGTGGCCGTGCCTGCAGCGTCCTGCACGGTGACGGCTGCAGCGTCGACGGTTTGCTCAGCGGCCTGCGGTGCAACCACGGTGGACGCTGGCAGTGCATCGCGCGCTGGCTTGCCAGCACAGGCGGCAAGCATCGCCACGCTGAGCAGGAGGAGGAGGGTGCGGAAAAGTTTCATGTCAGCTTCCTGCCGAGGAGGCGTTGAAATCGAGGGACGGTGACAGCCGGTAGGCTGCACGCAGTTCGTCCAGACCCGCCGGGCTGCCGCTGACGTTGCCGCCACCGTGGGCCCGCAGACCTGCGGCCAGTTCACCCAGCAATGCCAGCCCGGCGCTGTCGATGGCTTCAACCGCCGCCAGGTCGAGCTGACGCACAGGCGCCAGCGCCCGCGTCAGCTGCGGCCACAGTGCAACCACCGCTTCGCGGTTGATCACGCCTGCCAGCAGCAGGGTGTCGCCCTCGGTGCGGAAGGTGGCGTTATTTGCCACGGGGAGCGGCCGGACCTGCGTTGGCCTGCATGCTGCCGCTGCGCAGTTCGGTGGCGACCTGCTTGATCGACTTCTGTCGCAGCGGCGCGTCGAACTGGTTCTTGAAGGTCTGCACGTAGGAGATGCCTTCGATCATCACGTCGAAGATCTTCCACTGGCCATCGACATTGCGCATCAGGTATTCGACCGGGGTCGGCTCGCTGCCGGCACGCACCAGCTCGGTGGAGACCTTGACGCCGCGGTTGCCCGGCAAGGGCTGCTCGCTCTTGTAGCGGAAGCTGGGCTTGCCCTGGATATCGAGCAGGGCCGAACCGTAACGCGACATCAGGTTGTCGGCCATTGCATCGGCGAACAGCTTGACGTCGGCATCGGCGGCGCCGCGGCCGTGCACGCCCAGCACCAGGCGGGCGGCGTAGTCGCGGTCGAAGGCACGGCTCAGCTCGCCATCGATATAGCTGCGCAGGGTCGCCGGATTGGCGCGGAATTCAGCGCGACGGGTCTGCAGCGAATTGATGATGCGGGTGCTGGAGTCCAGCACGGTGCGGGCGGCGGCCGAGGGCTGCGCGGCGGTGGCGGCCGGGCGTGCCTGCGCCAGCGTGACCGACGGTGCGGCGGCCAGCAGGGCAGAGGCGAGCACGACGGTAAGCAGTTTCACTTTCATGGTTGCGGTTCCGTAGCGGGCGCGTCTGCGCCGGGGGTTTCGTTGGCAGCCGCGCCGGTGTTGCCGCCGCCGCTGAACATGTATTTGCCAACCAGCTGCAGCAGGTCTACCGCCGGCTGGGTGAAGACGATTTCATCACCGGACTTCAAGACGTCCGGGTCACCGCCCGGCTGCAGGCCGATATAGCTTTCGCCCAACAGCCCACTGGTGAAGATGCCTGCCGAGGTATCGGCGGGCAGGTCCTTGAACTTGCTGTCCAGCGACAGGGTGACGACGGAATCGTATTTAATCGGGTCCAGCTGAATGTCAGCTACTTGGCCGATGGTCACACCGCCCACCTTCACGGGCGCCTGCTTGCGCAGCTGGCCGATCTGGCTGAAGCGTGCCTTCAGTTCGTAGCCACCGCCGCCGGTGCCGAAGCGCTGGTTGGTCGAGGCAACGGCCAGTACCAGCAGCGAGGCCAAGGCCAGCAGCAGGAAGGCGCCGACGGAAAATTCGAGTCTGGGTCCACGGATGGCCATGTTGTGTCTCACTCCTGATCCATCTGGTGCTTCGCCGGGCGAAGCGGGTTGTTCGATTCTTTGTTTGGTTCCCGCACGTGGATGTGCAGGCTCTTGCGAGCGACTCGCATCATTGGAACAGCAGCGCCGACAGCACGAAGTTGAACATCAGCACCAGCAACGAGGCGTTCACCACCGCACGGGTGGTGGCCACCGAGGTGCCTTCGATGGTCGGCTCGGCGTGGAAGCCGACATACGCCGCCACCAGTGCCGCGGTACCGCCGAAGATCGCCGACTTGAGCAGGGCCACGGCGAAGTCGTCCCAGAAATCGACGCTGCCGCGCAGCCCCGACCAGAAGGTGCCGTTGTCCTGGCCCAGCACATGCACGGCCTCGAAATAGCCGCCAGCAATGGCCAGCGAGCAGAAGATGCCGGTCAGCAACGGCACGGTCAGCACCGCCGCCCAGAAGCGCGGCGCAACCGCCTTGGCGATCGGGTCGATGGCCATCAGCTCCAGCGCCTTGATCTGGTCGGTGGCACGCATCAGGCCGAGCTCGGCGGCGATCGAGCTGCCGGCGCGGCCGATGAACAGCAGTGCGGTCAGCACCGGCGCCAGCTCGCGGTAAAGCGACAGGCCGAGCAGGGTGGACAGCGCGTCGGACGCACCAAAGGTGGTCAACGTGCGGTAGCCCTGCAGGGTCAGCACCAGGCCGACGAAGGCGCCGCCAACGGCGATGATCGGCAGCGAACGCGCACCGATCTTGTAGATCTCGCGGGTCAGTTCGGCCAGAAAGTCACGCGTCGGCAGCGAGCCACGCAGCACCGTCAGCGAGAACAGCCCGGCACGACCGAGCGAGCGGATGGAGGAGGTGAAGGGCATCAGGAAACGGCTCCAGAAGCGCTGATCACGCTGGACGACACGTCCTTCTCCCGCAAGCGGGAGAAGGTGCCCGAAGGGCGGATGAGGGGAGCTTTTGGTCCACGTGCTTTAAAAGCGCGCTCTCCCGCCATGCGGGAGAGGGGGCAGGAATCACGCATTTCGCGCAGCGTCGTCATCACGCGTTCTCCAGCCCGTAGTTGCGCGTCGGTGCGTCGAACGGGATAGGGCCGTCTGGCTGCCCGTGCAGGAACTGCCGCACCAGCGGGTCGGTGCTGGCCTGCAGTTCGTCCGGTGTGCCGGAGAACACGATGCCGCCATTGGCGATCACCACGGCCTGATCGCTGATCGGCAGGGTTTCATGCACATGGTGGCTGACGATGATGCTGGTCAGGCCGAGGCTGTCGTTCAAACGCTGGATCAGGCTCATGATCACGCCCGAGGCGATCGGGTCCAGCCCGGTCAGCGGCTCGTCGTAGATCATCAACGGCGGGTCCAGGGCCAATGCACGGGCCAGCGCCACGCGCCGCGCCATGCCGCCGGAGAGCTCGCGCGGCCAGGCATCGGCAGCGGCCAGCAGGCCAACCGCATGCAGCTTCATCTGCACCAGGCGGCGCAGCACCGGCTCGGGCAGTTTGGTGTGTGCACGCAGCGGCAGCGCCACGTTGTCGGCCACGCTCAGGTCGGTCAGCAGGCCGTTGCCCTGCAGCAGCACGCCGACGTTCTTGCGCATCTCCAGCAGGTCGCGGTTGCCGTGCGGAATATCCTGGCCAAACAGCTGCACGGTGCCGGATACCGGTCGTAACTCACCGGTCAGTGCCGCCAACATGGTCGACTTGCCGCTGCCCGAAGGACCGAGCACCGCGGTGATGCTGCCACGCGGTACCTGCAGCGAAACATCGCGCAGGATGGTGCGTCCGCCGCGATCGATTCGCACGTTGGACAACTGCACCAAGGGAGTCCGGGCTGAGGGCATGACGGCCTTTAACGGAAAACCAACGTTCTAGAATTGCCAGCAGCGCCTGAACATAAGCGTACTGGACCGTCCAGTATTGTCTCATTGTCAGCGCACAGTGCCATGCACAGCTTGAGGCGTTGGCAGCAACACAGTGTGCAGGGGATGGGAGAGTCAGCCGGTCCGGATTGTGCGCAATGCATTCATGTCTCGCCCCCTGCGATGCTGCTGCGGCAAGATGGCGCGATGAGCAACGCCCCCGATTTCCGCCTGTACCACTCCAATGCCCTGGACGTGCTGGCCCAGTTGCTGGCCCACGCATTGCGCGAGCCAGCGCCCGGCCAGTCCTTGCTGGCCGCCGATATCGTGCTGATCCCGCAGGTGGCGATGCGCCGCTGGCTGCAGTCGACCCTGGCCGCCGAGTACGGCGTCTCCGCCAATCTGGAATTCCTGACGCCCGGCGAGTTCGTCGCCAAGGCGCTGAAGGCCAATGTGCCGGGTGAGCGCGATGACCTTGGTGCTACCGGCCTGCACTGGCGTCTGTATGGGGCCTTGACCGACAGCAGTTTGATGCAGAAACCGGCGATGGCCGGGCTGCGTGCCTACCTTGACCGCAACGACCCGCTGCGCCCGTGGGCGCTGGCCGCCGAACTCGGCGGGGTATTCGAGAAGTACCAGGCCTGGCGCCGCGACTGGCTGCTGCGCTGGGAGGACGGTGCCGAGCCGGACGACCCGCAGGCCATCCTGTGGCGGCATATCGCCGGTGGCCAGAACTACCGCGCACGCCGCATCAACGATTACCTCGCCCGTTTCGAAGGCGAGCACCAGCCCTTGCCGCAGGGGCTGCCGCAGCGCCTGTTCGCTTTCGCCACGCTCAACGTCTCGCCGGACGTGTTGCGGGTGATCGCCACCCAGGCGCGGGTCGGCACGCTGCACTTCTATATGCCGACCCCGACCCGTTCCTATTGGGGCGACCTGCAGACGCTGAAGGAAAAGCTGCGCAGCGGCCTGGCCGAGCCATTCGGCACCGAGGCCGGTGAGAACCCGCTGCTGCAGGCCTGGGGCGAGGCCGGCCGTGACTTCATGGCGGTGCTGGGCGATTACGAAGTGGTGCATCCCAGCGGCGAAATCGCTGCCTACGTCGATCCGGAAAGCATTGCCGTGCCCGGTCTGGATGACGGCGGGCTTGGCGACAGCCTGCTGCACCGCCTGCAGGCCGACCTGTTCCACCGCCGCGCGCTGCCCTCGCCACCGTTGCGCGCCGCGCTGCGGGTGGACGACCCCAGCATCCAGATCCACGCCTGCCACACCCGCCTGCGCGAAATGCAGGTGCTGCACGACCAGCTGCGCGCGCTGCTGGAAGACCCGCGTTTCGACCCGCCACTGCAGCCGCGCGAGATCGCGGTGCTGGCGCCGGATATCGATCCCTACGTGCCCTACCTGGAATCGGTGTTCGGCGGCTGTGGCGGCAACGATGCGCATATTCCGTGGGCGCTGGCCGATGCCAGTCCGCTGCAGGGTGAGCCGCTGGCCGAGGTGTTCGTGCAGTTGCTGGGCCTGCCGGTATCGCGCTTCGGCCTCAATGAAATCCTCGACCTGCTGTCCAGCGCGCCGCTGGCGTCCGCCTCCGGTCTGGACGCGGCTGCATTCGAACGCCTGCACGGTTGGCTGCAGGCTGCGGGCGCGCGCTGGGGCCTGGATGCCGGCCATCGCAAGCAGCATCAGGCGCCGGCAGACGATGCCTACACCTGGCAGTTCGCGCTGGACCGGCTGCTGCTCGGCCATGCCAGCGGCAGTGATGAGGACATCGCTGGCGTCGCGCCGTGGCCGGAACTGGAAGGCGGTGGCTTGGCTGCACTGGATGCGCTGATCCGCCTGCTGCGCGTTCTCGCCCGCCACCAGAAGACCCTGGCCGAAGCGCTGACGCCCAAGCAATGGCGTGAGCGCCTGCTCGGCCTGCTCCTGGCGTTGCTGCCGGAAACCCCGACCGAAGCCTCCGCCGTGCGCGCACTGGACCGTCTGCGCAAACTGGTCAACGAGTTCGCCGAAGAAGCCACCAGCGCCGGTTTCGACGCGCCGGTACCGGCCGAAGTCGTGCGCGCGCACTTCGCCTCGGTGCTGTCCGAAGCCGATACCCGTGCGCCGCTGCTCACCGGCGGCATCAGCTTCGGCCGCATGGTGCCGATGCGCCTGCTGCCGTTCCGGGTGATCTGTGTGTTGGGTTTGAACGACGGCGATTTCCCGCGCCGCGATCCGGCTGCCGGCCTGAGCCGGCTCACCGCCGAGCTGGGCACCGAGCGTCGCCGCTATGGCGATCGCTCGCTGCGCGAGGACGACCGCTTCCTGTTCCTGCAGCTGTTCGCCTCCGCCCAGGACGTGTTCTACCTGAGCTACCTCGGTGCCGATGCCCGCGATGGCAGCGTGCGCGAGCCCTCGGTGCTGGTCAGCGAACTGGCTAATGCGGCGTCGGCGTATCACCTGGACAGTGCCGCTGCGCGCAAACACCTGGTGGTGCGGCATCCGCTGCAGCCATTTGCCCCGGCGGCATTTGGCGGCGATGGCGAGCCGCGTCGTTTCAGTTACCGGCGCCAGTGGCATCCGGCCGCCAGCGCGGTCGGCGGCAGTCGGCAACGCTTGGCGCCGTGGTTCGACGGCCCGCTGAACGCACCGCTGCCCACCGCACTCAATGACGACAGCCTGTCGCTGGACGCACTTCGGCGTTTCATCAGTGACCCGGCCGCGCAGTTCCTGAATCAGCGCCTGGGACTACGCCTGGCCGGTGAAATCGACGACAGCGAAGATATCGAGCCGCTGCTGGTGCCCAGCGGTGGCCGCTTGCATTCGTCCTTGCAGCAACATGTACTCAGCGCCTTGCTGGAAGGCCGCGAAGCTGGCCTGTACCAGCGCCTGCGTGCCCGCGCGTTGTTGCCATCCGGTGCGCTTGGGCGGCAGCAGTTTGAACGCATGTTGAGCCGCATCCGTCCCTGCGCGGAAACGTTTTCGCAGTGGTACGACGGCCAGCCGCTGGGCTCGCAGCGTTACGAAGTTCAGCTCGATGGCGTGCGCCTGCACGGGCGTGTCGATCAAATTCATCCACAGGGTCTGATTCGCCTGCAGGCGGGTGCGCCGGGGGTGGCCTATGTGCTGCGCGGTGGCCTGGATTGGCTGCTGGTGAACGCTGCCGGTGTGCCGTCATCGATGCTGCAGTTCCATGACAACGGGCAGGCTGGCTATGGCCCGCATCGGCTTCCAGAGCTTTCTGCAGAGACTGCACAGGAAGCCTTGAAAGCCTTGCTGCGTCTACGTTCTGAAGGAATGCAGGCGCCGCTTTTATTCGCTCCCTACACCGGTTGGGAGATCTACAACGCCGACGAAGAAAAGCGCGAAAACGCGGCGCAGGCGCGCTGGTTCGGCAGCGAGCACAGCTGGGGCGAGCGCAACAGCGAAGCCCTGCAATTGGCCTTGCGCGGCACCGATCCGTTCGCTTCGCCAAGCACTACTCACAGATTTATCCACAACGCCCTGTTGATATTTACCGCGCTACGCGAGGGCCGCGTTTTGCCCGATTTCGACGCTGAAAACGATGCCATGAACGGAGCCGGCGCATGAGCACCGAAGCGCTGCAGCAGGACCCGTATCTGCACTTGCCGCTGGATGGTCTGCGCCTGATCGAGGCCAGCGCCGGCACCGGCAAGACCTTCACCCTGGCCACGCTGTTCACCCGATTGGTGGTGGAGCAGGGCCTGCGCATGGGCCAGATCCTCGCGGTGACCTTCACCGACCCGGCGACCCAGGAGCTGCGCAAGCGCATCCGCGAGCGTCTGGAACTGGCTGCGCGCGTGGTGGACAGTACGCCAGACGACAAGGACAGTCCTGAGACCACGCTGACCCGCGCCATCCTGCAGCGCCACCTGCAGCAGGGTGCGGAAAGTGCCGCACAACTGGGCCGGCGCCTGCGCATTGCCGCCGAAGAAACCGACCTGGCCTCGATCTTCACCATCCACGGTTTCTGTACTCGCGTTCTGGGTGAGTACGCTTTGGAAAGCGGCCACACCTTCGCTGCTCCCGAACTGCTGACTAATACCCGTGCATTGCATGATGAACTGGCGGCAGATCTGTGGCGCCTGCACACAGGGCAGGGTGAACATCTGGAGGCGCTGCTCGGCCTATGGGAGAGTCCGGATGCCTTGGCCAGGGATCTGCCAGCATTGGTGGCCGAACTGCCACTTTATCCACAGCCACCGCAGACCCTGATCGAAGACACGCGCCCGTTCCGCGACGGCGCTGCGCAGCGTCTTGCTGCTGGCATCGCCGAGCATGGCGACACCTATCTGCAGCAGCTGCGTGGCGCGGTGGAGGGCGGCATCCTCAACAAGTCCAGCTACAAGCTCGACTGGATCGAGCTGCTGTTCCAGCAACTGCTGCAGTGGAGCCGCCACCCCGATCCGACTGCCGAGCTGGACGAACGTCTGGAGCGGTTGACACTGGATGCGCTCACCGCCAAGACCAACAAGCCCAAGGCCGGCAGCACCCCGCAATCGCCGCTGCAGCTGCTGATCGCTGACTATCTGCATGCACTGGCGCAGGTGACGCAGTGGCAGCGCCAGCAGTCGATCGTGTTGTTGCACCAGTTGCGCGACGAGGTTCGCCAGCGTTTGGCCCAGCTCAAACAGCTACGCCGCCAGCAGACCTACGATGACCTGATCGACAACGTTGCCAATGCCTTGCACGGCCCGCACGGTGCACACTTGGCCGAACGCCTGCGTGCGCAGTACCGCTTCGCCCTGGTCGACGAGTTCCAGGACACCGACCCGCGCCAGTGGGGCATCTTCCGCCGCCTGTTCGCCGCCGATGATGGCGATGCCGCGCTGTTCCTGATCGGCGATCCCAAGCAGGCCATTTACGGTTTCCGTGGCGGCGACGTGCATACCTACCTCCAGGCCAAGGCGCTGGCGGAGGAAGCGCCTAAACTTAAGCACAACTTCCGTTCGCGCCCAGGTGTGCTGCGAGCGATTCAGGCGCTCTACGATAACGCCGGGCGCGAGGCCTTCCTCGACCAGCGCATCCAGTTCGAGCCGGTCTTGCCGGGCAGCAAACGCAGCGATGCTGACTATCTGCTCGAAGGAAAGCCGGCACCAGCACTGACCCTGCAGCTGATTGCAGGCGATGCTGATGGCAAGCCTTTGAAAGCGGATGCCTCGCGCGAAGCGGCTACCGCCGCCTGCGTGGCGGATATCCACAAGGTACTTAGTGCCGCCCGAGAAGGCCGTGCATTGATCGATGGGAAGCCGGTGCAGCCAGGCGACATCGCTGTGCTCGTACGCAAGCATGACGAAGCTACACGCATTCAGCAGGGTTTGATTGCTTTGGGAATCCCAGCGGTCGCTTCGGGAAAAATGAGCTTGTTCGCAAGTAACGAAGCTCATGAAGTTCGCTTACTACTGCTGGCGTTGTTGCAACCTGCTGACGAAGGTCGCCTGAGGGCTGCACTAGCAACCGTGCTGTTGGGCGAAAGCGCGGCTCGCATTGCCACAATGGAGTATGAAGGCGAGCAGCATCGTCTGCATCAGGAGCGTCTATCCCAGTGGCGTGAGCGATGGCAGCGGGGTGGTGTGCTCGCCCTGCTGTCGGATCTGTGCGCTGAACAGGCTGAACGCCTGTTGCTGCTGATCGACGGTGAGCGCCGCCTCACCAACTACCTGCAGCTGGCCGAAGCCCTGCAGGAAGCCAGCAACCGCAGCATCGGCCTGCATGGCCTGCTGGACTGGTTGCAGACGCAGATCGCCCACGCTGACGAAGGCGATGAAGCGCAGCTGCTGCGGCTGGAATCGGATGCCCGTCGCGTGCAGATCATCACCCTGCACAAGAGCAAGGGCCTGGAATACCCGCTGGTTTATCTGCCATTTGTGGGTGTCCGGCCTAGAGGTGGAAAGGACAAAAGCCACAAATTTGTGCACGACGGCGAACAACGCGTGCTGCATTGGAAGATCGACAAGGAAGACCCCGACTGGAAGGCCGTGGGCCAGCAGGTCAACGCCGATGAGGAGGCCGAAACCGCGCGTCTGCTCTACGTCGGCCTGACCCGCGCCGAGCATGCCTTGTGGATAAGTGGCGGTGCCTTGACTGGCCTGGCCACCTCGCGGCTCGGGCCGATGTTGCAGGGCTTGCCCGAACATGCCGACATCCAGGTGATCGAAGACGACAGCGGCCCGGCGCCGACACGCCTGCCGCCCGAGCGCGAGCAGGCCTTGCCGCCGGTACGCGAGGTGCGCCGCAGCGTGCCGCACGACTGGTGGGTCTACAGCTTCACCCAGCTCGCCCATGCTGAAGGCGGTCACGACACCGCAGCTGCTGCCACCGAAGACAGTGGCGGCGCTGCCGATGAACCGGCGCAGGTCGACGTGGATGCTGAACCAGCCAGCGAAGCCGCCGCCGCACAACCGGAGGTATTCGATCCGCGCTTTGCCGGCAGTCGTTTCGGCAACGTGCTGCATGCCGCGTTGGAGAACGTCGATTTCGGCGTCTGGCGCGACTGGCAGCCCGGCCTGGCCGCACCGGATGGCCAGGCCGAGATCATCGAAAAAGCAATGCGTGCAGATGGTTACGTCGACGAAGAGATAGCCGACGGTGTGGCGTTGCTGACCGAGCTGATCGGCCAGACCCTGACCGTCACCCTGCCCGAAGGCGGTGCCCTGCATTCGCAGGACGAAGGTGAGCGCCGCGCCGAAATCGAGTTCCATTTCGCCATGCAGCCGACCACCGTGCCGGCCCTGCTGCGCGTGCTGCATGCACACGGGGTTGTGCGCGGCCGCAACGGCTTCGGCCTGCGTCGTCAGCTGGAAGGGCTGATGACCGGCAAGATCGACCTTACCTACGTCCGCGACGGGCGTTGGTACGTGCTCGATTACAAATCCAACCGCCTGCCCGATTACGCCCCGGCGCAGCTGGATGCGGCCATGCGCCACAGCGAGTACGACCTGCAGGCGCTGATCTACACCGTGGCCCTGCATCGCTGGCTGCGCTTCCGCATTGGTGCTGGCTACGACTACGCGCGTGACTTCGGTGGCATCCGCTATCTGTTCTGTCGCGGACTGGATGCAACCCGTCCGCAGTCGCCGGGGCTGTACGCGCACAACTTCGCACCGGAGCTGGTGCATGCGGTGGATGAACTGTTTGCCGGTGGCCGCGATGGCCATGCGGCCTTGTTGGCACGACTGGGAGGCGAGGCATGAGCCTGCTGGCCGCATTGAACAAAGCCGGCGCGCTGCGCGCGCTGGATCATGCCCTGGCGCAAAGCCTGCGGCGGCTGGATACGGAAACGCCGGACGCGGTGTTGGCTGCTGCGGCCTTGGCTTCGTTGGCGGTATCGCAGGGGCATGCGGGCTTTGATCCGACCCAGCCGCAGCGTTTGGTGGATGCCGGTGTGGAATGGCCGGCTGCCGAGGAATGGATTGCGAAGCTGGAGGCGTCGAAGTGGATATCCACAGCTGTGGATAACAGCGTGGAGTCGCAGCAGGCGCCCTTGGTTTGGGAGAACGGGCTGCTGTATCTGCGCCGGTATCGCGAGTACGAGCGCCGCTTGGCGGCGGGTCTGCAGCGGATCGGGAAGGTGCCAGTTGCTGCTGGTGATGTGGCTGGATTGTCTGACGTGTTTACCCGCCTGTTTCCGGGGCAGGCCGCCGCGGCTCAGTTGGATCTGTTTGGAGCGCCCTCACCCCAACCCTCTCCCGCAGGCGGGAGAGGGGGCCAGAAGCGGGCAGCGCCGCAAGAGCCACAGAGCTCAGCGCAGCCGGACCTCTTCCTTCTCCCGCTTGCGGGAGAAGGTGCCCGAAGGGCGGATGAGGGGAAGCTCTTGGACCACCAAGCAAGAGCAGCTGCTACCGCCCTGCGCCACAACCTGCTGCTGGTCACCGGCGGCCCCGGCACCGGCAAGACCACCACCATCACCCGTCTGCTGGTGCTGCTGGCCGCACAGGCACAGGCCACAAACGAACCAGCACCGCGTGTCGCCCTGGCAGCGCCAACCGGCCGCGCCGCCGAGCGCATGGCCGAAAGCCTGCGCCACGCCCTGCAGAAGCTCTCGGCGGAAGGCATCGACAGCGCCCTGTGCGAGCAACTGCCAAGCACCGGCACCACCTTGCACCGCCTGCTCGGCGTGATCCCGGATTCGCCGCGCTTCCGCCACCACGCCGACAACCCGTTGCCCTATGACGTCATCGTGGTCGACGAAGCCTCGATGATCGACCTGCCATTGATGACCAAGCTGGTCGAAGCCATCGCCGCCGGCACCCGCCTGGTGCTGCTCGGCGATCCCGATCAGCTGCCGTCGGTGGAAGCGGGCGATGTGCTCAGCGCCATCCTGCGTGCTGCCGGCGATGGCCAGCGCACCGCCGCAACGGACGCCGACGCGTTGCGCCCTCTGCTGGGCGAACTGCCGGCCGATGCGATCGAAACAAGACCTGCCGACTTCGCTGGGGCCCGCGTGCAGCTGCAGCGGGGCTACCGCCAGAGTGAAGCCCTGCAGCTGGCACCACTGGCCAGCGCCATGCGCGATGGCGACGCAGTGCAGACGCTGCAACTGTTGCGCGACGCTGAACTGACCGGCGTGCACTTCCACGAAGGCGATATCGATCCATTGCAGGCCTGGCGCGAGCCGCTGCAGCAGTACTGGCAGGCACTGGCCGATGCCGCCACGCCGGCCGACGCGCTGGCCCTTGCAGCTCGCATGCGCCTGCTCACCGCCGTACGCGAAGGCCCGCAAGGCGCGCGCGGGCTCAACGCCCGCATCGAAGAACTGCTGGCCGGCACCCGTGGCCGCGCGCTGGGCCCGGGCTGGTTCCACGGGCGCCTGCTGATCATTGGCGAGAACAGCTACCGCCACCGCCTGTTCAACGGCGACGTTGGCATCTGCCTGCGTGATGGCGATGGCCGCAGCGTCAGTGCCTGGTTCCCCGGCGACGATCCCGCCAACCCGCGCGCCTTCCACCCGGCGGCCTTGCCGCTGCACGAAAGCGCGTTTGCGATGACCGTGCACAAGGCGCAGGGCTCGGAGTTCGACCAGGTCTGGCTGCAGCTGCCACGCCGCGACAACCGCGTGCTCAGCCGCGAGCTGCTCTATACCGGCATCACCCGCGCTCGCAACGGCCTGCATCTGGCCGGTAGTGCAGAAGTGATAGAAGCAGCTCTGGCTCGGCATGCCAGTCGCTGGTCAGGGCTGGCGCAGCGGCTGTCTCCTTCCCTTTCGCCGTAGGCAACGGGGGCGATCAGTCGGCGCAAAAGGCACCCCTCCCCAGCCCTCCCCTACGCCTACGGCGCAAGGGAGGGAGACAAGCGCTCTGCCCCCTCCCTTTGGCGCAGCCAAGGGGAGGGTTGGGGAGGGGTGCTTCAAAGCCTTTGCTTTCCCCAACAGTTACGCCTAAAAAGACCCGACAAACGAACACGCAAGGACGCCCATGAAAACCTTGGCAACCACGACGCTGCTGCTCCTGGCCCTGACCGGCTGCAACAAGGAGGCACCGGCCACCGTCACGCCCGAGCCAAGCCAAGCAACGACCAGCACCAGCGCCCAGGACATCAGCAACGCCCGCGCTTTCCTCAGCCACATCTACGCCGGCTACCACCCGGATGCCGGGCTGGACGCGATCCTGCCCGACGAAGCGGTCTACACGCCGGCGCTGATCGCTGCGATGCAGGCCAATAGCGACGCGTACGCCGGCGAAGTCGGCTATCTGGACGGCGATCCGCTCTGTGACTGCCAGGACACCGCCCAGGACCTGCGCCAGCTCAGCTTCGACATCCAGCCACTGGCCGACGGCCAGTTGCGTGCCAGCGCCCAGCTCGACGACCCCGAGCACCCCTTGCAGCTGCAGTTGACCCTGCAGCGCCAGGGCGGCAGCTGGCGCATTGCCGACATCGCCAACGCGCGTGCGCCCAGCCTGTTGCAGGCGCTGGAGCGCGATACCGCCACGGCCAAGCAGGCCGCAGGGCAGGCACCTTGAACCGGCGGATCAGCTGGCTTAAAAAAACTCCATGTAAAACAATGAAGTAGAGCTAATGAAGCCGGCCCGCCGGAGCCGGTCAAGGCGCCGTAAATGCTCCTCCACAGCCCCGGCTGGTAGCATGTCCACCCCGTAATCCAAGCGCAGTTCTGTAATGGCCGATCCCAAGAACCCGTCCGTCACCCAAGCCCAGGCCGAAGACGCCGTGCGCACCCTGCTGCGCTGGGCGGGTGAAGATCCCACCCGCGAAGGCCTGCTCGACACCCCGCGCCGGGTGGCCGAGGCCTATGGCGACTGGTTCAAGGGCTATAACGACGACCCGCGCGAGTACCTGGCCCGTACCTTCGAGGAAGTGGCCGGCTACGACGAAATGATCGTGCTGCGCGACATCGAGTACGAAAGCCACTGCGAGCACCACATGGCGCCGATCATTGGTCGTGTGCATGTCGGCTACATCCCCAATGGCCGCGTGGTCGGCATCTCCAAGCTGGCACGCGTGGTCGAGGCCTATGCACGCCGCTTCCAGGTGCAGGAAAAGATGACCGCGCAGATCGCCGACGTCATCCAGGACGTGCTGCAGCCGATGGGCGTGGGCATCGTGGTGGAAGGCGCACACGAGTGCATGACCACCCGCGGCATCCACAAGCGTGGTGTCAGCATGGTCACCTCGCGCATGCGCGGCACCTTCCATGACGACGCACGTACCCGTGCCGAGTTCCTGCGTTTCATCGAAGTCGGCCACGCCCGACGCTGAGCCCAGGGATCGCACGCGCTCGATGAAGTACCGCCAACGTATCGCCGGCTACCAGCGTCTGCGCGAGCAGCCGCTATGGAAACTGCTGGCCTCCGACCGCGCGCCGGTGTTGGTGGGCCTGTTGCAGGGCCTGCTGCTGGAAGCGGACCGCCGCATCCCCGGCTCCATCCTCGCCGAGCGCCTGCAGCAGCAGCTGGACACGCTCAATGGCGAGGAGCTCGAGGTCGAGCTGCCGCGCACCGCGCCGGCTTACATCGCTTACTGGCTGGCCCAGGGCTGGCTGGTGCGGCGCCTGCCTGAAGGCGCGAGCGAGGAGGAATACGAGCTGTCGCGGCACGCCGTGCAGGCGATCCGCTTCATCGCCGGCATCGAGCACAACGCCAGCCTGGCCACCGAAAGCCGGCTGGCAATGGTGATGCAGCAGATCTCGCAGCTGGCGCAGCAGACCGAGGCCGATCCGGAAGCACGCCTGGCCGCATTGAAGGCCGAGCGCGACCGCATCGATGCCGAGATCGCCCAGGTGTCCACCGGCAAGGTCAGCGCGCTGGATGGCAAGCGCGCGCTGGAACGCACCCGCGACGTGATCCGACTGGCCGATGACCTGGCCGAGGACTTCCGCCGTGTGCGCGATGACTTTGAGCAGCTCAACCGCCGCTTCCGCGAACGCATCATCGACGACGAAGGCGCACGCGGCGACGTGCTCGACCGCCTGTTCAACGGCGTCGATGTGATTGGTGAATCCGATGCCGGGCGCAGCTTCCAGGCGTTCTGGGACCTGCTCAATGATCCGCGCCGCAGTGGCGAACTCGACGCTGCGCTGGACACCGTGCTCAACCGTGGCTTCACCCGCAAGCTGGACCGCAACGAGCGCAATTTCCTGCGCAACTTCACCAGCACCTTGCTGGAACGCGGCAGCCAGGTGCACGAGGTGATGCAGCATTTCGCCCGCAGCCTGCGAGGCTTCGTGCAGAGCCGCGGTTACCTGGAACAGCGCCGCCTCAACCAGCTGCTCAAGCAGGCGCAGGGCCAGGCCCTGCAGCTGCGCGACGAAGTGCGACCGACCGCGCCTACCGGCTTCGTGCTGCCGCTGTCCTCGGCGCGCGTGCGCTCGATCGGCCAGTGGCGCCTGCACGACCCGCGCACGCATCAGGTCGACACTTCCATCTATTACGCCGAGGCCGCCGAGATCACCCTCGACAGCGTCGGTGACCTGGTCGCGCAGTCGGAAATCGACGTGCGCACGCTGAAAGACAATCTCTTCATGCTGCTGGGTTCACGCCCGCGCCTGAGCATCTCGCAGGTATTGCGCGAGCGGCCGGCGCGGCAGGGCTTGGGCAGCGTGATCGGCTATCTCTCCATCGGCACCCGCCATGGCAAGGTGATGACCGACCAACTCGAAACCGTGGAATGGACCGGCGGTGACGGCGTGGTGCGACGCGCCCGCGTGCCGCTGATCTGGTTCCTCAAGGAAAGACGCGATGAACTGGTCTGAGACCGAAACCGATAGCGAAGCCACCAGCGCGCCCGTCGCGCCGGCACCCGCCCTGAGCGGCGGCGCCCTGTTCGTCGGCGACAGCGGCCGCCTGCCGGTCGATGCACGTCGCGCGCTGTGCCTGCTGCTGGCCGGCCCCAGCGTCGACGCCCAGCGCCAGCCAGCGCAATGGGCGGCACTGCTGCGCAATGAAGACGACGTGCGCAGCCTGCTGTGCGAACTGTTCCTGGAGCTGGTGCTGGACCGTGATGGCGGCGTCGCCTTCACCCGCCAGTTCGATACTGCCGAACTCGACTCGCCCAACCTGCTGCGCGCCGCACCGCTGACCTTCATCGAGTCGGTGCTGCTGCTGTTCCTGCGCCAGCAGCTGGCCGAGGCCGATACCCGCGGCGAACGCGCGGTGGTGGCCGAGTTCCAGCTGGTGGAAGCGATGAGCATCTACCAGAAGAACGTCTCCACCGACCAGGCCGGCTACGGCAAGCGGGTTACCGCTGCCATCGCCAAGATGCGCGAGAACCAGCTGCTGTCCAAGCTGCGCGGCAGCGAGGACCGCTACGAAGTGTCGCCGGCGCTGAAGCTGCTGTTCTCGGCCGAGGACGTGCAGGTGCTGGTCGAGGCTTACCGCCAGTTGCGCGACGGCGATGCCGTCGCTGACGCGGTTGCCGACGATGAAGACAACAACGGCGCTGCCGCCGAATGATGCCTGGCACCCGCGCCACGCTGACCAGAATGACCACCGCCGCGCCTTGCGTGGCGGCTGAAGGATGAGCCGTATGGAAACCACGTCCCACACCCTGCTTCCCAATGCCGCGTTGTTCAACGACCCGGCCAGCGATGCCCGCGCGAACCAGTTCCGCATGCGCCGTTTGCAGGTGCTCAACTGGGGTACGTTCTCCGGCCTGACCGAAGTGCCGATCGCCGAACGTGGCTTCCTGTTCGTCGGCCGCTCCGGCTCGGGCAAGTCCACCCTGCTCGATGGCATGAGCGCACTGCTGACGCCGCCAAGCATCGTCGACTTCAACGCCGCCGCGCGCGAAGCAGAACGCTCCGGCCGCGATCGCTCGCTGGTGTCGTATGTGCGTGGCGCCTGGGCCGACCAGCAGGACAGCGAGTCCGGCGAAATCGCCACCCAGTACCTGCGCAAGGGCGCGACCTGGAGTGCATTGGCGCTGGAATACCTCAATGCCCGCGGCGACGCGGTGTCGATCGTGCGGTTGTTCTGGATTGCCGGTGCCGGCACCTCGGCCAATGACGTGCGCAAGCACTACATGGTGATCCCGCGTCGCTTCGACCTGGCCACCGAGATGGAAGGCTTCGACCTGGACCTGCGCAAGCTGCGCGGTCGCCTGGGCGAAGACGTCGGCCACTTCGACAGCTTCACCGGTTATGCCGAGCGCTTCCGTCACCTGCTGGGCATCGGCAACGACATGGCGCTGCGTCTGCTGCACAAGACCCAGTCGGCCAAGAACCTTGGCGATCTCAATGGCTTCCTGCGTGGCTTCATGCTGGAAGAGCCGCGCACTTTCGAAGCGGCCGACCGCCTGGTCGATGACTTCGCGGAGCTCGATGGCGCCCACCACGCCGTGGTCACCGCACGCCGCCAGGTCGAAACACTGACTCCGGCGCGTGATTTCCACCAGGACCTGATGTCGCTGCGCAAAGGCGTGGCGACGCTGCGTGACCTGCAGATCGGCATCGACGGTTTCCGTGAGGAAAAGCGTCTCGAGCTGGTCAACGAGCGCCTGAAGGAAGTGGAGATGCTCGACCGCGGCCTGATGGGCGAGGAAGGGCAGCGCCGGCAGTCGCTGGACAACCACGAACAGAAGCTGGTCGAACTGGAACGCCAGCAGCGCGAGCAGGGCGGTGAGCGCATCGACGAACTCGAGCGCGAGCGTATCCGCATCGAACGCGAGGTCGAAGAACGCAGCCGCCGCCGCAAGCAGCTGGAAGGCGCCTGCCGCCAGCTCGGCATGGTGCTGGCTGAAACCGCCAGCGGCTTCTCCGAACAGGTGGAGCAGGCGCGTGCCTTGATCGATGGCACCAAGTCCGGTGCTGGCACCGTGGACGACGCCATCGCCGAGCGCATGGCCGAGCGCCGCGACGACGAGAAGCGTTTCGCCGCACTGCGGGTGGAACTGGAATCGCTGAAGGCGGCACCGAGTTCGATCCCGGCGCCGCTGCAGCAGCTGCGCGCACGTCTGTGCGACGACACCGGCCTGTCCGAGTCCGCGCTGCCCTTCGTCGGCGAGTTGATCCAGGTGCGCGAGGACCAGATCGGCTGGCGCGGTGCGATCGAGCGCGTGCTGCACGGCTTCGCGCAATCGCTGCTGGTCGACGAGAAGAATCACCAGCAGGTCGCCGAGTGGGCCAACCGTACCCACCTGGGCACCAAGCTGGTGTATTTCCGCATCCGTGACAACGAACTGCTGCACGCACGCGAGCCGGAGAAGCGTTCGCTGATCCACAAGCTGCAACTGCGCGATCATCCCTACGGCGACTGGGTCTACAACGAGCTGCAGCGCCGCTTTGATTACACCTGCGTGGAAAACGCCGGGCAGCTGCGCAACGAAGACCGCGCGATCACCCGCGAAGGCCAGATCAAGCACCCGGGCGACCGCTACGAGAAGGACGACCGGCATGCGGTCAACGATCGCAAGCGCTGGATGCTGGGCCATGACAACCGCGACAAGCGTCGTGTGTTCGAACGCGAAGGCCAGGAGCTGGCCCAGCGCATCGCCCGCAGCGAGGCCGACGTGGCAATGCTGCGCAAGCAGCGCGAAAGCGGGCAGGAAAAGCAGTTGGCCGCGCACTCGCTGATCGAGCGCGACTGGGACGAAATCGATGTCGGCCCGCGCCTGCAGCGCCTGAGCGATATCGACGAGCAGCTGGTCGACCTGCGCGAAGGTGATACGGCACTGGCGCGCATCGGCCAGCAGATCGAATTGACCCGCGGCCTGCGTGACCAGGGCAAGCGCACCTATGAAGACGTGCGGCTGGAACGCGGTCAGTTCTCGCGTGAGCGCGCACGCCTGGAGCAATTGCGTGACAACGGCCAGGCGCGCGTCGCCAGCGCACCGTTGACCGAGCTGCAGCGCGAAGGTCTGGAAGAGCGCCTGAACATCCTGACGGGCTTGAACCTGGAAAGCCTGGAAAGCCACTTCCGCGTGATCGAGCGTGGCCTGGCCGAAGAGTTGGGCAGCAGCCAGGGCCGTGATGCCAAGTTGACCCAGCATCTGCTCGATTGCTTCCGCAAATACACCCAGCAGTGGCCGGAAGACTCCGGCGACTTCACGGTGTCGCTGACCAGTGCCGACGATTTCCTTGCGCGTTTGACCCGCTTGGAGAGCGACGGTCTGCCGCGCCATGAAGGCCGCTTCTTCGAGCTGCTGCAGACCCAGAGCAAGAACAACCTGCTGGCCCTGCAACGGCACACCGCCGAAGCGCACAAGGCGATCAAGCAGCGCATGGACGAGGTCAATGCCTCGCTGGAACAGGTCGCATTCAACCGCGGCACCGTGCTGGCCATCGACGTGCACGACCGGCGCCTGCCGGAAGTGCAGGACTTCCAGCTGCAGTTGCGCGCGGTGTTGACCCACCAGCAGACCGAAGACCGCTCGCTGGCCGAGTCCCAGTTCAACGTGTTGCGTGACCTGGTACGTCGCCTTGGCGCGCAGGAACCTGAGCTGCGCCGCTGGCGCGAGCAGGTGCTCGACGTACGCCAGCATGTGGAGTTCATCGGCGTCGAGCTGGATGCTGATACCCGCGAGCAGGTTGAAATCTATCGCAGTGGCGCCGGCAAGTCCGGTGGCCAGCGGCAGAAGCTGGCGACGACCTGTCTTGCCGCCGCGCTGCGCTACCAGCTGGGTGGCGAAGACGGTGAGCTGCCGCGCTACGCCGCGGTGGTATTGGACGAAGCCTTCGACAAGGCCGACAACGAATTCACGGCCTTGGCGATGAACATCTTCGAGAACTTCGGTTTCCAGATGGTGGTGGCCACCCCGCTGAAGTCGGTGATGACGCTGGAGCCGTTCATCGGCGGTGCCTGTTTCGTCGAAATCAGCGGCCGCCATGACTCAGGCGTGCTGCTGATCGAGTACGACGACGCAGGCAATCGCCTGAAGCTGCCGGCGCGCGCACGTGGTGCGATGGCGCAGGCCAATGCGGAAGATGCGGTGGAAGCGGAAGCCAAGCCTTCGGTGAAGAAAGCTGCGAAGAAGACTTCGACGAAGAAGAATATTCCGGCCTGATGGCAGGGAAGCGAAGTTTTTCCTGTTGTCGTGGCCGCCAGGCTTTTGCTTCTCCCGCTTGCGGGGGAAGGTGCCCGAAGGGCGGATGGGGGGAGCTTTTGATTCTGCTGTTGCTGTTGCATTGAGCCAAAGCACCCCTCCCCAACCCTCCCCTTGGCCTTCGGCCAAAGGGAGGGAGCACAGCCAAAGCAAAGCCAACGCTGCGCTTGTTACCCTCCCATAACCCAATACACGCGCAACGGATATCAGCATGCATTACGTGGAAATCATCACCGCCCTGGTGGTGCTGCAATACTTGTTCTTCATTGTGCAGGTCGGCCGCGCGCGTGGCCGCTACGGCGTCAAGGCACCTGCCGTTACCGGCCACGAAGGCTTCGAACGCGCCTACCGCGTGCAGATGAACACCTTGGAGCTGATGGTCGCGCTGCTGCCAAGCATGCTGATCGCCGCACGCTTCTGGCCAGCCGAATGGGTGGCAGGCATTGGTGCGGTGTACCTGGTCGGCCGCTTCATCTACTGGCGTGCCTATGTCGGCAACCCATCCAGCCGCGGCCTTGGCTTCGGCCTGTCGATGCTGCCGGTGCTGGTGCTGCTGTTGATGGCGCTCGCTGGTGCGTTCCTGCGCTGAGCAATCCAGTTCTTGTAGGAGCGGCGTACGCCGCGAAGCAGGACCGCCTGCCGCCGTCGATCAATCTGCAATCGAGACAAGCCCGGCGTTGGGTCAGCAGGAATTCCAGTGGACTGGGCACTTGCGCCCACCGGTTTCGCGGCTTACGCCGCTCCTACAACAACGGCATCGGACCAAGGGAGCCTTACGGCTCCCTTGGTCGTTTCCAACTCAGAAATCGATACTGAGCCTTGCGTAGGTGTAGCGGCCGGGCAGGTCGTAGGTTCCCGGGTCATAGCCATTGAGCGTGCAGCTCAGGCAGATCGGCGGGTTCTTGTCGAACACGTTGTTGACACCGACGCTCACCTTTACGCCCTTCATCCACGCATCGGTACGCCAGCTGACCTGTGCGTCGTGATAGGTGGTCGCGCCCAGCCAGTGCTGATCGGCAACACTGTCGGTGCAGATCGCAAAGCCGTTGGCACCGGCACAGCTTTCGCGCAGACGGTCGATGTAACGCATCGTCCAGTTCACGTTCCAGTTGTGGAAGTCCCAGTTGGTGGCCAAGGTCGAACTCCATTCCGGGATCGAGCTGTCACTGACTTCGATGCCCGGACCCTTCGGCTCCGGTTGCCCGGATTCGTTGATCAGCTCGTAGCGCGTCACCCAGGTCGCTTTCCAGTCGAAACCGAGCTGGCCCCAGCCGGTCTCCGGCAGCAACCAATGCGCGTTGAAATCCCAGCCACTGGTGTTGATGGTGCCAAGGTTGGCGAGGATGTCCTCGAAGCGCACGATCTGGCCGCGGTCGTTGCGGGTATAGCTGGCACAGGCCACGGCATCGCGGGTATCGATGCAGCGGTCCATGATGGCCTGCGCGTCCGGTGCCTGGATGGCCTTGTCGATGGTGTGGCGGTAGAAGGTCACACCCAGGTCGAGCTTGCTGGCCCAGCTGCTGTCTTCGGCCCAGCTTGGGCTCCACACCGCACCGGCCATGAACGAGCGGCTTTCTTCCGGCTGCAGGTCGCGGTTGCCGGAGGTCACCACCGAGATCTGCGGATTGGCCTGTTCATAGCCCGGCGGTACGCCATCGGCCACGCATTTGGGAGTGGTGGATGCGGCGTTGTTGCAGGGATCGACGATGGTGGCGTCGAAGCGGCTCAGCGTGCCGTACAACTCACCGATGGACGGTGCGCGGAAGCCCTGTGCGAATGACATGCGCAGCAACAGCTCATCGGCCGGTTGCCAGCGCAGCCCGATCTTGCCGGTATTGGTGCCGCCGAAGGTGGAGTAGTCCGAGTAGCGCCCGGCAATGCTCAGGTCCAGGCTCTTGCCCCAGAAGCCTTCGCGCGCCAGCGGCACGTCGAACTCGACATAGGCTTCCTTCACCGAGTAGCTGCCGATGGTCACGCCGGACGGCACGCCGTTGTACTCGCCGGCGATGGTGATCGGGTCGGGGTGGTATTCGCCCTTGTAGCGACGCCATTCGGCACCGGCGGCGAAGGACACCGGCCCGGCCCAGATGTCGAACAACTCGCCGGTGATATTGGCCGAGCCCAGCGACAAGGTGTTCTTGCTGCGATCACGCACGATCGGCGAGATCCACGCCAGCATCTCGGGGGTGATGGTGCCGGGGCCGCCAAACAGGTTCAGTGGCACGCAACCGGCGATGGCCGCACACGCTGCTGGATCGCCCAGTGCCTGGTTGATGTGTTTGATGTTGTAGCTGCCGGTATTGGTCTGGGTAGCCTTGCTCTCGCTGGACATCACATTGACGTCCCAGTTCCAGGTGCGCTGGTTGACCTCGAAGATGCCGTCCAGTCCGCCGGCGGCGTACCAGGTCTTGACGTCCTGCTCGTAGCGGCGCGGGCCGCCTTCCACCGGTCGTCGGCCGAGCAGGAACAGATTGGGATTGGCCCCCATCGTGGTCAGGTCGAAGCCGAAGGGGTTGTACGGATTGTTGGCCGAGATGACCAGTTTGGTTTCGGCCCATTCGTTGTACACACCGGCATCAGTGCCGAGGAAGATCGGCTCCGGTGCGGCCTGGTTGGCGGACTCGCGCTCGCTGTACAAACCGCGGAACCAACCGCTGACATTCGGGGTGAATTCAAAGCGCACCTGGCCGAAAACCGATTTGCGCTCGTTGGGAGTCAGCAACAAGTTGTAGGGTGCGAAGTTGAATCGGTTGGCGGTACCAAAGCGGATGAAGTCGTCGGGGAACGCGGCCCCGTTGGCGAAGTTGGCGCCATTGGGCAAGGTGATGTTGCAGGTCGCCGAACCGGGGATGGGATTGCCGGCAGCGTCCTGACCGAGCGGACACAGCCCGCCGTACGTATTGTTGCCGTCCGGCGGCGCAAACACCGTGCGGCCGCCTGGCGTGGCCGAGCTGCCGTTGGCCAGGCCGGTGCCTGGTACTGGTTCGGTCGCCCACTTGTATTCGGACGAGCTGATCTCCTTCTGCTTGAACCACGACGCTCCAACAATCCACTGCGCGCGTTCACTGCTGCCGCCGAAGCTCAGGTCGATGCTGCTGGTGTCGCCGCCCTTGAGGTTGTAGTCGCCGTACTGCACCTCGACGTGTCCGCCTTCGGCGCCTTTCTTGGTGATGATGTTGACCACGCCGGCAATCGCGTCGGAACCGTAGATCGAGGAGGCACCGTCTTCCAGCACTTCGATGCGATCGACGATTGCCAATGGAATGGTGTTCAAGTCCACCGACGAGCCCACGCCCGAGCCGGAGGATTCATTGACCCAGCGGATGCCGTCCACCAGCACCAGCACGCGCTTGGGTCCGAGATGACGCAGGTCCACCGTCGCCGCACCGGCGCCGACACCGCCGCCATCAGGTGGAAAACCAAAGTTGCCGCTGGAGTTGAGCTTGGTGCTCAGCGATGCGCCGCTGGCAGTGAGGTGCTGGACCACGTCGGCGACCGAGCTGTAACCGGTGCGTTCGATGGCTTCGCGGCTGAGTACCTGCACCGGAACCTGGGTTTCCAGTTCGGCCTTCTTGATGCGGGTACCCGTGACTTGAATGCTGTCCAGGGTCTTGGGAGTACTGTCTGGCGCCTGTTGCGCGAAGGCCGCGCCGGGCAGCAGGCACAACAATGACAAGCGGACAGCGCGGCTCAGGCGGCGCGGGCGTAGCGGTAACAACGTCATCGGAATGCTCCTGGTGATTGCCGGACTACGTGCCCGCCACCATGACGGGCGTAGCCGATTTGTAAGCAATTCGTTAGGAGCAAACAAGCGGCGACGCCGCAACGCGAGCCTGAATCCGCACACTGAAACGGTAGTTACATCACCTCATCGTGCTGAATAGCCACCATCGACCAAGTGGTAGCTCCCGGTGATGAACGACGCTTTGTCCGACAACAGGAAGCAGGTCAATGCCGCTACTTCCTCCGCCGTGCCCAGGCGGCCTGCCGGATGCAGCGCCACCAGCCCGGCATGGGCGCGCTCGTCCATTCTCTGCAGCAACGGAGTATCGATGAAGCCCGGACCTACCGCATTGATGCGCATACCGCGCGCGGAGTATTCCAGTGCCGCGCTCTTGGTCATGCCGACCAGTGCGTGCTTGGCCGCCACGTAAGCGGCCGCGCCGGCCCAGCCGTTGCTGCCGAGGATCGAGGCCATGTTGACGATGGCACCGCCGCCACTGGCAAGGATCGCGGGGATTTCGTACTTCATCGAGTAGAACACGCCGTGCAGGTTGACCCCGAGCACGCGGTGCCATTCTTCCAATGGGTAGTCGGCGGTCTGCAGGCTGGCGCCGCTGATGCCGGCATTGTTGACCGCCAGGTGCAGGCCGCCAAAACGCTCGTTGCAGGCGTTGACCATCAGCCGCACCGCGTCCGGGTCGCTGACATCCACCTGCAGGGCGTGCACCTGCTCGCCCAGTGACATGGCCACGGCGGTGGCAGCATCGCCGTCGATATCGGCGGCCAACACCTGCGCGCCGCGCGCGGCGAGTTGCCGCACCACCGCCTCTCCTATTCCGGAGGCGGCACCGGTAACCAGCGCAATGCGGCCGGCAAAATCCTGTTGCATGGGAAGCTTCCACAACTGCGGTCATTCCGCATATGGCTAGGCTCCCGCGTTTGCCTTACAGGCGCATTGCGCCGGATCAATCCAGTGCAGCAGCGGGGGTGTGCTTCAGCGGCGGCTGAACTCCGGCATGTTGCCCGGGACGGGTATGCCGCGGCACGAAAGCACTCAGATCGGCTGCACGCATCGGCCGGCCAAAGAAATAACCCTGCCCGTAGAGCACGCCGTTGCTACGGAAGAAATCGGCCTGTTCCTGGGTCTCGATGCCTTCCGCCAGGGTCTGCATGCCCAGGCTGCGTGCCAGCTCGATGATATGAATGGCGACCTGGCTGGTCACCGCTTCGGTGCAGGCGGTGGAGGTGAAGCTCTTGTCCACCTTGAGGATGTCGAACGGATAGGTGGTCAGGTAGGCGAGGCTGGAATAGCCGGTGCCGAAGTCATCAATGGCGATTTCGATGCCCATTGCGTGGATCGCCGCCACCACGTCCTGAGCGCTGGCTTCCTCCAGCAGGCCACGCTCGGTGGCTTCCACCACGAACAGGCCATTGCCGGGACCGATGGCGCGTTGCATATCCGCCAGCAGCCTGGGGGTGTCCATCGATTGCAGGTCGCGTGGTGACAGGTTCACGCCGAGGCGGAAGCGCGGGTATTGGCGGAAGAAGCCGCTCAGGTCCTGGACCACCAGTTCCAGGACCCGGCGGGTGACCAGCTGGATCAGCCCGGCATCCTCGGCGAAGGGAATGAAGTGGTCCGGTGGCACCACGGTGCCGTCCTCGTGCTGCCAACGCAGCAGCGCCTCGGCACCGATGCAGGTGTCGTCCTGCAGGCAGAACACCGGCTGGTACATCAGGAAGAAGTGCCCGTTGTTGATGGCGCGCAGCAACTCGGCACGGGTCGACCATTGGCGGCGGATCATCATCAGCGCCATCCCCAGCACCGCCAGCCCGGCGATGATGCCGATCGGGATGAACCAGTGCGCGAACTGGGCCATGCGCGTATCGATCGTGGCCAATGGTGTGGCCACGATCACCCCGGTGCCACCCGGGCGAAGTACGCGGCGCACCACCAGATAGCCCGCTTCGGCATCCGTGAAGTGGCCGTCGTTGTTCTTGTCCGCCGTCGTCGTGGTCCAGCTTGGCAGCAGCGTGCCCTGGCGCGCGGCGTAGCGGCCGTCCATGCTGTTGAACAGGCCGAGTGACAGATCGGGGCGGGCGAACGGGGAGATCAGCCCGTCCGGGAAGACCAGCAGCGCGTAGCCGTCCTTTTCCAGGATCACGTACTCGCGCTCTGGCAAGCCGGGCACCTGCACCTGGGTGTAGACCAGCACGCCGTCAGCTGCACGCAGGGGGTGGCGAGGCAGCACGATCTGCCGCATCAGTGCGCCGCCGGAGGAGCAGGCGACCTTGCCGTCCTGCAGGTACAGCGTGCTCTTGACGATGTGCGAGCTGATACCGAAGCGCTGCATGCGCAGCAGCCCTTCCGGGCTGCAGGGGGTATCCCCGCTGCTGCGCATTTCCGTGCTCAAGCGTTCGATCACATCGATGGTGCCGGCAACCTCGCGGCGGATGCTCGTCGAGACGTCATCGAGCAACACGTACTTCTCGCGGATGGCCTGTTTTCTCGCCTGGTGCAGCGAGTAAACCACCGGGACACAGGCAAGTATCGCTGCGGCGAGCAGCAGCAACCCTGCGATTCGATAACGTTTTGTCATGGATGCGCCATCCCCGGTTGGCTACCTACTGCATCACTATGTGACGTACATCAAAAATTTCCAGCGATTGATATTTATCTATGTGCAAGCCGGCTTCACGCGGCGCTGAAGGTATCCCAGGCCATGCGTGTGATCAGTACCACTACCAGGACCACAAAAAGCTTGCGAATCAATGGGGTGCCACCGCGCAGGGCAAGCCGGGTGCCGGTCACTGCGCCCAGCACATTGGCCGCCGCCATCGGAATGGCGAGCGCCAGCAGCACATTGCCGCTGGGCACGAAGAACGACAATGCTGCCACGTTGGTCGCCAGATTGACCACTTTGGAGGCAGCCGAGGCACGCAGGAAGTCCAGTCCGAAGAACCGCACGAACAGGAAGATCAGGAAGCTGCCGGTGCCCGGCCCGAAGAAACCATCGTAGAAACCGATCACCCCGCCCATCGCCAGCGCGATCAGCAACTCCCGGCGGCCAACCTCGCGTGGCCGGTGCAGCGCACCGAAGTCCTTCTTGGCCAGCGTATAGCCCAGCATCACGATCAGCAGGGTCAGCACCAATGGCCGTACCGCCTCCTTGGACAGCAGCGTCACCGCGGTGGCGCCGAGGAAGGAGAACGCAAATGCGGCGGCGGCTGCCAACAGCACCGGCCGCCACGGGAAGCGCACCGCGCGCGCATAGCGCAATGCCGAGGCGCCGGTACCGAACACCGAACTGAACTTGTTGGTGCCGAGCAGGGCTGCTGGTGTCTGCTGCGGCAGGGCAGTGAACAAACCCGGCAACTGGATCAGACCACCACCGCCGACCGCCGCATCCACCAGCCCCGCGATGAAGGCGATGACCAGCAGCCAGGGCAGTTCGGGGGGGATCAACTCCAGCATGGCAACTCCGGCGCAGGGCGCGACAGCATACGCTCAGTGCGGCGGTGTATCGCTTGGAACGGGGCCGCGCGGCAATTGCCCATGCAGCGCAGGTTGGTATGCACGGGTGTCGGCAGCCACAAACTGGAACAGCGCCTCGGCGCTCATCGGCCGGCCGAACAGATAGCCTTGGCCATACAACACCCCACGGGAGCGGAAGAAGTCAGCCTGCTCCGTGCTTTCAATACCTTCGGCCAAGGTCTGCATGCCCAGGGTGTGGGCGAGGTCGAGAATGTGCTCAGCCACCTGGCTGGTCACCGCCTGGGTGCAGGCGGTGGAGGTGAAGCTTTTGTCCACCTTGAGGATGTCGAACGGATAGGTGGCCAGGTAGGCCAGACTGGAATAGCCGGTGCCGAAATCGTCGATGGCCAGTTCAATACCCAGTGCGCGGATCGCGTCGAGCACGCTCAATGCACTGGTCTCTTCCAACAGCGCTCGCTCGGTGGCCTCCACCACGAATTGACCACAGCCCGGGCCGATGTTCTGCAGCATCTCGCCCAGCAGCCCGGGTGTCTGTTCCGATTGCAGATCGCTGGCCGCCAGGTTCACCGCAAGGCGGAAGGTCGGCATGCGGCGCAGGAAGCTGCTCATGTCCTTTTCCACCAGTTGCAGCACTTGCCGTGTGATCTGCTGGATCAGCCCGGATTCTTCAGCGATCGGAATGAAACGGTCAGGCAGCAGTACCGTGGCCTGCTCATACTGCCAACGCAGCAATGCCTCGGCGCCAATGCAGCGGCCATCGTGCAGATCGATCAGCGGCTGGTACAGCAGGTAGAAGTGACCTTTTCCGAGCGCACGCAGCAACTGGTTGCGCGGTGATAGCTGATGCCGGCTGAGCAGCAGCACGCTCGCCAGCACGCTCAAGCCGATCACGATGCCGGCCGGAATGAACCAACGCCCGAACCGGGCCATGCGGGCATCGATGGTGGCAATTGGCGTGGCGACGATCACGCCGTCGTCTCCGCCCTGCATGATGTGCCGTACCACCAGGTAACCCGCATCGGCATCCAGAAAACGGCTCGATGCGCGCGCAGTGCTGGCGGAGGATGCCCAGTGATCGAGCACGCCGCCGTTGCGGACGCTGTACAGGCCGTTGCGGGGCGTGAACAGGCCCAATGACAGGTCGGCACGGACGAACGGCGCGATCACGCCCTCCGGGTATACCAACAATGCATAGCCTTCCTTCTCCAATACCGCATAGCTGCGGTCACGCACGCCGGGCAGCCGCGCATCGGAAAAGACACGGATGCCGTCGGCGCGCTTCGGTGACGCGTGCCCAAGCACCAATTGCTGCATCAGCGGATCGCTGGAGGAGCAGACCACGCGATGGTCCTCCAGATACAACGCCGCGATGGAGATCTGGGTTCGCGCCGCTACCTGTTGCAGATGCCGGATGCCCGCAGGGCTGCACGCGGCCTCACCCCTGGCCGACATTTCGGCATGCATTCTGGTCAGCATGACGAGTGCATTGCGCACGCGCCGATCAAGCCCCAGTGCCACATCATCCAGCTCCCTGTACTTGTCGCCGATGGCTTGTTGTCGTGCCTGATGCAAAGCGTAGAACACGGGAAGACAACCCAGCAGCAAGCCCGCAAGCAAGAAAATTGCAGCGATCACATGGCGGCGTTTCATGGCTGCCCCATCCGGGGGTTGGCGGGAGTCGCGCAAATATGTGACGTGAATCGGCAAGAAAACAATGTGCAGGCAACTGTCCACAAACCGCGTGGTTACACGCCACCCAAGCTGTCCCTTGCCTTGTGCGCGATGAACATCACCAGCAGCACAAGGAAAGGCTTGCGGATCAATGGCGTGCCATCGGCAGCGCCATTCGTGTGCCGACCATGGCGACACGGACGCCGGTTGCTGCCATGGGTACAGTGGCTACGACGGTCCGGGTGGCAACAACGCCAGCATGGCAACGCCGGCGCAGGATGCGCCGTCATACGCTCAGCGTCGGGCCATCGCTTGGAACCGCAGCGTCCGTGGATGAAAATGCAGCGATGCAGATATCTCCAACTACTCCCTGTCCCTGCGGCCGCGACCAGGCCTACGCGGCCTGCTGTGGCCGTTACCACGCCGGCCAGGCCGCGGCGGACGCCGAATCACTGATGCGTTCGCGCTACAGCGCCTATGTACTCAAGGACGTCGACTACCTGTTGGCCAGCTGGCACCCGGACACCCGCCCGGCCACGCTTTCGTTGGAAGACGCTCCCGGCCAGCGCACGCAATGGCTGGGCCTGAGCGTGAAGCGACAGGTAGTCACCGGCGAAGACACAGCTGAAGTCGAGTTCACCGCCCGCTATCGCGTAGGCGGTGGCAGCGCGGTGAAGATGGTCGAGCACAGCCGCTTCCAGCGCATCGACGGGCGCTGGTATTACCTGGATGCAGCCGGCTGAAGCACGCGGCTTCCCGCGCGGCGGGGCGAGGCAGCGGCAGCGGCAGCGATCCCTAGTGGAGCCGAGCCATCGTCGGCTGGAGCCCTACCGGTGAAGCCTCTGCCGAGCATGGCTCGGCACTACGCTTCCGCTCCCTCCCTTGCGCTACGCGCAGGAGAGGGCTGGGGAGGGGTGCTTTTGGCTTTCGCCTCCCCAGACACCTTCAGCCTCGCGGCTCACGCCGCTCCCACAACCAAACGCAACCACACCGCTTATCATCAAGCTCCAGTGCAAGGAGCGTATGGATGAACCCGATCAACCTGCTGCGTGCAGGCACCACGATGGCGGTGCTCACGTTGGCCATCCCTGCCCAGGCCGCAATCACCGACTTCGGCAGCTGTGGCGCCTCACTCAAGGCCGCTGCCGTTGCCCAGGGCATCAGCGGCGAAAAATTTGATCAGGTCTTCAGCAGCATCACGCCCGACCTGAGTGTGCTGCCGTTGCTCGACGCGCAGCCCGAGTTCACCACCCCGATCTGGGACTACCTGGCCTCGCTGGTGGACAGCCGTCGTATCGCCGATGGCCGCGCGCTGCTCAGCCAGCACCGTGCGCTGCTGGACCAGGTCAGTGCCCAGTACGGTGTCGACCCGGCCACCATCGTCGCGGTCTGGGGCGTGGAAAGTGACTATGGTCGCGTGTTCGGCAAGCGCCCGTTGCTGCAGTCGCTGGCCACCCTGTCCTGCAACGGCCGCCGCCAGCCCTTCTTCAAGGGCGAACTGCTGGCCCTGCTCAGGCTGATCGACAAAGGCGATTTGAACCCGAATGGCCTGACCGGCTCCTGGGCCGGCGCCTTCGGCCACACCCAGTTCATGCCATCCACCTACGCCCGCATCGCGGTGGACGGCGACGGCGATGGCCGCCGTGACCTGGTCGCCAGCATTCCCGATGCGCTGGCCTCCACCGCCAATTACCTGAAGCAGTCGGGCTGGCGTACCGGCCAGCCGTGGGGCGTGGAAGTCCGCATCCCGGCCAACTTCAACGCCGCACTTGCCGGCCGCACCAAGCGCAAACCGTTGGCGGACTGGCGCGCGCTGGGTATCACCCTGGCCGACGGCAAAGCGCTGCAGGTAGCGGCCATCGGCGACGACAGCAATGCCGCCTTGCTGCTGCCGGCCGGTGCCAAGGGGCCGGCCTTGCTGGTGTTCCGCAACTACGACGCGATTTATTCCTATAACGCCGCCGAGAGCTACGCATTGGCGATCGCCACCTTGGCCGACCGCCTGCGCGGCGGCAGCGGTCTGAGCGCGGCCTGGCCCACCGATGACCCAGGTATCGGCCGCGACGAGCGCCGCGAACTGCAGACCCTGCTGCTCGCGCGCGGGCACGATATCGGCAGCGCCGATGGCATGGTCGGCACCGCCACCCGCCGCGCCATCCAGGTCGAGCAGCAGCGCCTCGGCTGGAAGAACGCAGACGGCCGTGCCGGCACCCGCATCCTGCAGGCACTGCGCAGCGCCAAGCCGGCGCAGCCGACGGCGTTCCAGCTGCCGCCCAATTACCAGCAACTTGTCCAATCACCGATCGTACGGAGCAGCGTTTCAATGAAGGATGTGCAGGGCCTGAGCACAGGCGACTTCAAGGGGTTCAGCGCCTGGAAGGTGGAAACCCCGTTCTCCACCGCCGCCATCAGCGTGTTTGGTGGCCAGTTGCTGTCCTTCGTGCCGAATGGTGACCAGGACGTGATGTGGCTCTCGCCCAGCGCCAAGCAGCCGCCCACGCCCATCCGTGGCGGTGCGCCGGTATGTTGGCCGTATTTCTCGCGGCAAGGGCAGGGTAACGACGTGCCTGCGCATGGTTTCGTGCGCACTGTTGCCTGGGAGCTGCGCAACGCCCGTCGCGAAGCCGATGGCAGCGTGGTGTTGACCCTTGCACCGCCGCCGATGGACAACCTCGGGCTGCGCCTGCAGATGGTGGTGCGCATCGGCCGCACCCTTGAGCAGGAGTTGGTCACCGAGAACACCGGCAGCCAGGCGACCAGCTTCACCCAGGCCCTGCACAACTACTTCAATGTCAGCGACGCCTTGAAGGTGGATGTCACCGGGCTGGATGGACTCACCTACCTGGACAAGCTCGACAGCGGCAACGCCCACGTGCAGAAGGGTGACTGGAACCTGCGTGACCCGCGTGACCCCGGCCGCAGCGACCGCCTCTACACCCAGGCCGGTGGTCATTACGTGCTGCGCGACCCGGGCTTCAAGCGGGCCATCGACATCAGTACCAGCGGCAGCCGCACTGCCGTGGTCTGGAATGCAGGCGAAGCCGGTGCCGCGAAGATGGACGACATCGGTGCAGCGTGGCGCAACTACGTCTGCGTGGAGGCCGCCAACGCCGGCCCTGACGTGATCGAGCTGGCGCCCGGCGGACGCCACGTCCTCAAGCAGGTGTTCGAGGTGAAGCCGTTGTAAGCGCGGTACTGCCCATCGCAAAGGACTACCCCTTGGACGAGATATCGACGCGGCATTCGAGCAACCCGTATGCCGCACCGTTGGTGGGTACCGGCGCAGTCAGTGAACCGGTATCGCTGGAGCAGCGCACCGCACGCCTGAAGCGAGCGGTGGGCGACAACTTCGAGATCTACCAGCGACGCTGGAACCTGCATAGCGCGCACCCACTGCCTCCCCGTCCATGGCATTGGCCAGCCTTCCTGTTCGGGGTGTACTGGCTGTTGTTCCGCAAGATGTATCTCGTGGCACTGCTGTTCTTCGTCGTCAGCGAAACGCTGGCCTTCGTCATTGCCTTGGCTGGTGCACCGCAAGCCGTGATCTATGCGGTTTTCTTCGTGCTGAAGGCCGGGCTTGGATTGGTGGCCAACGCCCTGTACCTGCGGCACTGCCAGCGTCTGGTGCGCAAGGTCGAGCATGCCCATCCCGGTGCCGAGCACCGCGTCGGCAGCGAGCTGGAGCGCCGTGGCGGCACCAGCTACCCGGTATTGGTCGCAGGCCTGGCCGCGGCGGTGGCGTTGCGTGTGTGGGTCGGGTTGGCTTGAAGCCGGGTAGCTCTGCCGCGCTTTCAGCGTGGGGCGGTGGGCCGACGCAGCACCAGCAAGGTGATCACGCCGGCCACCAGCCCCCAGAACGCAGAGCCAATACCCGCCATCGACAATCCCGATGCCGTCACCAGGAAGGTCACCAGCGCCGGCTCGCGCTCGGCCTCTTCCTTCAAGGCCACCGCCAGGCTGTTGCCGATGGTGCCGAGCAGGGCGATACCGGCCAGCGTCGCAATCAACTCCTTGGGGAACGCCGCGAACACCGCCGCAACCGTCGCCCCGAACAAGCCGATCACGATGTAGAACACGCCAGCACTCACCGCAGCGGTGTAACGGCGCGCCGGATCCTCATGCACATCCCGGCCCATGCAGATCGCCGCGGTGATCGCGGCCAGGTTCAAGGCATAGCCACCGAATGGCGCCAGCACCGTGTTGACCACGCCGATCCAGCCGATCACCGGCGATATCGGCGCGTCATAACCAGAGGCCTTCAACACCGCCACGCCCGGCACGTTCTGCGAGGCCATGGTCACGATGAACAAGGGCAGGGCGATGCCGAACAGCGCCGCCCAGGACAGCGTCGGCATGGTGAACACCGGCAGCGCCATCTGCAGCTGCACCTGTTCCATATGCATCAGCCCCTTGCCGCTGGCGACCGCCACACCCACCAGCAAGGTCGCAATCACCGCGTAGCGCGGCAACCAGCGCCGCCCCACCAGGTAGGTGGCGAACATCAACAGCACCAGCAACGGCTGGGTGTTCACCGATACAAAGACATCCAGGCCAAAGCGCAGCAGCACACCGGCCAACATGCCTGAGGCCAGCGACACAGGGATCCTTCGCATCGCCTTCTCGAACACCCCCGAGAAACCGGCCAACGCACCCATCAAAGCGGCCAGCACAAATGCACCGATCGCATCGGACAGCGGCAGCGTGGTTGCCCCGACCACCAGCATTGCCGCGCCCGGGGTAGACCAAGCCGTCACCACCGGCATCCGGTAGCGCAGTGACAGACCAATACAGGTCACGCCCATGCCGATGCCCAGCGCCCACATCCACGACGCAATCTCGGCCTGCCCGGCACCTACGGCCTGCGCGGCCTGGAACACGATCACCGCTGAGCTGGCAAAGCCCACCAGCACCGTAATGAAGCCTGCAACCACCGCAGGCAGCGAGAGATCACGGAAGAACGAACGCGGAGCCGGATTGGTCATCTATATGGAGGTGCAACGGATCAACCCGCATTGTGGCCCAGCAAGCCGCTCTAAGGTCGCAGACAAAAGTAGGGGAGCAATAGCCCCTCTCCCGCTCGCGGGGTGAGAGGGGCAGCTTGCGAACCATTGGTTCGCTGCCCATCGAACGCCCTTGCGCCAGCGTAAGGGCCGGGGCGCGGAGCGGGGGTTGGGGTGAGGGCAGCTCTTCGCGTTGAAGCTGGGCAGCGCCCAACCAGGTGAACCAAGCGTTCCGCACCACCTGCCCAGCAAGGCATCGGCCCTTGCTCCAGATCTGATCATCAGCAAGTAGTGGGCGACAAAAGAGCGAAAGCAGGAGCAAGGCACCGCCGCACTTTGCCGACTCTGGCCCCAACCCCCGATTTGTCGCTCTGCAACAAAAAGTGATTGCGATTTTCACAAAGATGTCTAGAATCCACCTCCTCGCTTCACGGCGCCGATCACAGCAGTGACCGACACCAAGAAACGACGTCACCAACCTCGAAACAGGGTGTTGACGGAAACAAAAAGCCTGCCATAATAGGCGGCTCGCTTCGACGAAAAGCCCTCGGGCTCAACCTTGAAGCCGCCGAGTCAACAACCTCTCAAAAAAGGTGTTGACGAAGCAGAAAAGCCGGCTATAATGGGCGGCTCGCTACGGCGGAAACGTCGCAGCCTACGAAGAAGGCGCTGAGGCCTGATTCGAAGTTCTTTGAAAGTATGCGCAGGTATCTTGTGAGGACGCCTGCAGGAATGGATGACTGTCCATCTTGCAGACGTTTAATCAA
>NZ_JASCOR010000289.1 GCF_029959445.1 Stenotrophomonas sp. PS02298 | reverse complement strand
GCCATGCTCGGCAAGGGGCGTTACCGGTAAAGCCCTTGCCGAGCATGGCTCGGCACTACAGGTGAAGCGGCTGCCGAGCATGGCTCGGCACTACAGGTGAAGCGGCTGCCGAGCATGGCTCGGCACTACAGGTGCAGCGTCAGCGCAGCCAACCTGCCAACTGTTCGCGCGACAGCTTGCCGCGCCGCGCTGTATCCAAGGCATTGAATTCGTCAGCCAGGGCCGGATTGGCCTGCGCTTCCTCGCGGCTGATGAAACCATCGCCATCCACATCCATCGCGTCGAAGTCGATGCGGTAATTGCCGATCACGCTGTCCGGCTGGATCGAACGCACCGTGACCTGGGCCTGATCGGTAGGCATCAGGATCTGCGTGGAATGGGTGACCTTGCCGGTGGACAGCGATTGCTCGCGCACATGCACCGGCACATCGTTCAACGGCATGCTGACCGCAGGCTCAGGGCGCGGCACGGTCTGGGCGTTGGCGGCAATGGGCAGCAGGATGGCAAACGCCAATGGCAGGGCAATACGAAACGCGGGCATGGCACGACTCATCAATGGTGGAAGCAGGTTCCGCCACGCGGGTGGCGGCAATGGTGATGGTAGTGCGCTGCAGCTGAACGGGCCAACCGCTCAGCCCGGAATGAACGGGAAGACCAGTTTCAGGAGGCCCTTCAAGCCACCTTCGGCGGTGGAACTGATCGCCTTCGCGCCCAGGCTGTTGAGCGCGCGCCGCAGGTCGACCCAACGCAGCTGGGTGACATCCTTCTTCAGCAGGTCGGCGACTTCTTCCGAGGCCGGGGCCAGTTTCTTCAAGGCATCCAGCGTGGCCTGCGGATCGGGTTGCAGGTAGTTCCAGCGTTCGGCGATGTTGAGCAGGGTGTCGAAACGCACCGCCACCACTTCGCGGTTGCGTTCGTAAACCGGGATCGCGCCGACATCGAGGATGGCCTGCTCGAAGCGTTGGGCATCGTCGGGATGCTCGATGCGGATGGCGAGGAAGCCTTCCTTGCGGCTGCGCTCGCTGACGTGCTTTGCCCCGGAGCGCAGGTTGGCCTCGGTCAGCACCGCCGCGACGATGCGCTGCAGGGCACTGTCGCCTTCTTCAGGTACCAAAGCCCGCCAGCGTGCATAGCCATCGCGACGCAGGCCTTTGACTTTGGCGGGGGTAACCCGTAGCTGCAGGGCGACGGCAGCATTGGAGTCGCTGCGATTGATGGCGCCGTCGCGTTCGATCAATACGAAGATCAGCAGTTCAAGGTCACGCTTGGTCAGCGACTGGAAACCCTGCATCAGGGTCAGCCGTAGAAACTCATTGCCGAAGCCGGCCGGGTCCTTCAGTTCGATGCTGTGCATTGCGGTTCCTCCCATGGCCTACAGCATGCCTGATATGGATTGCAGCAGCTGAGACTGGCGCCTTCAGGGTTTGGCTGGTGCTTGCAAGCCGTATTCACGGCCGGGGCGGTCGGCCTGGAAGGTTTCCACCGCACCCCGGTCCTGCAGGGTGACGAAGACCTGGCGGCCATCGCTGCCACCGAAGGCAAGGTTGCTGGGCTTGCGGCCCTTGAGCGGCACTTCCCGCAGCAGCTTGCCGTCCGGCGCCACCACCGCAATCACACCAGCGTCGTAACGGGCGATATAGAGATTGCCGTCGGCGTCGCAGCGCATGCCGTCCATGCCGTGGTCATCGAAGCGGATCAGCAGGCGCTTGTTGCTGATGCTGCCGTCGGCGGCGCGGTCGTAGACCCAGACAGTGCGCTGCACGCTTTCGTTGACGTACAGGCGCTGGCCATCGGGGCTGACCTCGATGCCATTGGTGGTGCCCATGCCGGTTTCGAGCAGGTGGACACTGCCATCGCGGTCGATGCGCCACAGCTGGCCGTCATCGGCCCTGGACCAGTTCGGATCGCTGGCGTAGAGCGTGCCGTCGGGGGCGAGGGCGATGTCGTTGGGCTGGTGTGCATCGGGCAGGTGCGCGAACACGCTGACGCTGGTTGAGCCTGGTGCCACGCGCAGGATGTTGTGGCGTGGGTAGTCGGCGATATACATCGTGCCATCACTGCCGAAGCGGATGCCGTTGCCGATGCTGCCTTCGGGCAGGGTGAGGAACAGCGTTGCCTTGCCGGTTTCATCGACGCGGCCGATGGTGCCGTCCTTGCCGAGGTTGACCACATACAACGCGCCATCCGGGCCGGTCGCCGGGCCTTCGATGCCGGTGGTGAAGGTGCCATCGCTGACGTGGTCGCGGGCGATGAAGGTGTCGGTGGCCAGGGCGTTGCTGCTCAGGGCGGTGAGCGCGAAGGCGGCGATGCGGGCGCGGGGGATCTGGCGGGCGATGGCGGCGACTTCCGTGTTGGTGGAAGTGCGAGTGTGCCAGAGGCCTGGGCTGGAGCGTGGGTGTGGTTGCGTGGGCAACGACATGTAGTGCCGAGCCATGCTCGGCAGAGGCTTTACCTGAAATGCCCATGCCGAGCATGGCTC
>NZ_JASCOR010000288.1 GCF_029959445.1 Stenotrophomonas sp. PS02298 | reverse complement strand
GTCCGGTTTTGCATGCAAAACCGGACTCTGACCCCGGTTTTGATCCCGGCTTCAACCTTGTCCCCAACATCGACACGACCCTCAAGGAGCCCCGCGCGACGGTGCTGATCCCGGGCAGTCGCGTGCGTTACCTCGCCGAGATCGCCGAGCAGGGCCGCAGTATCAACGCCCGCATCGAATCGCAGGCAGAAGTGGCCGAGCGTGCACAGAGCCTTTGGCAGGCGCTGAAGGAGCTGGGGGATGCAGCGCAGCCGGGTGCCTTGGACCTGTACGCAGGCGACGCACTCACTGACGCGGGTGTCGACAACAGCATCCGTACCTTGCGCCAGCGTTACAACGATGCAGTGCAGTCGCTGGACTCCGATGCGTTGCGCCTGCTGCGCGAGTGGCCGGCACGGCTGAAATCGATCACCGACCCGGTCAACGAGTACCAGGTGCGCGGCAAGACCATCCGCGTCGAGAACTACCGCGAATCGCTCAGCCATCAGCAAATCCCCAAGATCGCCGCGCCCACCTACCGTAGCTGGGGCGAGCTGCTGGTGTTCCTGCAGAAGGAAAACCTGCCCGGCTCCTACCCTTATACCGGCGGGGTCTACCCGTACCGCCGCAGCGGCGAAGATCCGATCCGCATGTTTGCCGGTGAAGGTACGCCCGAGCGCACCAACCGTCGCTTCCACTACCTGAGCGTTGGCCAGCCGGCCGCGCGTCTGTCCACCGCCTTCGACAGCGTCACCCTGTATGGCGAAGACCCGGCGCCGCGCCCGGATATCTACGGCAAGATCGGTAATTCCGGCGTCAACATCCCCACGCTGGACGACATGAAGAAGCTGTACTCCGGCTTCGACCTGTGCGCGCCGACCACCTCGGTGTCGATGACCATCAATGGCCCGGCACCGATGATCCTGGCGATGTTCATGAATACCGCTGTCGATCAGCAGATCGAGAAGTATCTGCAGGAAGATCCCGCGCGCTGGGCCGAGGCGGAAGAGAAGATCGCCAAGCTCTTCGAAGGCCGCTCACGCCCGCAATACCACGGCGACCTGCCGCCGACCAATAGTGGCCTGGGCCTGGCACTGCTGGGCGTCACCGGCGACCAGCTGGTGGACGCAGAGACCTATGCGCGGATCAAGGCCGAGACTCTGTCCACGGTGCGCGGTACCGTGCAGGCCGATATCCTCAAGGAAGACCAGGCGCAGAACACCTGCATCTTCTCCACCGAGTTCGCGCTGCGGATGATGGGTGATATCCAGCAGTACTTCGTCGACCACAAGGTGCGCAACTTCTATTCGGTGTCGATCTCCGGTTATCACATCGCCGAGGCCGGTGCGAACCCGATCAGCCAGTTGGCCTTCACCCTGTCCAATGGCTTCACCATCGTCGAGTACTACCTGGCGCGTGGCATGAAGATCGACGACTTCGCGCCCAACCTGTCGTTCTTCTTCTCCAACGGCATGGACCCGGAGTACACGGTGATCGGCCGCGTGGCTCGCCGCATCTGGGCCCGTGCAATGCGTGAGCGCTACGGTGCCAACGAGCGCTCGCAGATGATGAAGTACCACATCCAGACCTCGGGCCGTTCGCTGCACGCGCAGGAAATCCAGTTCAACGATATCCGCACCACGCTGCAGGCTTTGTACGCGCTGTTCGACAACTGCAACAGCCTGCACACCAACGCCTATGACGAGGCGATCACCACGCCGACCGAGGAGAGCGTGCGCCGCGCGGTGGCGATCCAGATGATCATCAACAAGGAGCTGGGGCTGAACTTCTGCGAGAACCCGTGGCAGGGCAGCTTCATCGTCGACAAGTTGACCGATATCGTCGAGGAGGCGGTTTACAAGGAGTTCGAGGCGATCAGTGAGCGCGGCGGCGTGCTTGGTGCGATGGATACGATGTACCAGCGCGGCAAGATCCAGGAAGAGTCGCTGTACTACGAGCACAAGAAGCACGACGGCAGCCTGCCGCTGGTCGGCGTCAACATGTTCCTGCCCAAGGAGCATGCCGGCGAAGTGGCGACCGAGATCGAACTGATCCGTTCGACCGAGGAAGAGAAGGGCCAGCAGATCGAGAACGTGCACACCTGGCAGCGCAATCGCAACGCCTTGGCACCGGCAGGCGAGACCTCGCATTCGCATGAGGTCGAAGGCGCAGTGGCGGATGGCGAAGCGCACGACGGCCACGGTCTGGGCTATCTGCAGAAGACCGCGCGTGACCGCAGCAACGTGTTCGAAGCGCTGATCGAAGCGGTGAAGACCCACAGTCTCGGCCAGATCAGTCACGCCCTGTACGACGTGGGCGGCGAGTACCGCCGCAACATGTAAGCGCGCCAAAGGCGCAGCTATAGTGCCGAACCATGCTCGGTACGGGGCTTTTGTAGTGCCGAGCCATGCTCGGCAGGGGCTTTCCAAGCGAACCCCAGGCTGTAGTGCCGAGCCATGCTCGGCCGGGGCCTTACCGGTAGAGCCCCAGCCGAGCATGGCTCGGC
>NZ_JASCOR010000287.1 GCF_029959445.1 Stenotrophomonas sp. PS02298 | reverse complement strand
GGTAAGCGCAGCGCACCCGGGACCGTTTGCAGACAACGCCAGACATCAGCGCACGCCCACTTCCCGGGTGCGCTGCGCTTACCCGGGCTACGCCGCTGCAGCAATCCGGGGCCATGCCAACTGATGACGTGCCGGCTTCGCGGCTGACGCCGCTCCTACAAAAGCGGGCAGCCACGGCCCCTACAGGCCCGGCTCATGGGCTTGGCGTAAAATGGCCGGATGAATTTCCCCGTACTCGCCATCACCCTCGATCTGGACGACACCCTGTGGCCGTTCGCCCCCATCGGTGCCCGCATCGACCAGGTGCTGCACGACTGGATGCTGCAGCACAGCCCGGCGACCGCCAGCATGTACCCGGTCGCCGCCATGCGTGAGCTGCGCGAACGCTCGTTCCGCGACAACCCGCATCTGCACTATGACCTCAGCGCCTTGCGCCGGCTGACCTTGGCCGAAGCGCTGGAAAAGAGTGGTGCCAGCATGGACCTGCTCGACCCGGCCTACGAAGCGTTCTACGCCGCGCGCAACCAGGTCGAGTTCTACCCCGATGCATTGGCCGCACTGCGCCGCATCGCCGCGCGCGTGCCGGTGGCAGCAGTGAGCAACGGCAATGCCGACCTGCAGCGCATTGGCATCGGCGAGTTGTTCGCCTTCCAGCTGGGCTCACGCGAATTCGGTGCAGCCAAGCCGGACCCGGGCATCTTCCATGCCGCCTGCGAACGCCTTGGCGTTGAGCACGCGCAGGTACTGCACGTCGGCGATCACGCCGAGATGGACGTAGCCGGTGCGATGCGCGCCGGCCTGCGTGGTTGCTGGATCAACCGCGAAGAACATTCATGGACCCACACCGAACTGCAGCCTGACCTGCAGTTCGACACCCTGACCGGACTGGCCGACTGGCTGGATGGCAACGCCTCCAACCCGCAGCGCTAAGCCCACGGCCGCCAGCAGACGCAAGAGAACACCATGACCCCGATTACCGCTTACACCACCGATTCCAGCAACGCCCTGCCGCTGTACGTGCTGGACCGCGACGGCTTTGCCGCGTGGAAGGCACAGCAGCCTGCCGCCGTGCAGGCCTGGGCCGCAGCACAACAATTCAACGCCGCGCCAAACAGCGTGCTGTTGTTGCCCGGCGACAACGGCATTGCCGGCGCCGTGCTCGGCGTTGGCGATCATGCCGATGCCTACGCCTACGCGCATGCACCGTTCGCGCTGCCTGCCGGCACCACCTGGCAGGTTGCCAACGCGCTGGACGCCAGCAGCAGCGCCAACCTGCAGATCGGCTGGGGCCTGGGTAGCTACCGCTTCGACCGCTACCGCAAGCTGGCGCGCCCGGCCGCGCAACTGCTGGCAACGCCTGCCGCCGAAGCGCTGGACGTGGTGACCGCCTGCCTGCGCGTGCGCGACTGGGTCAATACGCCGACCGAAGACATGGGCCCGCAGCAGCTGGAAGACGCCGCGCGCGATCTGGTCGAAGCCCATGGCGGCGAGCTGGAAGTGATTGCCGGCGACGAACTGCTGGAAATGAACTTCCCCACCATCCACGCGGTTGGCCGCGCCTCGCATCGCGCGCCGCGCTTGATCGTGCTGCGCTGGGGCAATGCCGGTGCACCGCATCTGGCACTGGTCGGCAAGGGCGTGTGCTTCGACACCGGCGGCCTGGACCTGAAGCCGGCCGACGGCATGCGCAACATGAAGAAGGACATGGGCGGCGCCGCCCACGCCATCGCCCTGGCGGGCCTGGTGATGGCGCAGCAGCTGCCGGTGCAGCTGACCCTGGTGGTGGCTGCGGTGGAGAACGCCGTCGGCCCGGATGCCTTCCGTCCCGGCGAAGTGATCATCACCCGCAAGGGCCTCACCGTGGAGATCGACAACACCGACGCCGAAGGCCGCCTGGTGCTGTGCGACGCGCTGACCTACGTCAGCGAGCAGAACCCGGACACCATCCTCGATTTCGCCACCCTTACCGGTGCCGCACGCATCGCGCTGGGCCCGGACCTACCGGCCTTGTTCGCCAATGACGACACCCTGGCCAACCAGTGGCTGCAGGCGGGCGACAGCACCCGCGACCCGGTCTGGCGCATGCCGTTGTGGCGCCCCTACCTGCGCTACCTCAACAGCGGCATTGCCGATCTGGCCAACGCCGGCTCGCGCATGGCCGGTTCGGTGACCGCAGCGCTGTATCTGGAGCGTTTCATCAACGAAGGCCAAGTGTGGGCACATCTGGACGTCTACGCCTGGAACGACGGCGAGCGCCCGGGCCGCCCGGCCGGTGGTGAAGCGCTGGCATTGCGCTCGGCGTGGGCGATGTTGAAGACGCGTTACGGCGCCTGAAGCGTCCCTGTAGTGCCGAGCCATGCTCGGCATTGGGGCATTGCCGGTAACGCTTCAACTGTAGTGCCGAGCCATGCTCGGCATTGGGGCATTGCCGGTAACGCTTCAACTGTAGTGCCGAGCCATGCTCGGCATTGGGGCTCTATCGGTGAAGCCTCTGCCGAGCATGGCTCGGC
>NZ_JASCOR010000286.1 GCF_029959445.1 Stenotrophomonas sp. PS02298 | reverse complement strand
GCCGAGCCATGCTCGGCAGGGGATTTACCGGGAAGGCCCCTGCCGAGCATGGCTCGGCACTACATGGTTCGCTCTTTTACCGGATGCGCACCGGCAACGGGATGTTGCACAGGTCGATATGGCCGGCGGCGCGCTTGTAGAAACCGTCCACGCGATTACGTCGCGCTTCCACCGCATCGGCGAAGGTCTTCGAGTCGGTGCGCAGTACCTGCAGGTTCACCCGTTGAGCCTCGGGCAGTTCGCTGGCCAGGGTGATCGCCTTGATCTGCGTGCGCTGCGCGGGGTCTTCGTAGAAGCCCATCGGGTCCGGGCCGCGTTTGATCGAGCTGAGCAGTTCCATGCCCTTGAGCACGCGGCCCACCAGGGTGATGTTGCGGTCCAGCTGGCGCGGTGATTGGCCGGTGACCACATAAAGTTCCGCACCGATGCTGCTGTCTTCGTCGTTGTTGCGGCCAGCACCGAGCGCCCCGTAGCAATGCGCCAGCCAGGCATTCTTGCCATCGCTGCCGACCGCAAAGTCGCCGACGAAGCCGGTCCTGGCCGCCCAGCCGTCGCGGTCGGGCAGGGCGGTGAGGGCCAGGCCTTCCAGCGGGCGTAGGAACTCCGCTGGCAGGTGGCTCTTGGCGCTGCCCATCGACTTGGCCTTGGCCGCATCGTCGGCATCGGCGTCGCCAAACTGGACCACGAAGTTGTCCTGCGAGCGGTAGATGCTCAGCCCGTCCCAGAAGTGCTCCCTGGCCATGGTGCGGATGTTGCCGGCGTGCTCGGGGGCGAATTGCGGGGCAAGCTCGATGATGACGCGGCCGCCCTCCAGATCCATGTACAGCGTGTTCTCCGCTGCCGGGGTGTGCCAGTCGTTGGCCGGCGCCGCATCGATGATTTCCTGCGCGCTGCGGTACTTGGCGGGGGCGTCGGCCGCCAGCAGCGGCAGCGGGGACAGCGACAGAGCCAGCGCAAGCAGGCAGGGACGTAGCGTCATCGGGCGCATTCCAGTTGGGTGTGGCCCGATTCTGCGCGATTGCCCGTGCCGCCCGCCAGCCTCATGACCGAGGTGGGGGTGACTACCGGCATATTCACTATAGCGAACTAAACACTAGTATCTACCTAACGTTAGTCGGCAGGAGTGAGGGCCATGACTGAATTGGATGCATATCTGCGCAAGTTCCAGAAGGAATTGAGCACAGGCACGGTGTCGCTGGCCTTGCTGGCGGTGCTGGCCAAGGCGCCGGAGCCGCTCTACGGCTATCTGATTGCCAAGGAGCTGGAGCGGGTTGGGGATGGCGTGCTGAGCGGCAAGCAGAGCGCCTTGTACCCGGTGCTGCGCAACCTGGAAGGCGCTGGCCTGCTGGAAAGCCATGTGGAGCCGTCGGTGGCCGGACCGCCGCGGCGCTATTACCGCATCAACAACGACGGTCGTGCCGCCCTGCGGCAATGGATCGCTGCCTGGAATGCCACCCGCGACTCGGTCGAGTCGGTACTGGAAGGAGTCAACTGATGACTAGTGAATTCAACGCACGGCCGCTGCCGACGACGATTCCCGAATACCTGGACCAGCTGCGTGCCGCATTGAGCGGCGCTGACCTGGCGATGATCCAGGACGCGCTGTATGACGCCGAGGAATACCTGCGCTCGGAGCTGGCCGAACAGCCGGGCAAGAGCGAGGCCGAGGTGATTGCCGGTGTCGCTGGCAGTTACGGCGCGCCTGAAGAGGTTGCGGAGATCTACCGCGAAACCGAAGTGACGGTGAATCGCGCACTGCGGACACCGCGGCCGCCGGCACGGGTGGCACCGGTTGTTGCAGCGGTGGCAGCGGAGTCCGCTGCATCGCCAGCCGAGCCAGGTGTCGCGGCGGCGGTCCGCGAGCCTGCTCCGCGCTCCTTGCTGGCGCGTTTCTTCGGTGTTGCGATGGACCCGCACACGTATGGCGCGCTGTTCTACATGCTGTTGTCGTTGGCCACCGGCATCTTCTTCTTCACCTGGGTGGTCACCGGTTTGTCGCTGTCGCTATCGCTGCTGATCGTGATCATCGGTATTCCGGTCCTGCTGCTGTTCCTGGGCTCGGTGCGGGTGTTGTCGCTGGTTGAAGGCCGCATCATCGAGACCATGCTGGGCGTGCGCATGCCGCGCCGCCCGACCTATACCGATCGCAGCCAGGGTTGGCTGCAGCGCATCGGTGCGATGTTCTCGGACGGCCGCACTTGGTTGACGATGCTGTACTTCGTGCTGATGTTGCCACTGGGCACGCTGTACTTCACGGTGGCGACGACCTTGCTGTCGACCTCCTTGGCGCTGGTATTCGCACCGCTGGTTTCGTTGTTCTCCAACATGCCGATGGGGATCTGGATCGACGGCGTCAATATCGGCAACCCGTTCTGGTTGTGGCCGGTGTCGCTAGGTGTAGGCGTGCTGCTGCTGTTCGGCACGCTGCATCTGGCACGTGGCATCGGCAAGCTGCACGGCGCCATGGCCAAGCACCTGCTGGTGCGGTTGTAAGCACAACGGATTGAAGGAATGCAGACGAGGGCGCCGATGGCGCCCTCGTCTTTTGTAGTGCCGAGCCACGCTCGGCAGAGGCATTACAGATAAACCCTTCTGTAGGAGCGGCGTCAGCC